>CALWBZ010000055.1 GCA_944376225.1 uncultured Clostridia bacterium | reverse complement strand
CGGTGGGAGCTGTCGGGGCAGAGCAGCCGCGTGAGCGCCGTCCTAAACGACCTGGTGCTGTCGGGAGACGGGGACGGGCTGAGCGCCTATGCCGCCCCCCAGTCCCTCGTCTGGAACATCAATTATCAGATGACGGAGCCGGTCATGCGCGTGGCAGAGGACTATGTGCTGGTGATGGACGTGGGAGGAAAGAACGCCGTCATCTGTTCTAAGGAAGGACTGCTCTATCAGGTGGTCACCCAGTATCCGATTCTGACAGGTTCTATCAATAAAAACGGATGGGTTACATTAATCGGAGAAGAGGGCCTGGAACACGAGATTTTGGTCTATTCCAATACGGGGAGCCAGGTGCTTCGGCGGATCACTTCGGGGACGGAAGACGGACAGCCCATGGCGGCGGTCCTAAACGATGAGGGGACTTGTCTGGTGACGGCCTACACCGCTTATGACAGCACCGCCTTGAAGGGAAGAGTCACCTTCTTTGACCTGACGGTCTCGGGAGGCACGTATACGGACCGAATCTCCGCCAATTTCGTCTATGCGGATACGATCATTACGGATCTTCAGATAGAGGGGAATACCTGTATTGCCGCCGGCGACGGACGGATCATCGGGTTTGAGACCGGAGGCACGCCGAAGGAGGCCTGGAGCCAGAAGCTGACCCATCGGATAGAGGCGCTGGATTTCGGACAGGGATTTATAGGGATCATTTTCGGCGAGGCCCTAAGCCACGAGGCCGAATCTTTGGAGGATCATTTGGTGGTCTTTGGCGCGGACGGTTCCGAATTGTATCATACGAGCCTCGAAAATCCCTCCTTCTTACAGGCTTCGGGAGACCGGCTGATTTACGGAGAGGGCAGAAGTTACGTATGCGTGGACAGCAAGGGACGTTCCCAGTGGTTTTATAACGCCTTGGAAGACGTACAGGCATTCTATCCGCTCTCGGACGGAAAGCGCGTCATCCGCCGCGGGGGCAGTACGCTCTATATGATGAATATCGTGGGAGCGGAAGAAGGAGAGGGGACGAGGGCATGATACAGACGGTAAAAATCGTACTGGATTTATTGGTCATTTTTCTGATCGTTTTCGGTCTGTTTCGCGGTATCCGAAAGGGATTCGTGCAGACGCTGTATCAGGCACTGCGCTGGATCCTCTGCCTGATTCTGGCGCAGATCCTGTATCCCTATGCAGCCGATTTTCTAAAGCAGGTCGGACTTTTCGAAATGATGCAAAAGGGCATCGAAGAAAGCATTGAGGGGCTCATGAGTGGAAGCGGCAATACCTCGATGATTCAATCTTTGCCCCTGCCGGATTTCCTAAAAGACTTGCTCATTCAAAACGACAACAGCGTGGTCTATGAGATGCTGAACGTCACGACCCTCGCCGGGTATGTATCGGCCTACCTGGCAAACATGGCGCTTAACGTATTATCGGTTGTCGCCCTTTTGGTCGTCCTTTTAGTGGTCTCCCATTTGATCGGCGCGGCTCTTAATATCATCACCAAGCTGCCGGTGATCCATAGCCTCAACGCCCTTCTGGGAGGAGTCGCGGGGTTGGCGCTGGGAGTGATCAACGTCTGGTTTTTCGGGCTTCTCGTGTTTCTCGCGGCCCTGTTTATGAAATGGGACTGGCTCTCTGACGGAATGGCCCAGACGACCCTTTTAGATTTCTGTAATCGGTATAATCCGATTTTAACTCTGGTGACGAATTTTCTGAATTAACGAAGGAGGCGGTTTCAAGTGAAGTATCGAGCATTAGGCAGTACGGGCCTTTTGGTCAGTGAGATCGGTCTGGGCGGGGAATGGCTGGAACGGCATAACACCCAGGAAGTGCAAGAGGTCATGGATTGCTGCAGAGAGCAGGGGATCAATATCCTCGATTGCTGGATGTCGGAGCCCCAGGTAAGATCCAATATCGGCGCGGCCCTTAAAGGCTGCCGGGATCAGTGGATCATCCAGGGACATATCGGCTCCACCTGGCAGAACGGTCAGTATGTGCGCAGTCGGGATCTTGATAAAGTGAAAGAAGCCTTCGAGGACCTTCTGCGTCGCATGGGGACGGACTACATCGACCTGGGCATGATTCATTTCGTGGACGAGCTTTCTGAGTGGAACCGCATCGTCGGCGGTGAGTTCCTGGATTATGTAAAAGGACTGAAAGCGGCGGGAACGATCCGCCATATCGGACTGAGCACCCATAACCCGGCGGTGGCGAAGCAGGCCGTTCTGAGCGGAGAGATCGAGATGCTCCTCTTTAGCGTCAATCCGGCCTTTGACATGATGCCACCCAGCGAGAACTTAAACGATTATCTTGGAGAAATAGACGAGGGCCTGAGCGGCATCGCGCCGGAACGCACGGAGCTGTACAAGCTCTGTGAGCAGCAGGGCGTGGGCATGACGGTGATGAAGGGCTATGCCGGCGGACGGCTCTTTTCTGCCAAGACTTCGCCCTTTGGCGTGGCCCTGACTCCCGTGCAATGTCTGCACTACGCGCTGACGCGCCCCGGTGTGGCCAGCGTCCTGGTCGGCTGCGACACCCCGGAGCATGTGCTGGCCGCCGTGGCCTATGAGACGGCCGAGGATCAGGAGAAAGATTACGCCAGCGTCCTGGCCAGCGCGCCCCATCATGCCTATTCCGGGCAATGTACCTATTGCGGCCACTGCGCTCCCTGCCCGGTTCATATCGACATCGCCATGGTGAACAAGCTGTATGACCTGGCGACGATGCAGGAAGAGACGCCGCCCACGGTTCGGGCCCATTACGAGAGCCTGGAGCGAAACGCGGAGGACTGCGTCGCCTGCGGAGGCTGCGAGACGCGCTGTCCCTTCGGCGTACATGTCATCGAACGGATGCAGAAAGCCAAAGAGGTGTTCGGGTGATTCGCTTAGAAGATATCACCCCGGATAATTGGAGATTGGGACTAAGAGTATCGGAGGCGCAGAGGCGGTACGTGTCCGATTCCGTCGGAATATTGGCAAGAGCCTATGCCTATCGGGAAAATCGCAGCCGTGCCTTTGTAATTGATAACGACGGCGTGCCCGTGGGAATGGGGTTATATTATGATCTTCCGGAAATGGCATGCTATGATTTCAGCCAGTTCTTTATCGATGAACGCTATCAAGGGCGAGGATTTGGAACCGCGGCGGCACATCTCATATTAGAGGAACTGAGGCGTGACGGAAGGTATGATAAAGTGGTGCTTTGTTATGTAGAAGGAAACGATAAAGTCAGGCGATTCTATGAAGGATTCGGATTCACGGTAGTGGATCGAGACGAAGATGAGATGATTATGGAACTGCGGTTATAAAAGTGGGCGCTGCAAAAAGCAGCGCCTTTTTTGATGACAGCTTTTTCTCCCAAAATCCTGTTAAATTAACATAAAAAACCTGGAAAGTGAGGATGGAAGAACTTGAGCGACATCACATTTCCTCAAAATCCTGTTAAATTAACACGAAAAAACCTAAAAGTGAGGATGCGGGGGGAATACACTCAAAATCCAGCTCGACTCCATACGTACGGAGATTCAAACTGGATTTTTGCGATTCATAGAGAGGTCTTCTTTTGTATGGATTTAATGAAAAAAGATTTTTGTGAAAAATAGATAAAAGATATTGACAAGAAAGGGAGATATGGTATGATAAAAGTAAGAAATAACTGAAACGGAGGATACAAAGATGAAATTCTGGAGTATGGAAAGAGGGGAAAAGTGGAAGGCGATGATCGCGAGGCTGATGTGCGACTTTTACTTCTTCCGCGAATCGTAGTACAGGAAAATTCAGCAGAGTCTGCTTGTGAGGAAACCAAGATGAAAATGCGAACGCGAATCCTTATAATTAAAGTCTTAACAATACTGGGAATGATCATAATGGTGATGTTTTTAATATCTGCATTGTGGCTTGAGTGCACTCCTAAAGAAGCGTCGGAATATGTTCGAAGAGAAAGAATTTTTCTCATTATATTCATTATATATGCAATAATTGGTATTCTCTTGATCATCCTCACCTGCGTAGGAATCAAACCGGAAGACAAGCATCTCGATAAATACGACCTGATTTTCGGCGACGCGGCGCAGCTGCGCTACGCGTTGCGAGACAGCGCGACGCGGCAGGGATACGCCTGCATGGAGGATAGCGAGGAATGGCTGGTCTGCCATCGGCTAGTTAGAAAAAAGCATTATGTATTTGTCCTGTATTTTCTGAATGAGATGGGGAAAGAAGATATCGGAAAAATCTATGACCGCGTATATGAGATCCTGAAAAAGAATGGAATCGACGGAAACACAGAAAAAACCAGGCTGATGCTATGCATCACGGTGAACAAGGTATCCTCCACGTTTTACTCGTATCTGAAATGCGAGATAGAACAGGGAAGACGGCTGCACCAATATTATTCGGGAGCAACCCTGGGAGGGGACATCTTCTACATGCCGGATTTGGATCCGGACATTAATCCGGTCAACGTAAAAAAGCTAAAAGAAGAGACATGGAAGATATGCAAGGAGGCGGCAATGCCCAGGGAAGGGCAGAGGACGTCATAAAACCTTTGTACAAGCATCCTCAGAAGACGTTCTCTGTCAGAGGCCCTACAGAAAATCTTAGGAAGACCTGATTGGCAAGATCGCGGCATGGCTCGGAAAGGAGTATGGAAAATAATGGACGCGGATATACTTTTGTTTTTTGAAAAACACATGGATTCTCTTCCGCTCTATGAAAAACTGGAGGAAAGGATTTCAAGCGAAATCGAGAATGTGCGCATCAAAACGCAGAAAAGCCAGATTTCCTTTTACAACAGGCGTCTGTTTGGCTGCGTGTCCTTTATGCGGGTACGCAAAAAGAAAGAATGCCCGGAGAGATATATCGTCGTGACTTTTGGTTTAGGACATAAAGAGGAATCCCCTCGGATCGACATAGCAACCGAACCCTACCCCAATCGTTGGACGCATCATGTGCTGATTTCCCGGCTGGATGAGATCGACGAGGAACTGATGGGATGGCTCAAGGAAGCGGCAAGATTTTCCTCTGTAAAGTAGGGGGAAGATTCTACTGGACAAATTGAAAATACGGCTTTGCCGGAGCCGGCATATAGAAAAAAGGTCCGGAGGTTTTGCCTCCGGACCTTTTTCCTATATCACAGAGCTTCCACCTTGACTTTACTGTTAAATCGATCCAGGAGCAGGGAAGCGATAAAACCGAGAACCAGGCAAACGATGTTGACAATGCAGCTGGTGACGGACGTGACGAAGCTGGAAAAGGGAATGATCATGATGGTCGCGGCGATGACGATGCCGATGATGCCGTGGAAAGCGATAGAATAAAAATGCTTAAACAGGGCATTGACGAGCTTGGCAAGGCAGATCACGGTCACGAGGGCGCCGATGCCCGCGGGAACGAGAACCTGGAAATCCAGGGCGCCGATGCCGTCAATAAAAGGCGTATAGAGCCCCAAGGGCATCAGCAGGGTCGAGAAACTCATTCCCGGCGCGATGACGCTCAGGGCCAGACAGAAGCCGCAGAACAGGTAAGAGACGAAGTTTGCCTCGATAGAAACGGAGAAGACCTGAAGTCCTGTAAGCAGCAGAAAGATCACGATCATACAAACCATGAGCGAGATATAGGAGCCCTTTGTGACGCCCTGTTCTCCCGCTTCCCGAAACAGCGAAGGGATCATGCCCGCGATCAGACCGATAAACAGACACACGGAAGGATCCGGGTATTGGTTTAAGAAGAATCCCAGGAGCTTCGCGATTCCTAGGAATCCGATCACGCCGCCGATGATCACGGGAATGAGGGGCGGCACATGGGTCTTAAAATTCTTAAAGGGATTGGAGAGGAGCTCCATGATCGGTTTATAAATCCCAAAGATCACACTGAGCACGCCGCCGGAAATGCCGGGGAGCACAGCGCCTAGACCAATCAAAGCGCCCTGCAGGATTCGGATGAGAAAAAGAGCGGGCGTCTTTTTCGGTGTGGGTTCAGTCATAATGAATATACCTCCTTCTTATCCCGAACAGTATAGCATCCGTCAGAGAGGAATGTCAATAGCGGTACGAGCCTAAAATCCTTACGATAGTCTTAAGAAACAGTTTTATCTTGAATCTCGGGGAAAAATAGTTTATAATGAGCCTTGAATACCAATGGAGAGGATGGCTCAGGATGGAATTAATCGTCAGTTTTCTGTTTTATTTTTTAGGGATTCGAGCTTTGTTCCGGCTGCCGAGATACACGGAAGGCAAGCACAGGCTGCGCAGATGGCTGCTCGACGGCGCGTGCAAAGGATTTTTCTATACCATGGCCGTGGCGGTCTTTGTGTATTTGACCATGTACATGGGAGGCGGCATGAGTGTTTCCTCGCGGGAGATCGTCATAGGAACCGGCGCGGGAATCCTCCTGGGCCTTATAACGTCGGTCTACGGTCTCTTGAAGTATTGGAACAAGAGGGACAAGCTGACGGAATCGGGAAAGAAGCCCAAGAAGACCAAGAAACGGGACTGGGATGAAGAAGAGTTTGAGGAGTCCGGCGATCGAAGCCTGACCGAGAAGATTCGGGCGACCCGGAATCAGATCCAGCGGGAGATCTCGCGGAAGAAGATGGAAGGCCAGCGCATGATGAACGACTCCTACCTTAAACCGGAGGCTAAGCGGGAAATCGGCGAGCGTTACAGCAACTGCATTCGTCTGCTGCAGGAGCTCTACGCGGAGGCCAGCAACGTCCTGGCCTATCTGGAGACGAACGGTTCCGATTTTCGGATCGATTTTGACACCCTTTACGTTTCGGAGAAGAAGCAGGGCGAGCTCCAGGAACAGGTAGATCGTCTGAAGGCCTTCCACCAGCTGGGAGCGGAGGGCGCGGATACAGAGATCGACGAACTCATGAAAAAATACGATGAAGATCTGCAGAAACTTCGTTTCGAGGATTCACGGCAGGACTATGGCATGACAGGGAGAGCGGGATGAGCGAGAAGTTTTGGGAGAGTTTTTCGGAAGAAGAGACGGAGGCCCTGGGAGAACGGCTGGGTCGGGAGGCGCGCGCCGGGCAGGTCTATGGCCTGGACGGGGATCTTGGAGCGGGCAAGACGGTGTTGGCCCGCGGATTCGCCAAAGGCCTTGGAGTCTCGGAGCGTATCACGAGTCCCACCTTTACCATCGTGCATGAGTATCGGGAGGGGCGTCTGCCCTTCTTTCACTTCGATGTGTACCGGCTCACACAGGAAGACGCCCTCTGGGATATCGGCTGGGAAGAGTACCTGGAGGCGGGCGGCGTATGTCTGGTAGAATGGGCCGCCCAGCGGCGGGAGTGCATGCCCGAGGATACGGTCTGGCTGAGGATCCGTAAGGATCCGGAGCGGGGCGAGGATTACCGAAGAATCGAGTGGGGAGGCGAAGAAGCGTTATGATGATATTGGGAATCGAGGCGGCGGCCAAGGTGGCGGGAGCCGCCATATGGAAGGACGGGCAGATCGTCAGTGAAGAGATGGTCAACGGCCCCCTCACCCATTCGGAAACGCTGATGCCCATGGTAGATCGGGTCATGAAAGCGGTGGGAGCTCTTCCCCAAGATCTTTCCGCTATTGCCCTTTCTTCCGGGCCCGGATCCTTCACCGGACTCCGCATCGGCGCGGCCACGGCAAAGGGACTTGCCCTGGGCCTATCCGTTCCCCTGGTGCCCCTGTCCACGCTGGAGGCGCTGGCCTATCAGGTCCTCCTTTACGAGGGACCGATCGTCCCGATGATGGACGCGAGGAGGGGACAGGTGTACGCGGCCGTTTACCTTCGGGACGGGCAGGAACTCAAGACGGTGTATGAGCCTGAGGCGATCCCGCCGGCGCTTCTCGCGGAGCGTCTAAAAAAAGAGGGAAAACAGGCGGTTCTGGTGGGGGACGGAGCGGCGCTTTACGCGGAGGTCCTGCGTCCCGCCATCTTGGCGCCGGCGCACCTAAGGCATGCCAGCGCGGCCGCGGTTGCCGCGTTGGGCGCGAAGAAATACGAGGCGGGATTTTGTGTCCCGGGAGATGAACTTCGCCTGGAATACCTGCGTAAGCCCCAAGCGGAGCGGGAGCGGGAAGAGAAGCTGGCGAGAATGGAACAGGAGCGGCCATGAGAGTATACCGGCCCATGAAAGAAGAAGACCTGGAACAGGTAATAGCCATCGAGGAGCAGTGTTTTACCCAGCCCTGGTCCTTGGAATCCATGCGGCGGGAGCTTGAGGAGAACCATAAAATGGCCCATTACATCGTGGCCTGCGAAGAAGACCGGGTGGTAGGGTACGGCGGATTTTGGCAGATCTTTGACGAAGCCCACATCACCAATATCGCCGTGGCCCAAGAATGGCGAAGACGCGGTGTGGCCCGGGGGCTCCTGCAGGCATTGGAAGAGCAATACCCCTCCTTGGGCATCCTGTATGCCACGCTGGAGGTGCGGGCAGGAAATGAGGCCGCCCTTGCTTTATATGTACAGAACGGTTTTACAGAAGTGGGGAGGCGCCCCGGGTATTATGAGAAACCCCGGGAAGACGCCGTGATCATGTGGAAGACGATAGAATGCGCAAACGGCTTATTATAGCCATTTGCGCATTTCTTTCAGGGCGGCCTTTTCGATGCGGGAGACCTGCGCCTGACTGATATGGATTTCTTCGGAGACTTCCATCTGTGTTTTACCCTTAAAGAAACGGAGATTGAGAATCTTGCGCTCCCGTTCTCCCAGCTGTTCCATGGCTTCGCTCAGGGCGATATGCTGGAGCCAGTCTTCGTTCGTATTCTTATCGTCCCGGATCTGATCCATGACATAAAGAGCGTCTCCGTCGTCGTGAAAAACCGGTTCATATAAAGAAATCGGATCCTGGATCGCGTCCAGGGCGAAGACCACGTCCTCCTTCGGGAGTTCGAGCGCCTTGGCGATTTCCTCGATGGTGGGTTCTTCGCCCTTTTCCCGAGTGATGGCTTCCCGCACCTGAAGGGCCTTGTAGGCGGTATCCCGCAAGGAACGGCTCACTCGCATGGGGCTGTTATCCCGCAAATATCGGCGGATCTCCCCGATGATCATTGGAACGGCGTAAGTGCAAAAACGCACGTTTTGACTCAGGTCGAAGTTGTCGATGGATTTGATCAGGCCGATACAGCCCACCTGAAACAGATCGTCCGCGTTTTCCCCACGGTTATAAAAACGCTGAATAATGCGCAGTACCAGACGAAGATTCCCGCGGATGAATTCTTCCCGAGCCTGCATGTCCCCGTTCTTAATGCGCTGAAACAGAGCGCATTTTTCCTCGTGTGTAAGAGTCGGAAGCTTCGCGGTGTTCACACCGCAGATTTCTACCTTGTTCATCATGAATCCCAACCTCCTATGCTTACATTCCTAGCTTGGACGAAAGCGAAAGAAAATATACAGGGATTTTCAAAAAATGCTTGACGAAAACAGGAGAATGTGGTAATATACTATTGCTGTCGCGAGAAACATCTCGCACGGTACACGCGGATATGGCGGAATTGGCAGACGCGCATGGTTCAGGTCCATGTGGGGGCAACTTCATGCAGGTTCGACTCCTGTTATCCGCATTCTTGATAAAGGTTCGAAAACGTCGGGGATTTTCCACGGCGTTTTTTAATTTCTCGGATTGACAGTTTCTCCTGCGGTACGTTATAATGATCTTATCAAGTTGTTGGAAAAATCTGAAATAGAAAGGAGAAGAAGCATGAGGTACATATGTCCGATCTGTGGGTATGTCTATGACGAGGAGAAAGAGGGCCGGGCTTTCAGCGAAATCGCCGACGGCTGGTTCTGCCCCATATGCGGAGCCCCGGGAACGGTATTTACGGTGGAGGAACCCCGGGAGGAGGCTGTAGTCGCGGCTCCTGAGACGGATTCCCCCGAGAAGCAATCCTTCGGAGAATTCGCGGCCCTCTGTTCCAATCTGGCTCGCGGCTGTGAGAAGCAGTATCTGGAGGAGGAATCCGCCCTATATCGACGTCTGGCCGAGTATTTCACGGCAGTCGCGCCGAAAGCAAAGGGAAAGAACCTTGAAGACTTGGCGTCCTGCCTTAGGAATGATCTTTCCGGCTTTTATCCTGCCCTGCGCCAGGCGGCGGAGAGTGCGAAAGATCGCGGAATCCTGCGCGTCTGTACGTGGGGTGAGAAAGTGACGAGGATGCTTTTGTCCCTTGTGGAGCGGTGCCAGAAAGAAGGAACTGACTTTCTGAAGGGAACTTCCGTATGGGTCTGCACGATCTGCGGCTTTATCTATATAGGCGATAATCCGCCGGAGATTTGTCCTGTCTGTAAGGTTCCCGACTGGAAATTCGAGAAAGTGGAAGGGAGGAGAAGCGTATGAAAAAGTTGGCGGTCAGAAATCTGCGTCTTTGCACGAAAGATTGTCTGTGTCTCTACGTGTGTCCCGTAGGGGCCACGGATACGGAAAACAGCGTGATCGATAAGGAAAAGTGTACAGGATGCGGCGTATGCGCGCAGGCTTGTCCCAGCGGGGCGATCTCCATGGTGCCCTTAGAATACCCGCCCCAGCAGCAAAAAGCGGAAACGGTACTCACGGCTTCTCGCGCGGTGTGTCAGAACAAGGCAGGGCAGGAGGGGATCGCGAGACAGTTGGCGGAGGAGACAGAAGACGACGCTCTGTATAGGCTTATGAGCGCCGCGGCAAAATCCATTCGACTGGTTCATGAAGACCTGTCCCGAGAATCCGGATACATGCTGCCCCAAAGCAAAAATGCCCGTGAGCGGCTGCAGGGATGGATTCAGGAGCCTCCCGCTCCAGATTTTCCCCGAGAAGCGGCGCAGGAACTTTTGGACAGAATCCCGTGTAACGAATCTTGAAGAGAATAAAGTGGGGAGCTATTGCACAGTTTTGGCAATAGCTCCCTCTTTTATTGTCTTTGGGAGAACAGCACATCCTGGGAAAATCCATTAATTTAATCTCATATGTACCCGTGAGATTCATGGCGCCATCGATATGCAGGAGGTGGATAGACTCTTTCGGGAGATGGGACTTATCAAAAAGGATTGGAATAAAATTATACGCCGTGATCAAGAAAAAATACGGAATCAAAGGAAGGGCAGGGCATTATAATTCAGGTTTGCGCTTTTTTACAATGGGAAAATCATATTTGCAATGATGTAGATTAAAACAAATAGAAATATTGTAAAAAGCACTTGCTTTTTCGAGGGGAATATATTATATTATGGGGGAGAAAAGCTTTCAAGAGGAGGGGCAGATATGGATCCCAAAAAGATGCCGAGAGAGATGACGGGGGCGGAACTGAAATCCATGCTCAAGAGCAGTATCAATTTCAAGAGCCTGGGCGGATTAAAGAGCGAGGAGCTGACTTTGTCTCCGGAGAAAAAGCAGTGGTGGCGGGACGCGAAGGTGGGCATGTTCGTTCATTGGGGCCTGTATTCCATTCTGGGAAGAGGCGAGTGGGCGCGGTTTAACGAACATATCCCGGGGGAAGAGTATGCGAAGCTGGCGGAAGAGTTTACCGGCGAAAATTGGGATATGGACGTATGGGCGCAGTTGGCCGAGGACATGGGAGCGAAGTATATGGTGATGGTGGCGAGGCACCATGACGGCTTCGCCCTGTGGGACAGCCCGGGAAGCTATCAGGGGTTCACCACCATGAATACCGGATCCCACAGGGATTACATACGGGAATATACGGAGGCGGCCAGGCGGCATAACCTGCGGGTAGGCGTCTACTATTCCAACATGGACTGGCGGTTCCCGGGATATTTCGACCCGAAGGGGAAGCCGGAAAGCGCCGCGGCCATGAAGAAGCAGGCCTACGACCAGGTGGCGGAGCTCTGCGGCAACTACGGCAAGGTGGACATCCTCTGGTATGACGGGTCCTGGCTCAATCACAGCGGCAGCGACACGACGGCGGCCTGGCTCTGGGAACCCGTCAAGCTCAATCTGCTGGCGAGAAGTTTTAATCCCGAAATGCTTATCAATCCCCGGTCCGGATGGGAGGGGGACTTCTACTGTGACGAGGGGTCTCACGAGATCACGGGGAAGATCATTCCCGTGCCCTGGGAGAAGAACATGTGCGTCTGCTCCGGCGCGTCCTGGGGATGGATGGCGAACGACCCGGTATCGGATCTTAATTGGCTGATTCATATGCTGGTGGACGTGGTCACCAGGGACGGCAATATCCTGCTTAACGTGGCCCCCGACGGAAAAGGCGCGATCCCCCAGGCGGTACAGAACCGTGTGCGGGAGCTGGGGCAGTGGCTTAAGGAAAACGGCGACAGCATTTACGGAACCCGAGGCGGCCCCATCGAGCCGGTGGATCGAGTTTACGGCACCACCAGCAAGGAAGATCATATCTATCTGCATATTCAGGATCGGGAAGCCTTCGCCGATTGTACGCTGCCGCTGGAAGGTTACCGCGTACTGGAATGTACTTATGGCGGAGAAAAGATACCGTATACACAGGAAGAAAGTAGTTTGCGGGTGATGTTGCCCGAGGGGCTGCCGAGGCAGGCGGACACGATCGTTAAACTCAGGGTGGACCGGCCGGTAGAACCTAAGAAGGACGCGGAAGTGTATTTTACAGGAAAGTGAGGAAGAAAACATGTA
>CALWBZ010000054.1 GCA_944376225.1 uncultured Clostridia bacterium | reverse complement strand
CCGTCGCCGAGGAACTGAAGATGATGCTCTTCACGCCGTGGGCCTGCATCTGCCGGCACAGGTGCAGCGTCCCCGTCAGGTTGTTATGATAATACCGCAGGGGCTGCTCGCAGGATTCTCCCACCGCCTTCAGCCCCGCGAAATGGATCACGGCATCGATGCCTGGCTGTTCGTCGAAGACCCGCTTCACGCCTTCTTCATCCAACAAATCCACTTCATAAAACGGGAAGTCCTTATGGGTGATCTCCCGGATCCGTTCAAGGGTCTCCGGCTTGGAATTACTGAAATTATCCAGCACCGCGATCTCGTATCCTGCTTCCAGAAGCTCCACACAGGTATGGCTTCCGATATATCCTGCTCCGCCCGTTACCAAAATCATTGCTTGATCCTCCTCTTTTTCTTAACAAAATGACGCCAACATACGCTTAAGCAGACGGATCGCCTGCCCTGACGCCTCGGCGGAAAACTCGCCGTAGCTCACCCCCGCGCTCGTATCCGCGTTATCGGATATGGAGCGCAATATCACGAAGGGCACCTCGTTTCTCCGGCAGGCTTGGGCGACGGCCGCCCCTTCCATCTCCGCGCACAAGGCGCCGAAGGTCCGGCGGATCCGCTCCCGCTGCTCCCCGTTGGACACAAACAGATCCCCGCTGGCGATACGGCCGATATGACAGGTCATCTCCTCCGCCTCCGCGGAAAGCTTCGCCAAAGAGACAAGCTCGGGATCCGCCTTGAAAAAACTCTCCTCCTGATCGGGAACGACTCCGGGGGCGTAGCCCAGCCCGGTCACGTCCATGTCGTGCTGCACCACATCCTCGGAAACAACCAAATCGTATATGGAAAGACCCGGCGCCACCGCGCCCGCGGCTCCCACGTTGATCAGCGCCACAGGATGAAAACGGTCGATCATGGCCTGGGCGCACACCGCCGCGTTCACCTTGCCGATGCCGCAGCGCATGGCCGCCACTCGGTAATCCCCGACGCGGCCGGTTCGATACACGCAGCCCGCCGCTCCGGCCACCGCCTCTGCATCCTCCATAAATTCCTCTAGCCCTGCCAATTCCTGCTCTTCCGCGGCGATCACCGCGATCCAACGCTCCTTCATAGCCTTCCTCCCGCCTCTAGTATAAACTCAGTATACCACAGACAAAACGTCATTTCAATCTTTATTCTTCCAGTGGCCTATACTCAAACCAGTCAAAATCCGCGGTATTTGAACTCTCCTGCCCCTCGGCGGAAGCATAAAGGCCGATTACCGTCCCTGTGAAGCCTCCCGCCACTTCTTTACATAAGAGGGTTCCCGACACATGTTCTGCTACCGGCTCCCAGGCTTCTTCCTCCCTGGCCGCATAGAACGAAAGATCCTGTAGGCGCGCCGTCACCCGCAGATAGGTTCGGTCCGCTTCCCAGGCCTTCTCTCCCAGCACCTCCTCCTGACCGTCAAAACAGCGGATCAGGCGAATCTTCTTTTCTCCCTCCCACTGTCCGTAGACGAACCGGAAATGAAAACGATGATTCATCAAAAGGACGATCCCGCTCTCCTCCCCGTCGAGGGGACGGTATTCCATCGCGGTGCGGACCGCGTATCGCATATGCTGCTGACGCCTGCCCAGGAAAGCGCAATGTTTCGTCTCCCGAAGGGATTCCGGCCCCGGATAGAGCCTGAGATATCCTCTTCGTTCCGTTAGGCTGTAGAAAGTTCTCCGGGGCGTCCGCAGGGTGATCCATTCCTCGCTCAGCTTATCGGAGTCGAACTGGCGGCAGCAGGGCGCCTCCGGCCAAGGACAAGGGGGCAGATCCGGCGCCGGATAACGCTCTTCCACTCTGCCGGTATCCGGACTGAAGACGGGCCATCCCTCTTCCCATCGGACGGGGACGCAGAAGGTTTCCCGTCCCAGCGTGCGGTAATCCCCGCCCACGGGTCTGGAAGCCAAAAGAACCGTCCACCACTCCCCGTTGGCGAGCTCAATCATGTCCGCGTGTCCCGTACTGTGAATCGGATAATCCCACCGCAGATTCCGATGGGTGATCAGCGGATTTCGCGGATTGGCCTCATAGGGGCCCGTCAAATGCCGACTCCTGAAGATCGTGGCGGAATGATAATGAGAGGTGCCTCCCTCGGCGATCAGAAGATAATAGTATTCGCCGATATGATAGATATGCGGCCCTTCCGGCGCGGAGGCGTTCTGCATGGCGCCTCCCGTAAGCAGCGTATGTCTCTCTCCTAGGAGCCGGCCCGTGGAGAGCTCCAACTCCTGCAGCCAGATATGCCTGGCGGTGGAATCCGTGTCCGGGTAGGGCCTTAGATTCCCCAGATAGTAAACCTTCCCCTGATCGAACACGAGGGAGGGGTCGATCCCCTCGGCCCCCTGCACCACCACGGGATCTGACCAGGGCCCCGCCGGATCATCCGCCCATACATAAAAGTTGATATTTTCCCGGTAAGGGGCGTTGCCCACCAGCGTTGTGATCACATAGAACCGTCCCTCATGGTAAAAAATAGAGGACGCGTAGATCCCTCTCGAAGGGTTTAAGTGATCCAGGGGAAGCTGGTCGGGACGGCTAAGCACATGACCGATCTGTCTCCAGTGGACGAAATCCCTCGAGTGAAAGATAGGAATCCCCGGGTAATACTCAAACGTAGACGTGACCAGATAATAGTCTTCTCCCCGCCGGCACACCGACGGATCCGGGTAAAACCCCGGCAGGATCGGATTTTTCAGTTCCATTATAAAAGCCCCCTTTTTGAAATATCAAGATGATGCCCTGCCGCGCCTATTATAACAAAACTGGGGGTGTCAGACACTCCCAGTATAAAATCAATCCTCCCATAAAACGACCTGTCCCTGCCGCAGCGTGGCCGGCACATCGATGACGCGCTGATTGGCGCTGCCCTTCCAGTGCAGCGCCGTGTCCCGCAGCGCCTCCACGTAAGGGCCGTCCACCAGCACATCCACCTGGGACACGCCGGGAAGATCCTTCACGTCCTCCCACAGGTAACCGGTGTAAAGCCAGACGGTCTTTTGGGGAAACTTCTCCTTGATCTTGCCGATGAGGCCGGCGACGGCCTCCCTGTTGCCTGGAAACAGCGGATCCCCACCGCTAAAGGTAATGCCCGACACATAATCTTTAGACAGCTCCTCGAAGATCTCTTCCTCCGCCGCCCGGTCAAACTCTACGCCGTCATCGGGATCCCAGGTAATGGGATTATGGCAGCCGGGGCACCGGGGGGAACAGCCCGCCACCCAGAGGACGGCCCGCAGGCCGTCCCCGTTTTTCATATCGCATTTGGTAATATCATGGTATCGCATGAGAACACCCCTTGTTACATCGAGACTCGGTCTTTGATCTCTTCCATCTTGGCGGCGTTTAACCGCGTGGCCCCGTGTACCCGGCTATAGCT
>CALWBZ010000053.1 GCA_944376225.1 uncultured Clostridia bacterium | reverse complement strand
ATGGAGAAGATGGGGCCCATTACCCAGAAGCTCTACGACACGCTGACGGGCATTCAGATGGGACACTTGGAAGCGCCAGAGGGCTGGATCCAGGTAGTGGAGTAAGACGAAGAGGGGAGCTGTTGCAAAGCAACAGCTCCTCCTTTTGTTGGGGAAAATGATTAAATTAACACAAAAATCCGGGAAAGTGCGGATGAAAACAGCACTTTCCGGGGAAAATCGATTAAATTAACACAAAAACCGGGAAAAGTGAGGATGAAAAACAGCACTTTCCGGGGAAACCATCCTATCGACGCAGGAAGAACAGCCGGCATCCATGATAGGGGACGGTACAGTGGATGGAACCGGTTATGGAGCCCAGATCCTTCTGCGCCCAAAGATCCCGCGCGGCCACGGGGACGGAGGCATTCAGCCCCAGAGCTGGCAGCGGGCATTCCAGAACAGCATCCGTCGTTCCCGTATTGAAGAAGGCAAGATAGATGCCGCCGTCTTCGTCCGTGCTCGTCCAGATCAGGGAAGAAGCGCCCCGGGAGAGTTCTCGAGCACCGTCGCCGTGGCGCAGCATCCTAAGCACCTCCGGATTGGTCAGGAGGGACAGCGTCCAGTCGTCATTATCCCGCAGTTCGCCGCCCATCATCAGGGGAGAGCGGAAGATGCAAAAAAGCGTCATCATCGTTCGCTGTTCCTCATGGGAAAGCCTCGTCTGGCGGTCGCCCATCCCGTGTTCCACGGAACGGATGCCGATATGCCCCAAGGGGAGCATGTCGCAGTCCGGCCAGCAGCCGGGACGGGAGACGCCCTGCCACTTTTGGCAGCGCTCAAACATGTCGGCCAGTTGTGCCCATTCGTCCCACAAATCCCCCGTCATGCGCCACATATTGGCGTTAGCGCGCAGATGATCCGCCTGCTCCGGAAGGGCAGGTCCAGGAGAGAGGCTTAAAACCATGGGACGGCCGCATTGATCGATGGCGCGGCGGATCATCTCGATCTCTCCCTTGCCCGCGTAAGGATCGGTGGGATGATAGGCGGTGGTGCAGATATCGTCCACCTTCACGTAATCCACGCCCCAGGAGGCGTACAGATCAAAGAGGGAATTGTAATACGCCTGCGCGCCCCGGGCCTGAGGGTTCACGCCGTACATATCCGTATTCCAGGAACAGACGGAGAAGGGATGGGCGATTTCACGGGCGGTCACCGTGGTGCCCAAGATCGGGGTGTCCCGATGCACCGCCTGCCGGGGAATTCCCCGCAAGATGTGGATGCCGAACTTAAGTCCCAGGCTGTGAATATCATCCGCCAAGGGCTTAAAACCCTTTCCGCCGGCGGAAGAAGGGAAACGGTTCGGCGCCGGGATAAGACGGGAGTATTCGTCCATCTCCAGGGGGACAAAGGGACGGTAGGCGGAGCTTATGGCGCCCGGTTCATACCACTGAATGTCGCAGACGATATATTCCCAACCGTAAGAAAGCATGTGGGCGGCCATGTATTCCGCGTTGCCCCGGATCTCGGCCTCCGTGACGGAGGCGCCGTAGCAGTCCCAGCTGTTCCAGCCCATGGGGGGCGTCAATGCCCAATCAATATGTTTCATGGATTTCCTCCTAACCCCGCAGAAGCGTGTAATTGCGCGTCATGAGATAGGCGATCAGCTCGGCCTCGGTAGTGATGGGAAGATCGGTGGCGATGCCACCGTTACAAGGATCCCCCTTGCGGTGATAGTCGGAGCCGGAGATCATCGGAAGATGGGCGTAGTTAGCCCAGGAGACCGAGAGGAAGTTGTGGGAGTCGTGTCGTTCGTTGCCGTTATAGGCTTCCAGTCCGTCGATGAGAGATTCTTTGACTAAAGACATATGATAGCGGAAAGGATGGGCCTGATAGACGAGCAGGTGGTTCTTGCGGGCCAGGGCGGAAAAACTTTCAAGATCCATGCTCATCAAATCGCCGTGACCGGTCAGAAACTCGTCGGAAGCCCCGTAGACCAGGTAATCGTTCTCGCTGCCGTCAAAACGAAGCTCAAATCCCAATAGAATAGTGAAGTCTTCCGCAGCGTATCGCAGGATCTCTCGGCGTTTTTGTACGTACCAGGCGATCTGTTCCTCCCAGGAGGCGTCCTTCATATGCTGAAAGGTAGGCCGGTTCATGTGATTGGTGACCACAATGGTACGGTACCCCGCGGCCTTGTAATCTTCTACGGCCTCTTGGGGCGTCACCCTGGCGCAGATGCTGACGTCGTTGGTATGCATATGTAATTCGGTTTTATAGGGCATGGGATGATTCCTCCTTAGAAATAGTATATAGATAGCTGCGGCCTTCCTGGCCCGACTTCCGGGCCACTCCAAGCTCCCGCAGGGCAGAAAGAGCATAGGAAGCCCCTCGGGGAGAGAGACGGGTAGCCTTGATAAAATCCTTCATGGTGAAAGGGTCCGGCAGTTGGGGCAGCAGGGAAACATAATCCGCGGCCCCGCGAAGCAAAAGGGAGGGGCCGATCTCAAAGGGGACGCGGTCGGCCCGGTGGGATCCCCGTTTCCCCTCACGTCCCCAGCCGTCCTGATAGCGGTATTCCCGCAGGTCGATCAAAAGGGGCAGAAGGCTGAGGTTAGGATGGTTTAGGAAGGGACGGATCCGATATAATTCCGGCAGCAGCATATATAGCTCTCCCTTCTTAGGAGAACGCCGTCCGCCGGAAACTTCACCGGTGTCCGGCAGGATCCAGTGAACCCATTTATGCCAGGGGATGGGATAGACGATGGTCACGGGGAACTCCGGCAGGAAAGCCTCCAACTTCTTACGAAGGGGAGAAAAGCTCCCGGTCTGGATCTCCGTGATCCGTCCGTCCCTATAGATGTCCGCAATAAAGGAGCCGACGGGAATCTCGTGATATTCCTCGTCCGGCTCCATGTAATACTTGAGGACAGAATGAAGGGTGCGCTCCTTCTGGGTGCCGATGCCTTGGGGGACGGAGGAAGCCGAGAGAGCAAGCGCCCGCTTCAAGCGTTCCCGCCGTTCCGCCTCCGGAAGATCCCACACCTCGGCGCTCATGGGGTCACGTCCTCTTCATGCGAGATCCGAAGATAGATTCTGCAATACATAATCAGAGAAAACAGAAGAGCCGCGAAGGGAACCCAGACCAGAAGATATACGCAGAGGGAGGGCAGGTCGTGACCGAACAAAACGAGAATCGTGATGGCGATATAATAGATAGTGGTGGATACCTTGCCCCACCAATAGGCGCCGAAAGGCTTGCCGGTGCGGCGCAGCACCCAGATGCCGGCGAAGAACATGATCCCTTCTTTGAGAACCAGAAGAATAAACAAAGGAATCACCGCTGGGATCCGCACGCACAGACAGAAGGCCACCACCGCCTGGGTGAGCTTGTCCGCGATGGGATCCAGAATCTTGCCCAGATTCGTGATCATATGGAAATGCCGGGCGATATACCCGTCCAGCGTATCGGTCAGACCGGAGACGATCAAAACAACAGCAGCCCATACCGTCTCATCTTGAAAAAAGAGCGTGACAAACACAGGGATCAATAGGATCCGAATCAAAGACAAGAGATTGGGGATCGTGAAAATACGATTCATAGGCGCCTCCAAATGAGAAAAATGACATAATCATAGTATCACACTTTTACGAGGATTTCAACCATTAGAATCTTGATTCCTCTTAGAAAATGTGCTAGAATCAAAACAAATTCACGAGGAGGAATCGAATATGCTGACGATCACATTAAAGGCGGGAGGATACGAGGCGACTTTCGCGCCCGGCTGCGGCGGAGCCTGTATCTCCCTCAAAAAAGGGGACCTGAATCTTTTTCATCACTGGAACAAGGCCGAGGAGGTAGAAGCCCATCCCACATCCTACGGGCTGCCCTGTCTGTTTCCGCCCAACCGAATCGACGGCGGCCGGTTTGACTTTGAAGGAGTCGGGAGCGCCCTTCCGGTCAATGAGCCGGACCGGAACAATTCCCTGCATGGGTTTTTGCACAAGCGTCCCTGGCAGGTGGAAGGATATTTTGAGGATGAAGACGGTGCGGCGATCCACATGGCCTTCGAGGGGGATACGAGTACGGATTTCTATGAATATTACCCCTATGAGTTTGAGACGGAGCTGATCTACCGCCTGGACAAAGAAGGATTGCATCAGGAATTTCGTCTGACCAATTTCGGAGAGAACAACATGCCCTACGGCTTGGGCTGGCATACCGCCTTCGCGGTGCCCTTTGTGGAGGGAGCCCGGGCGGAGGATACGAAGGTTCGGGTATCCGTGGGAAAGCGCGTGATCTTGAACGAGCGGGCGCTCCCCACCGGAGAGCTCCGTCCCTTGTCCGAAGAGGAGGAGAAGTTCCGCCAGGAGGGTCAGTCCCCCGTCTACGCGGATATGGACGATCACTTTACTGCGGAGCCCATTTTGGTAGACGGAAAACCCTTCCACGGCGCGGTGCTGGAAGATCTCGCAAGCGGACACAAGCTCTATTATCGGGTGGATGAGTTTTATCGGCATTGGATGATCTGGAACTGCCACCAGGAAGGAAGTTTCATCTGCATTGAACCCCAGAACTGGCGTGTTAACGCGCCGAATCTGGATCTGCCCCGGGAAGAGTCGGGGCTCGGGGTGTTGGGCAGCCAGGAGACCGTATCCATACGGGCGGATATCTATGCCGAATAAGGTGACGATTCGCGGCGGCGGGTATGAGGCCGTCCTGTTCCCCGAGGCCGGCGGCGCTCTGGTGACGCTGCGCAAAGGGGACTGGGACGCCTTTTGGCCCTGTGAGAGCGCGGAAGAGGCGATGGCGGCGCCCACGAGGCACGGCCTGCCCTGCCTGTTTCCGCCGAATAGGATCGATGAGGGACGTTTTACCTTCGATGGCCGTCTTTATCGGTTCACGATGAAAGAGCCCAACCCGAAGAGGCTCTTCTCCCACGGCTTTTTGTATACCCGTCCCTGGCAGGCCGTGGGCCTTCGGGAAAACGAGGTGACGATGCGCTTCGACTGCGATGAAAGGACGGATTTTTACCCGGATTTTCCCCATGCTTTTCGGATGGACGTGCGTTATACGCTGACGGACCAAGGTCTTATCCAGGAGGCGTTAATAGAGAACCGAAGCGCCGACAAAATGCCGGTGGGCTTAGGTTGGCACACCGCCTTTCTCCTGCCCCTGTCTCCGGATGCTTCCGCCGAATCCGTCCGCATGCGGGTTTCGGTGGGTCGCCGCGTCCTGTTGGACGAGCGCATGCTGCCCACGGGAGAGACCCGGCCTCTCAACGAGGCGGAAAAGGCCTTGCGAGATCCCGAGGGGCAGTCCCCTTTATATAAGGAGCTGGACGACCATTTCACCGCGGAGCCCATTTTTATAGATGGAAAACGCTTCCACGGGGCCATCTTGGAAGACGGAAAACGCCGCATCCTCTATGAGGCAGATCCGGCTTACCGGCACTGGATGCTCTTTAACGCCCATGCCTCCGGCAATCTCATCTGCATAGAACCTCAGAACTGGCGGATCAACGCGCCCAATCTCCCCTTATCCTACGAGGAATCGGGGCTCGACGTACTGGCTCCCGGAGAATCGAAACGCTATGACAGCAGGATTCAGATGACGGAGCTCGAATCAGAAAGGAACTAAACTAATGGAGAAATTTACGATTTATGAAATGCAGGAGATGCAGAAAGCCCTTCAAGAAAGGTATAAGAACCGATGGAAGCCCATCGGCCTCGAGAACGGCCGAAACAAGCTTCTTTGGATGGTAGGAGAGATTGGCGAAGTCATTGACATCGTCAAGAAAAACGGCGATCAGAAGGCCGCAGAGGATGAGGCTGTTCGTAAAGATTTAGTCGAAGAAATGGCGGATGTGCTAATGTACTTTAACGAAGTCATGCTCTGCTATGGGATTACCGAGGAAGAACTGAAAGCAAGCTATGTCGCCAAATTCAAGAAAAACATGGAAAGATGGTAGGGAATTCCGCGGGGAATTAGAAGAGGGGCTGTCGCGACAGCCCCCCTTCATTTTTTTCTTAATAAAAGCCATTACCACTCCAGCTGCCGTCTCGCGAGATGTCGTTTGAAGATGAGCAGGAAGGCGGTGGTGGACATGATCGTGGCCACGATATCCGCAATGGGTTCCGCGTAAAAAGTGGCCTTGGCTCCCCAGAACATGGGCAGCAGGATCGTCAGCAGACAGTAATCCGTCTTGCGGAACATGGAAAGGAAGAGGGCGGTCTTGGTACGCCCCACGGCGGTGAAGCCGTCCACGAAGGTATACTGGGTGCAGACGGGAATCATGGCGAAGATATAGACGTGGATTCCCCATACGGCCAATTGAATGATCGTTGGATCGGAAGTGAAAAGCTGAGCAAACAGATGGGGAACCGTCCAGGAGAGCACCGTCATGATCGCGGTGAAGCCGAAGCACAGACACAGGATCCATTTTTCGGCGGCGAGGACACGATCGGTCTGTTTCGCACCGTAATTATAGCTGAGGATGGCCTGGGTTCCGCCGGTGATGCCGCATAAGGGAGAGGCGATAAGCTGGAAAAAGCTTTGCACGATGGTGGCGCAGGTGATCAGCTGATCCCCCTCCACGGGCCCGCCAAACCGCTGCAGCACGGTATTCATCGTGATGACCATGACGCTGTCGGTGGCCAGAATCAGAAATGGGGAGAGGCCGATAAAGGCGATTTTCCGCATGAGGCGGAGGCTGTAATGGCCGAAACCAATACGGATATGGGGCTTTTTACTAAACAGGAAGCAAAGGATGAAGAGGCAGGAGAGAAACTGAGAGATGACCGTAGCCACGGCGGCTCCCGCCACGCCCATGTCCAGGACGAAGATAAAAACAGGATCGAGGGCGATATTAGAGACCGCTCCGATCAGAACCGAGACCATGCCCATGGCGGCAAATCCCTGGCAGGTAATGAAATAATTCATGCCCACGGCCATCAGGGCGAAAAAGGTGCCCGCTGTGTAGATGGTCAGATAGGTATCCGCATAGGGAAACGTCGTCTCGCTGGCGCCGAACCATAAGAGCAGCCGCTCTTTCATCAGCAGGAAGCCGATGGTCAGCAGGACGGACAGGCCGATCAGCATGCAGAAGCTGTTTCCCAGGATACGTTTCGCTTCTTCTTTATTTCCTTCCCCCATCTTCATGGCCATGAGGATGGAACCCCCCAGCCCCACCAGGGTGCCGAAGGAGGAGAGAAGAGTGACGATGGGGCCGCAGACGCCGGCCCCGGCAAGGGCCTGATCCCCCACCAGAGGGATGTTTCCGATGTAGATCCGATCCACGATGCTGTAAAGGACGTTGACGAACTGGGCAATCATCGTGGGGATCGCCAGGCGAAAGACAAGACTCCTTACGGGATCCTTGCCAAGATCATTTTTGTGACGCATAAAAAACCTCTGTGACTAAAAAAGATAGGACAGCCCCATTAAGACCAGCAAAAGAGAGAAGTTCACCGCGGTGAAAAACACTAGATAAGAGCCGGTCCTGGAACCTTCCTCGCGGCCATAGAGCTGAAGTGAGATCATGCTGGCTAAGGAGGCGATGGGGGTTCCCAGTCCCCCCAGGTTGACGCCCAGCAGAAGAGCGGCGGGATCCTGGGTAAAAGGGGATAAAAGAAGAGCGGCGGGCACGTTGCTGATCAGCTGGCTGGTCCACACAGGCACGCCCAGAGGGAAGGAACCCATGAGGGAAGCCAGGAAATCTCGCAGCCAGTCGAGCCGGGAGAGATTTCCGGAGAAAATGAAAAAGCAAACGAAGGTGAGCAGAAGACCGTAATCCACTTGAAGAAGCAGGCGCCGCCGCAAAATCAGGAAGGCAAGGAGCACCAAAGCGGTGACCGCCCAGTAAGGGATAAGGCGCAGCACGGTCAACAGACACAATACGAATAGCAGGGTGTAAACGGTCATATGTAGGCGGGAAAAGCCCTCGGGGGAAGCGGGGGTCACCCGAATCTGCTGTTTGGGCATAAAAAAGAAGCCGAGCAGCAGGAGAAGGGCCACCAAGAAAATTGGCGGTGCCGTGACGCGAAGAAAAGAGGGCAGATCCCATTCGAAGGCGGTATACAGATAAAGGTTCTGCGGATTGCCGATGGGCGTCAGCATGCTGCCGATATTCGCCGCCACCGTCTGGAGCACCACGACATAGATGCGGTGCTTTTCTGCCTGTACAAGGCGCAGCAGGTAGAGGGCGAAGGGGACGAAGGTGAGAAGCGCCACGTCGTTCGTGAGCAGCATGGAACTGAAAAAGGGCAGAAAAACCAGAACCAGATATAATCCCCGCAGGGTGCGGATCCGCTCTAACAGCCAGTTTGCGAGCCGCCGAAACATTTGCAGAGAATCAAAGCCCTGGATCACGGCCATGAGACAAAACAAGAGGCAGAGTACTTGAAAATCAAGATATCCCAGGTATTCTCCGTCCGGCGGCACCAGCAGCATGGACAGCAGCGTCAGCAAGGCGGATATGCACAGCACCGGGTATTTTCGCAAGAAAGCCTTCATCGCAGGAAAAATTGCAGCATCAAATACTTGATGGGATGGTAGGGTTGATAGCGCACGGGCAGATCCAGCCAGGTGGCCTTGTCTACGATGCTCTTATCGTGGGTGAAGGTATCGAAACCGTGTTTGCCGTGGTAGCTCCCCATGCCGCTCGTGCCTACACCGCCAAAGCCCATATGGCTGGTGGCCAGGTGGATCAGCGTGTCGTTTACGCAGCCGCCGCCGAACTGGACGCGGCCAAGCACCCATTTCTTCACGGAAGCCTTTTCGGTAAAGAGGTAGAGCGCCAGGGGCGTGGGATTGTGCCCGATGATATCCAGGGCTTCCGGCCAGGTGCGGAAGGTAAGGACCGGCAGGATCGGGCCAAAGATTTCTTCCTGCATGCAGGGGCTGTCCAGGGTCGCCTGATCCAAGATGGTGGGGGCGATGCGATTCACGCCGTCATGCTGACCGCCCACGTAAGGTGTCTCGCCCTCCAGCAGGCCAAGGAGCCGACGAAAATGCTTCTCGTTGATGATATGCCCATAGTTCGGGTTCGCCAGCGGATTCTCTCCGAACTGCTTCTTCAGGGCGATCTTGAGTTCCAGCAAGAGCGCCTTTTTTACACTCTCGTGAACCAGGATATAATCCGGGGCCACGCAGGTCTGTCCCAGGTTCAGGAACTTGCCGAACACGATGCGGTCGGCCGCCACCTTCAGATTGGCGGATTGATCTACGATACAGGGGCTCTTGCCCCCCAGTTCCAACGTCACCGGAGTCAGATGCGCGGCCGCTTTTTCCATAACGAGACGGCCAACGGTTTTGCCGCCGGTAAAGAAGATATAGTCGAACTTCTGATCCAGAAGGTCCTGGTTGACCTCCCTTCCGCCCTGGATGACGGCGGCGAGCTGGGGCGGGAGATAGGTGGAAACAAGCTCCTCCAGCACCCGGCTGGTGGCGGAGGAGTAGGAGCCGGGCTTAATGACCACGGTGTTGCCCGCGGCAATGGCGTCCACGGCGGGTTCCAGCGCCAGCATGAAAGGATAGTTCCAGGGACTCATGATGAGCACGGTGCCGTAGGGCTCCCGCAAAATATAGCTCGCGGAAGGAAACTGAGCCAGAGGGGTGGGGACGAGCCGGGGCTTAGACAGGGAGAGAAGGTGCTTTTCCATGTAGCGGATTTCCGATAGCACCATGCCTACCTCGGACATATAGCTTTCCGCGGCGCTCTTGCCAAGATCTTCCTTAAGGGCCTTGTAGATGTCCTCGCGCATGTCCTTGATGCCCCGGGCGAGCCGGCGCAGAGCGCTCAGACGATGGGAGAGGTCGCGGGTCCAGCCGGTGTCGAAAAAGGCCCGTTGACGGCGAACGATAGCAGCAGTATTCATAGGGGATCCTCCTTGTGGGGTTTAATAGGCGTGCATCAGGATTTTCAGCGCGTCCTTCTGGGAGATGGGTTTTATGTTGGCGATCATGGCGCCGTCGTTGACGGCGGCCTGGGCGATAAGGGGCAGATCTTCCGCCTGGACGCGGCCCGTATCTTGCAGGCGAAGGGGCAGGCCGCAATAACGGTTTAGACGCTTCGCAAGACGGCGTATAACGTGAATGGCCTCCCGGGGACGGCGTTCCTTAGGCGTCGCCGCGTAGAGCTCGGCGCCTCCCAGATATAAGAGCAGCTCGCCGTAGATTTCCCGGAGGCAGTCTTCATTATAGCGCATCACATAGGGCAGCAGGATGGCCATGGCGTCTCCGTGGGCCACATGGCAGAGGCCGCCCGCGGCGTGTCCGATGGCATGAACGCCGCCCACCATGCTGTTGCTGAAGGCGGAACCAGCCAGGAGACTGGCGTTGGCCATGGCCAGCCGGGCCTGCTTGTCGTTCGGATGGCGGGTGGCCTGCTCCAGGTTCTCCATAATCAACCGGATCGCGGCGATGGCATAGGCGTCGCTCAAGGGGTTCTTCTGCGTGGAAGAGAAGGCCTCGACGGCGTGGCACAGGGCGTCCATGCCCGTGGAGGCGGTAAGCCTGGGCGGCAGGGATTGGGTCATGCGGGGATCCAAAATCGCCACATCGGGCATCAGATGGGTGGAGATATACTCCAGTTTGACCTGATGGACCGAATCCGACACCACCGCCACGGCGGTGACTTCGGAGCCCGTACCCGCCGTCGTCGGAATGGCGATGTAGGGTACGCGCCGGCCCCGGTCCAGCGTATCGCAGCCCATCAAAGACTTGATGTGAGAGGCGTCGTGGGCAATGAGCAGCGCCACACCCTTGGCGGTATCCAGCACGGAACCGCCTCCCGCGGCCACGATGCTGTCGCACTCGTTCTCCCGGTAGAGCCGGGCGATATGGTCTACGATCTCGGTGCCGCTGTCCGCGGGAATCTCGGTGTAGACGCAGGTCGGCGGGATATCCGACATGGCGGAGAGAACCCGATCCAACAACCCCAGTTTGCGCAAAGTAGCGTCAGATAATACAAGGGGAGCCTTCGCTCCCAAAGAACGCAGTTCATAGGACAGACGGTCTAAGGCCAGGAGGCCGGAACAGATCTTGACGGCGTTTTGAAATTCAAAATATTGTGGCAGCATATGCAATCTCCTTTTATAGTCCCAGGAGGGCGAACAGGTAGACGCCCGGCGTGGGGATTTGTTTTTCCGGCAGACGCTTTAAGATGCGCTTCGCCCAGAAAGCGGGGAACAGGTAGCCTTCCGTGATCTCCATCGCCCGCACAAAGCCCATGGCGGCGTTGATATTGCCCTGTAGGGTGAAGCTGTGCCTGGCATAGGCGCAGGCGATGCTTTCCAGTCCCGTCAGGACGCGGAAGGCGAGGGAAAGGCTCTTAAAAGTAATCAGAATGTGGGGGATCTCCCAGGACTTCCCCTTTCGCAGGCCCTTGGAACCGTTCACGAAGGTGATACAGGGCGAACCCGGATGGGGGGAGGTGCGGATCCCGAAGGTGAGCCCCTGGGGAAGGGCCTGTAGTTCCTGACGCAGCTGGGGATCGTAGACCTCCAGCACGCGCATGCCCCGATACAAAAAGAACAAAACGACACGACAGATCAGTGCTTTTATCATCCTTATCATTCCTCATTCTATCAGAATTTGAGACAAAAACATTATAGGATTATACGGACGGTTTGTCAAGCCGAGAAATCCGTTGCAAGCCGGGGAAATCTGTGATAAGATGAAGCGGAAAGAAGGGAGGCATACCATGCTGGAAGAGATTATCAGAGCGGCCCGAGAGGCGGGAAAGATCATGCTCGAAGGGGAGAAAGAACCCATAGACGTAAAGACGAAGGCCGGCGCGGCCAATTTTGTCACCCAGTACGACCTGGCGGTGCAGGAAAACCTGCGGGAAGCGCTAAAGAAGATCTGTCCCGAGGCAGATTTCTTGGGAGAAGAAGGGGAGGCGAAGACGACGGGGACGGAACTCGTCTTTATCGTAGATCCCATCGACGGAACCACAAACTTCATCCATGGATACCGGCACAGCGCGATCTCCATTGCCCTGGCGAGGGAGGGAAAGGTGGAATACGGCGTGGTCTATAATCCTTATACGGAAGAAGTGTTCAGCGCGAAAAGAGGAGAGGGCGCCAGACGGAACGGGGAGACGATCCGTGTGAGCAATCGGCCCATGGAGGAAGCCCTGATCTGTTTCGGCACCTCCCCCTATGACCCCAGCCTGGCGGAAGCGTCTTTTCGGCTGGCGAAGAAGCTGTTCGACCGGGCGGCGGATATCCGCAGGAGCGGTTCGGCAGCCTTGGATCTGTGCGCCATCGCGGCGGGGCAGTGCGAGTTTGACTTCGAGCTGGTATTGCAGCCCTGGGATTTCGCCGCCTCCAGCCTGATCATAGAAGAGGCGGGGGGATGCGTGAGCCGGCCCTCCGGCGCGCCCTTAAGAATCCTGGAGCCGAATCCCTTGATCGCGGGGAATCGGCCCGTCTACGAGGCGTTTTTTAAGGAAGGACTGGATAAGGAGGTAGAAATAAGATGACGGAAGCGGAAAGAACGCGAAACGAGAAGTTGGGACAAAAGATCGTTAAGGCCCTGGAAAGGCGGCATTTCGAGGCCTATTACTGCACGTCTAAAGAAGAGGCGAAAAAGAAGGCTCTGGAACTGATCCCCGAGGATCATGTGATCTCCTGGGGCGGCTCGGAGACCCTTTCCCAGATTGGTCTCCTACAGGAGCTGCGTCGGGGAGAATATAAGGTCATCGACCGGGATCGGGCGAAAACCCCCGAGGAGCGGACGCGGCTGATGCGGGAAGCATTGCTTGCGGATACTTATCTGGGCAGCGGCAACGCCGTCAGCGAGGACGGGCAGATCGTGAACATCGACGGGAACGGCAATCGGGTGGCCGCCATGACATACGGCCCCACGAACGTGATCCTGGTCATCGGTCTGAACAAAGTGGCGGCCACGGCGGAGGATGCCCTGCGCAGGGCCAGGCACCTGGCGGCGCCCACGAACGCCCAGCGCTTTTTGCCGGACACGCCCTGCGCGAAGACGGGAAGCTGCGGGGATTGTGTGGCGAAGGACTGTATCTGCGCCTACATCAGCATCATCAGGCTCTGTCGGCCCGCGGGCAAGATCAAGGTCATCCTGGTGGGAGAACCCCTGGGATTCTAAGAAGGGAGGAAGAACACATGGAGATACGAAGAGCGGCGGAAGCAGACCTTCCGGCCCTGGCGGAGCTGTATGAGGAAGCCAGAGGATTCATGCGGGCCCACGGCAATCAGGAACAGTGGGGAGGCGGTTATCCGCAAAAAGAAATCCTCCTTGCGGACATCGAGGAGGGGTGCCTCTTTGTATGCGAGGAGGAAGGAAGAATCGCGGGAGCCTTCTTTTATAAGGTAGGGGAAGACCCCACTTATCGGGTGATCGAACAGGGGGCGTGGCCGGATCAGGAGCCTTACGCGGTCATTCACCGCATCACAAGCCGGGTAAAGGGGGGCGCTACCTTCTGCCTGAAATGGTGCGAGGATCAGGGGTATAACCTGCGCATCGACACCCACAGAGACAATTATGTCATGCAAAACTTCCTGAAGAAGAACGGGTTTTTGTATTGCGGCATCATTCATCTGGCAGACGGCGCCGAACGGCTGGCCTATGCCAAGCCGCTTAAACGGTAGTTTTCGGCCTGAGCGGTGAAAAGACGGTAATACAGGCTGTCTTGATCTTTCATCAGCTCCTCGTGGGGAGCGAAGGCGGCCACCCGGGCATGATCCAACACCAGGACTCGGTCGCAGAATGTGCTGGAAGACATGCGATGGGAGATATAAAGAGCGGTCTTTCCGGCTACGGTATGATGAAAATCTTCATAGATCTTGGCTTCCGATAAGGGATCCAGAGCCGAGGTGGGCTCATCCAGAATCACCAGAGAAGCGTCCTTATATAGAGCGCGGGCGATGGCGATTTTCTGAGCCTGACCGCCGGAGGTCTGGATCCCTTCTTCGTCATAGGCTTTCCCGTAAAAAGAGGAAAGGCCGTGGGGAAGAGAGCGGATGAAGGGTTCGAGGCCCACCTCCCGAACGCGTTCCATGGCTCTCTCCGTGTCGAGTCCGGGATCCTTTCCCGTGATGTTTTCCTCCAGGCTGTAGGCGAACAGCTTATAATCCTGGAAGACGGCGGCGATTTCCTTTGAATAACTATCCGAATCGTACTTTTGTATATCCAAATCGTTTACATAGATGGTTCCGTGATCGGGCCGGTAGAGACGGCAGAGAAGCTTGACCAGGGTCGTTTTGCCCGCCCCGTTGAGACCGACGATGGAGATCTTTTCTCCTTCTTCTATGGAGAAGGACACATGATCCAGTACCGGACGGTCGCTCTTCGGATAGGAGAAGCACACGTCGTCGAAGCGAATCCGACGGATGGGCCCGGAAAAGGGAATCGTTCCCGGCCGGTTCTCTTCCTCTTCAAGCTCCATGAACTGAGCGAAGGGATCCAGGTAGCCGAGCATCTGTACCGCCTGGAAGATGTTTTCCCAAAGACCGCGGACGGCGGAGGAAAACTGCATGGCGGAGGAGGCGTACATGGTGAAGGAACCGACGGAAAGAGGAGAAGAGGAGAGGCCGGGGATGACCCGCAGGGCCGTATACCCGTAAGCCACCAAGGAAAGAAGATCGTTTAGGATGCTGAGGATGCCGTCCCGGAGGCCGAACTTCCGATCAAAAACGGTCATCTCCCGGCAGATCTTCTTATTATAATCGAGGACCTTCTCCGTCAACAGAGGCGCCATCCGGTAGAGGCGGATGTCCTTTTGCAGGGTATCTTGCGTGGTCAGATTCGCGTAATACCCAAGACGACGGTTATAGGGCAGGATGGCTTGATACATCCGGGCCTCGCAGCCCATGAACCGGCGGTAGATATAAAGGCTCAGGGCGATGATGCAAAGAAGCAGCAGGACATAGGAAAAACTGAGGGTGAACATGAGGATCATAAGCCCCAGGAGCGTCACCAGGTTTTTCAGAATCTCGCCGGTATAATAGATGAGCTGCCCCAGGGCGTCCTGATTGGTCAGGACGAAGACCGCCCGTTCCTTCAGATCCAGATATTCCGGATCTTCCAGGTAGGGATAGGGAAGGCGCATGATCTTGGCGGACAGGGCCTGCCACATCTTGTCGGACACATTCTGCTGGCGGATCTGATAGCTTCTGTCCAAAAGACGGTTTAGAAAGTAAAACAGAGCGTTGGAAAAGACGATCAACGCTATAAAGACGATCAGGCGAGGAAGTCTTCCGGCGCCGGTCAGCTCGTCGATCAGATACTTGGGAAACAGTACGTTCCCGAAGATTTGTCCGGCGGAAGAAAAGGAGCGCAGGAACAGAATCAGGATATAAGAAGGAGAAATACGGTAAGCCAGGGAGGCAAAGAGTTTAATCTTGTTCCAAGTTTTCATGCCGGGAGGCTCCTTTCTGATAATATTTACCCTGTACAGTGAACATGTGGTGGTACTCGCCCTGTAGGGCCATCAGCTCTTCGTGGGTACCGTATTCGGCAAGACCCTCCCCGTTAAACAGGGCGATCTTGTCGCAGAACTGGGTACTGGAGAGGCGGTGGGAGATATAGACGGCGGTCTTTCCGGCGATCAGCCGGTCGAAGGAACGGTAGATCTCCTTTTCCGCCAGAGCGTCCAGGGCGGAGGTAGGTTCATCCATGATGACCATACGCCCGTCCTTATAAAGCGCCCGGGCGATGGCCAGTTTCTGAGCCTCTCCGCCGGAAAACTCCGTGCCGTCGGGATCGATGATCTTCAGCATCGTCTGATCGAGCCCCTTGGGGAGGGAAGCGAGTTTTTCTCCCAGTCCCGCCGCCGTAAGAGCCTGTATCACCCGGTTGTCATCGGCGGGAGCTATGGAGCAGGTCACGTTCTCCCGCAGAGGAAAGGCGAAGGTATGAATCTCTTGAAAAACGACGGAGAACATCTCCTGTAAGGCTTCCCGAGAGAACTCGGTGGTGGGAATACCGTTTATGAGGATCTGTCCCTCCGTGGGATCGAAGAGCCCCGTCATGAGTTTCACCAGGGTACTCTTTCCCGCACCGTTAATTCCCACGATGGCCAGGCGTTCGCCGGGTTCGATGGTGAGATTAAGGTGACGGATCACATCCCGATCCGTCCCGGGATAGCGGAAGGTCACGTCCCGAAATTCCACGCGGAGGGTACCGGAGGAAAAGGCGGGATGATTGCCCCGGGACGAGGTGAGAGGCGCGTCGGAGAGCCGGAAGAAATCGTGGATATATTGGCCGTCCTGTACGAAGGAGGCCAGGGCGGTGAGGAAGATGGTGGCGGTCTGCGTGAGGCTGAGGACGGCGCTTACATACATGGAATAGTCCGCGATGGAAATCTGTCCCCGAAACACCTGGAAAGAAAGGATCCCGTAGGTCAGCCCGTCGCTAAGAAGAAGGGTACACAGGGCGGCGAGGGAAAGAAGCAGCTTGCGGTTTTCGATCTGGCGGATGATCTGGGTGTATCCCTCTATGGCCGTGTCGAAGTGGGCCAGGATCCGATCCGCGAGATGATAGAGGCGGATATCCTTGCCGTAGCTAAAGTCGGCGGAGGTGTTGGCATAGTAGCTTTTCCGGCGATACTGGTGGCCGAGTTCTTCCCGGCGGTCGAAACGATAGCGAAGTCCCTTTTGTTGTACGATGAAGGAGACGTAGAGATGCAAAGCCAGACCTAAAAGAAGGAGGGGGCTTCGACCGCCGATCAGAAGAACCAGGATCAGGATGGTCAGGATCTGAGAGGGGGCTTCAAACATCTTGGCATAGTTGCCCTCGATGCCTGAGCCGTTATTTTGTGTCGCCCGAAAACTCTGCTCGTATTGGTCAAAGAAATGGGCGTCCTCCATGTACCGGTAATCGATGGTCATCAGCTTGCTGCAAAGATTGCCCGCGTAATTTAGCCGCAGCAGGGTGAAGCGTCGTATGCAGAACCCCTTGATGTAATGCCTGCAAAAGCCGAGGAGGGCGGAAGCGAGGAAAAAGATCCCCAGGATCAGGGCCAGCGCCTGAAGCCTAGCCCCCGCCGGGCGGGTCAGTTCTTCCAGGAGATAACGGGGAAGAAGGACGGCGAGGAACGGATAGAAAGCCGCGGCCAGCGTATAAAGAAAGCAATGGACGAATAGCGCCGGATCTTGCTCCCATGCGTGTTTGAGGAGCCTGTGGTGAGTGGATAAAATCGGGTATCCAAAGCGATGGTTTTTCATGATAAAATCCTCCTTGTCGAGGACATTATAGCACAAGATATTGTACAATGCAAGATACTAAGTAAAATATTTTTCTTGATTTTTAGAAAGAAGGAGGGTACAATAGAAACATCTATAAGAAGAGAGGGAGGATCCTATGGGGGAGCGCATGAAGGTTTTATTAATTGTAAATCCGGCCGCGGGTCAGCTGAAGGCGAAGACGGGGTTGATGGATATCGTTAGGCGGATGAATGCCCTGGGGTGTCTGGTGACGGTGGTGACCACACAGCGCAGGTCTCAGGCGTCGGAGCTGGTACGGGAGCTCGCGGCGGATTACGACCGGCTGGTCTGCTGCGGCGGCGACGGCACGCTCAACGAGGTGATCGCGGGTCTCATGCAGACGGAGGGGCCGAAGGAGTTGGGGTATATCCCGGCGGGAACCACCAACGATTTCGCGGCGGGCCTGGGGCTTTCCAAAGACCTGGGGAAGGCGGCGGAAGCCGCGGTTTGCGGCCTGGCCCACGAGCTGGATCTGGGTTCCTTTAACGGCCGGTATTTTTCTTATGTGGCCTCCTTCGGCATGTTTTCCGCCTCTTCTTACTCGGCGCCCCAGGCGGTGAAAAATATCTTCGGCCACGCGGCCTATGTCATGGAGGGCTTGAAAGAGCTGGTGAACATAAAGACCTACCCGGTGCGCCTGAAGGCGGACGGACGGGAGCTCGAAGGAGAGTACATTTATGGAAGCGTCAGCAACGCCACCTCCATCGGGGGGATTGTTAAGCTGGATCCGAAACTCGTGGATCTAAGGGACGGCAAGTTCGAGGTGTGTCTAATCAAGCCGCCGAAGTCCGCGGATTCGCTCACGCGGCTGGCGATGTCCCTCACGAGCAAGCATTATGACCCGGAGGTCATGGATTTCTTCCAGGCGAGGGAGATCCGGATGGAACTTTCGGAAGAACAGCCCTGGTCATTGGACGGGGAGTATGAGGAAGGCGTGAGGCAGGCGGAGATCAAGAGTCTGCCCCGGGCTATTCGTATGATTTACTAAATAGGAGGAACGGACAGATGGTTAAGCATGTGGTTTGTTTTAAGTTGAGAGATAATTCCCCTTCCGAGTGCGAGAAGGCGAGGGATGTGCTTCTTTCCATGCGGGGGAAGGTGCCCGCGCTCTTAGAGATCGAGGTGGGGGTGGATTTTCTCCATTCTCCTCGTTCTTACGACATACACCTGGAGGTGGCGGTGGCGGATAAGGCGGCGCTGGAGGCGTATCAGAAGGATCCTTACCACTGTGAAGTCGTCAAGAAGCATATGCATGCCGTGGCGGAAAGCAGCGTGGCGGTGGACTGGGAGGTCTAAGGATGGATCTGAGCGCTTTCGTTTTCGTGCTGCTGGGGTTTTTGAGCGGGAGCGTCCTATACAGCCAACATCTGCCCTGGCGCCTGAAGAGGATCGACATTATAGGGATCAGCGAGGATCATAATCCGGGAACGGCGAACGTGGTGAAATACGCGGGGCTGCCTCTGGGGCTTTTATGCCTGGTTTGCGATATAGGCAAGGGATTCGTGCCCGTCTTTGTCGCCATGCGTTTATGTGAAGTGCAGGATATGATGACTGCGCTCGTTCTGGCGGCGCCGGTGGCGGGACACGCCTTTTCCGCCTTCCACCGGGGACGGGGCGGCAAGGCGATTGCCGTCACCTTCGGAACGCTCCTGGGGCTTTGGCCGGATACCCAGCTGTTTCTAGCGCTGTGCGCATTTTATTTGTTGTTTTCATTGGTGGTGGTGATCCGTCCCCATGAGAGAAGGACGGTCTTTACCTTTATATGCTATGGTGTGACGGCGCTGATGAGGGCCTACGCGGGAAAGCTCCCCCTTCCGATCAGCCTGGGAGCCCTCCTGGAAGCGGGAATCGTCATCCATAAAAACTACCGGGGAGCAGCCTTAGAAGGGATAGCCTTCAAGTCGGAGCCCGAGGTAGGGACGGAACGAGTCAAGGAAAAGGATTGGAAATAAGATGAAAACAGGGCTGGTGTTAGAAGGCGGCGGGATGCGGGGCATCTATACCGCCGGTGTGTTGGATGTATTTATGGAAAGGGGCGTTTCCTTCGACGGTGTGATCGGCGTATCCGCCGGGGCGATTCACGGCTGCTCCTATGTCTCCGCCCAGAAGGGTCGGAGTATTCGCTATTATAAGAAATATTGCGGCGACAAGCGTTTCATGAGCCTGTGGAGCCTGATCCACACCGGCGATCTTGTGGGAAAGGATTTTTGCTATAGCGAACTGCCGGAAAAGCTGGATCCCTACGATTACGAGGCGTTTGAAAGATCTTCCGCAAAGTTCTATGTGGTGTGCAGCAACTTGGAGACGGGGAAGGCCGAGTATTTTCATCTGACGGATCCTCGCCGTCAGATGGACCTCCTGCGGGCCTCGGCGTCCATGCCTTATGTGTCTCATATCGTGGAGTATGAGGGGAAGAAACTCTTGGACGGAGGATGTTGCGACAGCATTCCCGTGCGCGCCGCCTTTCAGCTGGGGTTTGGGCGTAGTGTGGTGGTGCTGACCCGGCACGACGGCTATGTGAAAAAGGCGGGTCATCTTCATCCGGAGGATATCGTATATCGTCAATATCCGGCCTTCGCCCGCGCGCTTCGGAATCGTTATCGGATGTATAACCGAACGCTGCAGAAGATCCGGGCGTTGGAGCAGGAGGGAAAGATTTTTGTTGTTCGCCCTCATACGCCGCTTTCGATAGGGCGGATGGAGCACGATCCCGAGAAGCTGCAGCAGGTGTATGACATCGGCAGGCAGGACGCGGAGAAAGCCATGCCAGCTCTCATGGGATGGATGGGGAATCCGTAATTTTTTGAAAAAAGGTATTGACACATAAGATAGAATCGTGTATACTTATCGGGTATGAAACAAGTAGAAGTTTCCGCTTCTCACCTTCCCATTGAGATATGCAGAGGGTTGATACAGTCATTTACAGGGGCTCATAGCCTCTGTTTGTTCAGCGGGCTTCTCAGGGCCCGCTTTTTATTTTACGCGGCAGGTTTCAAGAATATATGGAGGTGTCCGACCATTAGCGAATTAATGATTAATGAGGAGATTCGCGAGCGTGAGGTTCGCGTGATCGATGCAGACGGAACGCAGCTTGGCATCATGCCCACCAAGGAAGCGCTGCGCATCGCCCAGGAAAAGGATCTGGATCTGATTAACATCGCGCCCCAGGCCAAGCCGCCGGTGTGCAAGATCCTGGACTACGGTAAGTATCGCTTCGAGCAGACCAAGCGCGAGAAAGAAGCCAAAAAGAAACAGAAGGTTATTGAAATCAAAGAAGTGCGTCTGTCTCCCAATATCGAGGATCATGATATGAATACCAAGGCCAAGATGGCGGCCAAATTCCTGCAAAACGGGGATAAGGTAAAGGTATCTGTCCGGTTTAGGGGCCGTGAAATGACCCGCACGGAGGTCGGCCGGGTTGTTTTGGATCAGTTCGTACAAAGTATCGCGGACGTGGCGGAGGTGGAAAAGCCGCCGAAGATGGAAGGCCGCAGTATGGTGATGTTTTTGATGCCCAAGCGCTGAGGCTCTGCCCCGCGTTTAGCATAAATATGCCTTTCGGAGTCGAAGGGCATAAGGTTCGATCATTATGAAGGAGGAATTACGATGCCGAAGATTAAGACTAAGAAAGCTGCCGCGAAGCGGTTTACTTCTACAGGTACTGGTAAGCTGAAGAGGTATAAGGCCAACAAGAGCCATATTCTGACCAAGAAAACGACGAAGAGAAAGAGAAACCTGCGTAAGGCAGCCATGATGGACGCTACCAACGAGAAGGTAATGAAGAAGATTCTGCCTTACGTATAACAGGCGGATTCTACAACACGGATCTTAAATTTTTCAAGGAGGAATTACAATGGCAAGAGTAAAAGGAGCCTTAAACGCTCGTAAGAAGCATAAAAGAGTATTGAAGCTGGCAAGAGGATATTATGGAAGCCGTTCCAAGCAGTACCGTTCCGCCAAGGCGGCGGTGATGCGGGCGCAGCGTTTCGCTTACGCGGGACGTCGCCTGAAGAAGCGTGATTTCCGCAAGCTGTGGATCGCGCGTATTAACGCTGCATGCCGTCTGAACGACATCTCCTACAGCCGTTTCATGTATGGACTGAAGCTGGCGGAGGTTGCCCTGGACCGTAAGGTACTGGCGGATATCGCGGTGAATGATCCTGCCGGATTTACCACGCTGGTAGAGACGGCCAAAGCGAAGTTGGCTTAATAACGATGAGAAATGGGACAGGTTCTGTCTGTTTCCGGTGTAAGCAATGGCAAATCGCGCCCGTAAGATTCGGGTGTGGTTTGCCTTTTGTTTTATAGGGAGGAAGAAGGATGTACACATATCAGACGGTAGTACGGTATGAGGATTTGGACGCCCAGGGAAGGGTGAAGATCCCCGCAGTTTTGAACTATCTGCAGAACGCTGCGGTCATTCACGCTGCGGACGTGGGGTATGACATCGACCGCATGGCGGAGTTGGATCTGTGTTGGGTGGTCCTGTGCTGGGACGTCAGACTGGGGCGCAGGATCCGTTGGAACGAGACGCTCACGGTGCAGACCTGGCCCTACTCGTTTTACGGGAGCATCGGGAAACGAGGCTTTCGCATACTCTCTGCCGGGGGAGAAACTTTGGCGGAGGCGGATTCCTGGTGGGCGTTGCTCCGTCAGTCGGATCAAACCATGGCGGAAGTTCCCGCGGAAATGGCGGAGGCCTTTCAGGTGGGAGGGGAGGCGTCCTTTCCGCTTCGCCGTCCCCGAGGAAAGGGAAGACAGACGGAGGAAGCCTTCCCCGTCAGCCGCTTCGATATCGATACCAACGGACACGTTAATAACAGCCGTTTCGCGGAGATGGCCTGTTCCTTCGTGCCGGATCTGTCCCGGGTGGGAGAAGTCATGGTGGAATATAAGCATTCCGCCCATCTGGGCGACCATATCGCGCCTTCTTTTGTTTGTTCCGAAGAAGGGGCCTTCGTGTCCCTGGCGAGTCCTGAAGGGCTCTTATATGTGAAGATGCAAGTCAGCTATAAGGAAGAAGGAGGTTTGTAAGATGCTCAACGTATTTTGTAAGAAGCCCCTGTGGGAGGTTACGAGGACCCTAGCCGCGGTGGCCCAGGGGAAGGAGCCGGCGGATCTGGTGATTCGCGACGCGCGCCTCGTGAACGTGTGTACGGCGGAGATCGAGGAGCATAAAGACATCGCCGTATCCTGCGGTCGAATCGCCTATGTGGGAAAGGCGGATCATTGCATAGGAGAGAAGACGGTGGTGGTGGAAGCAGAGGGCCGGTACGCGGCGCCGGGTTTTCTGGACGGACACATTCACATCGAGTCGTCGATGCTGGGAGCCGGCGAATATGCCAAGGCGGTCATTCCCCACGGTACGGTGGGCATCTATCCGGACCCCCATGAGATCTGCAACGTACTGGGCCTTTCCGGCGTGCGCCATATGATGCGGGACGCGGCGCGCACCCCTCTGAAGGCCATGTTTACCACGCCCTCCTGCGTGCCTGCTGTGCCGGGCTTCGAGGATACGGGAGCTTTTGTCGGACCGGACGAGATACGGGAGTCCATGACCTGGCCGGAGACGGTGGGCTTAGGGGAAATGATGAATTTCCCGGGAGTATTGGCGTCGGACGAGCGCACCCACGCGGAACTGGCGGAGACGCTGAAGGCGGATCGGGTCGTCACCGGACACTATTCCATGCCGGAGACGGATCGGGGACTCAACGCCTATATTGCCTCCGGCATACGCTGCTGTCACGAGTCCACCCGCATGGAGGACGCGCTGGCGAAGATGCGGCTAGGCATGTACGCCCAGTTTCGAGAAGGTTCGGCCTGGCATGACCTGCACGAGGTAGCCAGGGCGATCACGGAACATCGCGTGGATACCCGATTCGCCACGCTGATTTCGGACGATACCCATCCCCATACGCTGGTGGAACAGGGACACTTAGACTATATCCTGCGGCGGGCGGTGGAAGAAGGCATTGATCCGATCACGGCCATCCAGATGGTGACGATTAACTGTGCCCAGTGTTTCCGGATGGATCATGAGCTGGGCTCGATCACGCCGGGGAAATGCGCGGATATCGTTCTGCTCACGGATCTGGCGCGCATGCGGGTCAGCAAGGTGTGGATCGACGGGGAGCTCGCGGCCCAGGACGGACAGGTGACCTTCTCGGTAGAACCCTATGAGTATCCGCCGGAGATGATGCGTTCCATGCACGTAAAGGAAGAGGTCACGCCGGAGACCTTCCGAGTGGAAGCGACGGAGCCGGAGGGAAGCAAGGTGACGGTGCGGGCCATCGAGGTGATTCCCGCCCGGGTCGGATCCTGGGAGCGGCATGTGAGCCTGCGGGTAACCCATGGAGAACTGAGGTCCGATCCGGAACAGGACGTTCTTAAGACCGTGGTCATGGAGCGCCATCACAGCACGGGAAAGAAGGGCTTCGGCTTTGTGAAAGGCTTTGGAATCAAACGGGGAGCCATGGCTTCTACGGTAGCCCACGACGCCCATAACCTCCTGGTCATCGGAACCAACGACGAGGACATGGCCCTGGCCGCCAATGAGTTGATCCGCTGCGGCGGAGGCATGGCCGTGGCCCAGGACGGCAAGATCCTGGGAAGCGTACCCTTGCCCCTGGCCGGGCTCATGAACCCGGAAAAGAGCGCGGAGGAGATGAGCCGTCTGGTGGGCAGATTGGAGGAGACGTGGAAGGAGATCGGCTGCACCATGCCCTCCCCCTTTATGACCATGGCCCTGGTTCCCTTGGCCTGTTTGCCGGAGCTCCGTCTGACGGACAGGGGACTGGTGGACTGCACCTCTTTCCGTTTCGTGCCCCTTAAGGTGGAGGAATGAGGCGGCAGTTTTTCCACCTGGAACCCCCCAAGGGATGGATGAACGATCCTAACGGCCTGTGCTGCTTTGGCGGCCGGATACACGTGTATTTTCAGTTTTGTCCGGAAGACGCCTCCGGTGAAGGAAACCGGTGGTGGGGACATTATGAGGGAGAAGATCTGCTGCACTGGAAGTATACGGGGATTGCCATGAGTCCCGACTGCAGGTGGGATAAGGACGGGGTGTATTCCGGCAGCGCGGTGGCTCGGGAAGATGTCTTGTATCTCTATTATACGGGGAACGTATTGTATGACGGGGATTACGATTACGTGCTTGACGGACGGGAGGGCAATACCCTGCGGGGCGTCAGCACGGACGGACGGCATGTTCTGGAGAAGGATCTTCTGCTCACCCCGTCGGACTATCCGTCGGATTGCAGCCGCCATGTGCGGGATCCCAAGGTGTTTATTCAGGACGGAATCTGGCATATGGTACTGGGGGCGCGGACCAAGGAAGGCCGGGGCATCGTCCTGCGCTATCAGAGCATGGACGGACAGAACTGGCGGTACAGCGGACGAATCGAGACGAAAACGTCCTTCGGATACATGTGGGAGTGTCCGGATCTCTTTTCCCTGGAGGGACGGGAGTATCTAAGCTTCTGTCCCCAGGGTCTTGAAAGCGAGGAATATCGGTATCAAAACGTGTATCAGAGCGGATACGCGCCTCTTAAAGAAAACGAGCCGGGTCCCTTTACGGAGTGGGACATGGGATTTGATTTTTATGCCCCCCAGACTTTTGTGATGCCGGATGGCCGCAGGCTTTTGATCGGTTGGATGGGAATGGGGGACGCGGAGTATACGAATCCCACCATCGCCCGGGGTTGGCAGCACTGCCTGACGGTGCCCAGGGAGCTGTCCGTGTCGGAGACGGGGAAGATCCGTCAGATGCCCTTTCGAGAATGGCGCGGGCTTTGCGGAAACGCCGCCGTCCTAGGGGAGCGAAGCGATGTTTCAACGCCCTTCGCCCTTGAAGGGGAGTCCCGAGGAGACTTCTCCGTCACGCTGGCCCGCCATCTGCATCTGTGCTACGAGCAGGAGAAGGGTTTGCTGCGGTTGTATTTTACCGACGGAGAACTGGGCGGAGGCAGGGGAGAACGCCGCGTCTGTCTGCCTCGCTGCGATAAAGCGTTGATGTTGGCGGACAGCACTTCCCTGGAGATTTACCTGAATGACGGAGAAACGGTGCTCAGTACGCGATATTATCCCCAAGACGGACCGATCTCGGTGGAGGCTCGGGGGCTCCAAGGGCAGATATGGCCCATGGGAGGAATCGAGGTGAAGAATCTTGGAACGTAACGTGGTTTACGCCATCGGAGAAGCGCTGATCGATTTCATGCCCCAGGAGAGGGGCGTCGATTTCGCGCGGGTGACCGCTTTTTCGCCCGCCCTTGGCGGCGCGCCGGTCAACGTGTGCGGCGCGGTGGCCAGGCTTGGAGGAAGGAGCAGAATCATCACCCAATTGGGAGACGACCCCTTCGGTCACAAGATCTTGCGGGAGATCGGTGAGGCCGGGATCGGCACGGAATATGTTTTTGTGACGGAGAAGGCCAACACCTGCCTGGCCTTCGTGAGCCTGGAAGCGGACGGGAACAGAACCTTTTCTTTCTATCGCAATCCATCTGCGGACATGCTTCTTGGGCCGGAGCGGATCCGACGGGAATGGTTTGAGGATGCCTATGCCCTTCATTTTTGCAGCGTGTCCCTAGGGGATACGCCGATGAAAGAGGCCCACGAGGCGGCCATCGGATACGCGAGAGAGTCCGGCGCGTTGATCAGCTTCGACCCCAATCTGCGGTTCCCCCTATGGCCGGACCGAGAGAAGTTGTATAAAAGGGTGTGGGAGTTTCTGCCGAAGGCCCATATCCTGAAGATTTCTGACGAGGAGCTCGCCTTTTTGACGGGGAGCGAGGAGATTCATGCGGTTCTGCCGGATCTGTGGCAAGGGGATGTTCGGTTGATTCTTTACACCTGCGGGAGCAAAGGAGCCTGGGCGTTCACCCCGGCCGCCGCCGTATGGGCCGGAGCCCGGTTCGTCCATGCCGTCGATACCACGGGAGCGGGAGACGCCTTCGCGGGGGCGGTCTTGTACTGCCTGCAAAGGGACGGGATCGGGCCGGAAGGACTGGTTCGACTGTCTTCGGAAAAACTGCGCGGTTATCTGGAATTCGCGAATCGATATTGCGCGTTGAGCGTACAAAAGAAAGGCGCGATCCCCTCTTACCCCACGAAGGAAGAAATGCAAATGTGAAATCGAACAGCACTTTTCGGGAAAAATCGATTAAATTAACACGAAAAACGAGAAAAGTGCGGATGCTCAACAGCACTTTTCAGGAAAAACCGATTAAATTAACATAAAATCCCCGGAAAGTGATGTAAACAAAAAAAACAGGCTGAACCCGTAAACGCGGAGATTCAGTCTGGTTTTTTGTTTAGACTCGATTCCCCCTGGGGCGACCCCAGAAGGTAAGACCTTCCTGGAGCATCAGGCGCCGAGCCACCAAAACGGCGGCGGTGAGGGCGCAGGCGGCCACGAGGATGTTGCTCGTTAGGATGACGATGCCCACGCTTTCCTGCCCGATGGCGGTGAAGTTTTGAAGAAACCACAGCAGGGGCACCCGAAAAAGGAACAGCCTGGCGAAATTGATGAGAAAAGCGATCTTGGTGTAACCGGCCCCATAGAGAAAAGCCATGGAGGCGGAGTTGATACCCAAAAAGACGGCGGTCAGCACTTCATATCGGTAGACCATGGCGATCAGCTCCGCGAATCCTTCGTCCGCGTCGGCAAACAGCATGATGATGGGATCCAGAAAGATTAAGGTGACCACGCTGAACACCGCGCCGATGATGATGTTGACTAAGAGGACCTTGCGGTAGGTTTCCACCGCGCGGGGAACCTGACAGGCCCCTAGGTTTTGGCTGATGATAGAGGAGGAACCCTCCTGACAGCCGTTTTGCAGTCCCACCGTGAGGCCGTTGATATTGCCGGAGATGCTGATGGCGCCCACGGTCAGCGATCCGTAGACCGCGGCCATGGCGTTTACGATCAGTTTGCCAAGGCTGAAGAAGAGTTTTTCCGCCACCACAGGATAGGACGTGTTCAAAATAACGCCAAGGACGGGTTTTCGCGGGGATACCTTGCGAAAGGACACGCGGAAGGCACTTCCTTTACGGAAAAGCTGAAAGAGCCCCATGACCAGGATGATACAGTTTGACAGGAGCGTGGCCACGGCAATATGATTGATCGTCCCCTCCATCGCGTAGACGAAGAAGGCCGTGAGAGAAAGTTTTACGAGTACGACCGCGAGATTCAGCAGGAAGATGCGCCGGGTATTGCCCCGGCAGCGCTCGACCGCGATATAGATGTTATTAAAAAACTGTATGACGATGCTGCCCAGTTCGATGCGAAAGTATGTCACGGCCAGATCCATCAGGTCCTGGGGCGTCTGTGCCAGCCGCAAAAAGGGGGCGGCCAGGGGCTGAAAGATCAAAAGCAGCAGGATGCCAAGCCCGCCGCAAAAGCAGAACAGGGTGCTGACACGGGCCTTCACCAGCTCGTAGTCTCCGGCGCCATAGGCTTTGCTGATCTGCACCCCGGCCCCCACGGCGAGTCCGGCGCCCAGAGCCGAGAGGGTGGTGCTGATCTGAGAAAGATAAGCGACCGTGGATACGGATGCGGCGCTGATATGGGAGGCCATCATCGTATCGAGGATCTTAAAAACGAAGTTCAGTACCGCGTAAAGAGAAAGGGGGAGACAAACCTTCCAGAGTACGCGCCAGAGATTGGCATGTAGGGCGAACTCTCGAAAAGCGTCGTCTCCCTGATAAGAAGCGGCCATCTTAATAGGCCTTGCCCCAGTAGACCAGAGCCTTGGCGGGCTTGCCGCAGCAGACGCATTTCGTATCAATGGGTTTCGCGTCAAAGGGCATGCAGCGGGAGGTAGCGGTGGTATCCTCCTTAATCTTCAGCTCGCAAGACAGGTCGCCGCACCACATGGCCCGCACGAATCCGGGCTTATGAGCGACGGTGTCCTTAAATTCCTCATAAGTATGGGCGTCATAGGTATGGGCCTCCCGATGGGCGCGGGCGCGCTCCAGCATATCCTGCTGCATCGCCTCCATGATTTCCCCTGCCTTCTGTTCGATCTCGTCCAGGGAGACGAAGTATTTCTCTCGGGTATCCCTGCGGACGATGACGGCCTGATTCTTTTCGATATCCTTGGGGCCGATTTCCACGCGCAGGGGGATTCCCCGGATCTCCTGTTCACTGAACTTCCAGCCGGGGCTCTTATCGGTGGCGTCCACCTTCACCCGATACTGCTTCTGCAGGCGGGCGGCCAGGGCATCGGCAGCTTCCAGAACGCCCTCCTTATGCTGGGCGATCGGGATGACCATGATCTGGGTGGGCGCGATACGGGGAGGCAGCACCAGGCCGTCGTCGTCTCCGTGGACCATGATGATGGCGCCGATAATGCGGGTGGACATACCCCAGGAAGTCTGATGCACATAGGACAGCTTGTTGTCCTTGTCGGTGAACTGAATGCCGAAGGCCTTCGCGAAACCGTCGCCGAAGTTATGGCTGGTACCGGATTGCAGGGCCTTTCCGTCGTGCATCATGGCTTCGATGGTATAAGTGGAATGAGCGCCGGCGAATTTTTCTTTGTCCGTCTTGCGGCCTTTAATCATGGGGATGGCCAGGTATTGCTCACAGAAGTCCGCGTACAGGTTGAGCATCTGTACGGTGCGCGCTTCCGCCTCTTCTGCGGTGGCGTGGGCGGTGTGTCCTTCCTGCCACAGAAATTCCATGGTTCGCAGGAAGGGCCGGGTGGTCTTCTCCCAGCGCACGACGGAACACCACTGGTTGTAGACCTTGGGCAGATCCCGGTAGGACTGCACGATCTTGGAATACAGGTCGCAGAACAGAGTCTCCGAAGTGGGACGGACGCAGAGGCGCTCGGTCAGCTCCTCGCCGCCTCCTTGGGTGATCCAGGCCACTTCGGGGGCGAAGCCTTCCACATGATCTTTTTCCTTCTGCAGCAGGCTTTCGGGAATGAACATGGGCATGTAAACGTTCTCCACGCCGGTCTCCTTAAACATGGCGTCCAGACTCTTCTGAATCTGCTCCCAGAGGGCGTAACCGTTAGGGAGCAGCGCCATACAGCCCCGAACCGGGGCGTAGTCGATGAGCTGCGCCTTCTTCACCACGTCCGTGTACCACTGGGCAAAGTCCTCGCTCATGGGAGTGATGGCTTCGACCAGTTTTTTTTCGTTTCCTTTTGCCATTCTTTTCTCTCCTTTTACTGATAAAATAAAAAAGCCCCGCTCCCCCCAAGGGACCGAGACGTCGGTGGTACCACCCTAATTAGCAAAATGCTCGCTTTGTTTCCGATATCGGGGAAAACCGCCGAGATTTCTCCCGGAGACTCCGAGGCGGGACGAAAAGTTCCGGCGGCCGCCTTACACCGCTGACAGCCTCTCTGGAGCCGAAAACACCTTTTCTGAACCTCTTCCGCGTCTGTTTTGATTGTAGTAGAAGATGGCCCGTTTGTCAAGGGAAAACAAGAAAATCCGGTTTCACGAAAGAAAAAAGAAAGAGACAGGAGAAGTTATAGGAAAAAACGAACGTCGTCCGAAAGGATCGACAAAGTAGACGTGATTATGCAATAAAAAACGCACGGCAAAAATTTTTGGTCTGGGCATATTGACAAGAAAGGAATGAAATGTTATCCTATAAGAAAGGATCGACTAGATTTATAGAAAAGGGGTGTTCCATTGAAGGCTAAAACGAAAACCAAAAAGAAAAATTCGACGCTGATGTACTTTCGGAATCACTGGCTGCTGTACGCGATGCTTGTCCTGCCGATCGCGTATTACATCCTCTTCCAGTATCTTCCGATGTACGGGTTATTAATCGCATTTAAGGATTATAATCTATTCAAGGGCGTGTGGGACAGTCCCTGGGTGGGGTTCAATGTATTTCAGGAAGTCTTTCGTACCAGCAATTTCTGGTCCAGTATTAAGAATACGTTGGTGCTCAATGGATTAAACCTTCTGATCGGCTTTCCGGCACCCATCATTCTGGCCCTGATGCTGAATGAGATTAATAACGGCATCTTTAAGAAAGGCATCCAGACCGTCTTGTACCTGCCCCATTTCATCTCTTGGGTTATCATCGGCGGTATGATGTACCAGATCTTCTCGACTACAAGCGGTATGGTGAACGCGGTGATCAAGACCTTTGGCGGCGGCGCGGTGCCCTTCTTGACGGATAACGGCTGGTGGGTATTCGTATACGTGGTGGTCAGCGTTTGGCATGAGATCGGCTGGGGAGCGATCATCTATATGTCGGCGATTACCGGCATATCGGCGGATATTTACGAGGCCGCCAAGGTGGACGGATGCAGCCGCTTCCGCATGATGTGGAATATCACGCTGCCCAATATTCTGGGCACGGTCATGATCATGCTGATCCTGAAGATCGGCAGCATGGCCAGCATCGGCTTCGAACAGCCTCTGTCTCTGGGCAATGACACGGTGCGGGACGTCGCCGACGTTATCAGTACATACGCGTACCGTATCGGTATCAAGAGCAATCGTTTTAATGTTGCAACGGCCATCACGTTGTTCCAGTCTGTGATCAATTTCATTCTTGTGATCGGCTCCAATGCGTTAAGTAAGAAGCTGACCGGCGAAGGCATTTGGTAAGAAAGGGGGCATAAAAGATGATTAAAGAAAGTCGCGGGGACCGGATTTTTAAGGCGGGCGTGATTATCGTCGTCCTTTTGATCGCGTTTTTATGTCTGATGCCCTTCTTGAACATTGTCGCCATCTCGATGTCCGCTAAAAACGCGGTACTTTCGGGAGAAGTCTATTTCTGGCCGAAGGATCTGGATTTCTCAGCCTATAGCGTCGTGTTTACGAACGCGAAGATGTGGCGTTCTCTGGTCTTTACGATTGTATTGACCGTGGTTTCGGTAGGGGTATCCATGGTGATGACGATCCTGTGCGCCTATCCTCTGGCGAGGACGGACCTGAAGTTCCGTCAGCCCCTCATGCTGTTTTTCATGTTTACGATGTATTTTACCGGCGGTATGATTCCCGCCTATCTGAATATCAGCAATCTGGGCCTCATGGGATCCTTCTGGTCACTGGTGCTGCCCATCTCTATTTCTACTTATAACATGATTTTGATGAAGACCTTCTTCGGGTCGCTTCCCAAGGCGCTGGAGGAATCCGCCTATATCGACGGAGCCAACGACGCGGTGATTTTGATGAGGATTATCCTTCCTCTTTCTAAGGCCATGATCGCGACGCTGGCGCTGTTTTACGCCGTATCCCGTTGGAACGGTTTCAGCGACGCCCTGCTTTATATTAATGATGAGGCGAAATATCCGCTGCAGCTGCGGCTGCGCCAAATCATCACCGCCTATTCCGCGGCGGATGAGATGATCAACGATACGCCGGAGGCGAAGGCGGTTCTGGTGGCGGACACGATCAAATCCGCCTGTTTGGTCTTCAGCATGGTTCCCATTCTGCTGGTCTATCCGTGGCTGCAGAAATATTTTGTGAAAGGTGTCATGATCGGCTCCGTGAAGGGCTGATTGGCATAAAATCAATCCATTTACAAGGAGGAAAGAAAAATGAAAAAATGGATGTCGCTATTGTTGTGTCTGATCGTGATCCTGTCGACGCTGGCCGGCTGCAGCGGCGACGGCAACTCCAGCGGCGGCGGGAGTTCCACGCCTAGCGGGACTTCCCAGGCGGGGGAAACGAGCACGCCTACGACGCCTTCCGGAGACGCGAAGACGATCGTGATCAGCGTCTTCGACCGCGGCACGACGACCGAGGATTTCGGAAGCGTAACGGATAACCGTTATATCGACTGGATCAACGAGACCTTTGGCGCGCCGAACAACATCAATGTGGAATTCTACGCGATTCCTCGTTCGGAAGAGGTTACCAAGCTGAACGCGTTGATGGCTTCTAAGGAAGCGCCGGATCTGGTATTTACTTATACCGATTCCGTGTATTACAATTTCGCGAAGCAGGGCGGACTGGCGGCCCTCGATGAAGCGATCGCGACTTACGGCTCCAATATCCAGACCAATCTGGCGGAGTGTCTGCCCTATGGTCAGTATGGGGGCGTGCAGTATGCCGTATACGCGAAGCGCGCGGCCAGGGATATCACCGGTCACTACATTCGTAAGGACTGGTGCGATAAGCTGGGTATCGAGCTGCGTACCGATGAAAACGGTTACTATACCATGAATATCGACGAGCTTTATGACGCGCTGGTGCAGTTCAGAGACGCGGATGTGGATCAGACCGGACAGCAGATCTTTGCCATGGGCATGAGCGGTTCCGGAAACCAGACCCGTTCCGTGACCGGTATCCGTGACGCCTTCATGGACAAGGCCAACATCACCGACGAGCAGATTGCCTGCGAGCCCGAGTTCCTGTGGGCTGGCGTAAAAGAAGGTTTCCGCTGGCTGAACAAGTGTTATAACGAAGGCCTGATGGATCCGGATTACGGTACCCAGTCGGATACCACCCGTAAGATCGAGTATGTGACGGCGAATCGTACCGGTTACTGGACCGATGACAGCTGGTGGCAGGTGAACGTAGGCGCGGGCCTGGAGGCTCTTCATGAGAGCAATCCGGACGCGGAAGTCGTCGCCCTGAAGCTGGAGAACGTTTACGGCGAGATGATGCAGCAGAATTATCCGCCTACCGCGGTCATCTGCATGGTTCCCGTATTCAGCGATGTAGTCAACGAGACCGTGATGTACATGGATTTCCTGGCGGATTACGAGAACGATAAGGTGCTGCGTTATGGATTTGAAGGCGAGAACTATACGCTGGTTGACGGCGTTCCCACCGACATTCATCTGGATTACCAGAACCTTTCCGACTACGCGCTGATGTATAACGGCGATCCGGATGAGACCGTCAACAACGCCACGGTCGTTGCCTCTCTGCCCGACTTCACCAAGACGATCCGTACCCAGAACCTGCAGATCGGTATCCTGGGCGGTTATACTCCTTATCCCTTCGGACAGGAGATCGTAGCCGAGACGAATTATAAGACCGACCTGGACGCGAAGGTGGCGGAACTGTATGTCAACAGCATCATGGCTTCTCCCGACGCGTTTGATTCCGTATGGGACAGCTACGTACAGGAATGGCTGAATATCGGCGGTCAGGAAATGATCGACGAGAAGAAGGCCGTATTTGCCGAGAAGGAAGGCTAAATAAATAAGAGGGCGCAAAACGATTTTCGATTTTGCTGTGCCTCGCCCTATGATTAATATTCTCCCGGAAGGTGATGTTTCCATCCTCACTTTCCGGGATTTTTATGTTAAATGAATGGGATTTTTCCGAAAGGTGATGTTGGGCGTCAGCTCATTCCCCGGATTTTATGTTAAATTAATAGGATTTTCCCGAATTCGATGATGGGGCAATGCATATATAGTTTTCGCTGCGAATGGAGTTTTTGGTATTTTGGGGGATTTATATAGACTGCAGCACTACGGATTTGCACAAACGACGCCCATTGTGTTCTTGAATCCACAGGATAAATATGGTACAATAAGCGCAGCAAGGCAATATTCTTATGGGGAAGAAACCGAGCTGCGCTTCGAGTTTGCCGCCAAAGGGCGTCAAACTCCCTAGGGTATTGGAGGTTCATGATATATGCAGCAAGGCAATATTCTTATGGGGAAGAAACCGAGCTGCGCTTATTATCGACAGGAGGGATGCCTATGAAATTCAGTGCAATGCCATACAAAAGAATCACCTGGGAAGAGATCGAGGCGAAGATGAAGGAACACTTCGATTCCTTCCGGCAGGCGCGGGACGGAGAGGGTCAGTACCGGGCCTATCGGGCGGCTGCGGAGGATATGGATCTGTGGAATACCCAGATGACGCTGGCGGAGATTCGCAATGATATCCATATGGAAGATCCTTTTTACGACGCGGAACAGAAATATTATAACGAGATCCGTCCGCTGCTGGATAACGAGCGGCAGAAGCTCGCGTCGCTGGTGACGGCTTCTCCATATCGGGAGCTCTTTCAGGAGAAGCTAGGACGCATGGCCATGGCGAATATGGACATGTTCCAAAAGGCATACGACGAGAAGATCGTGGATCTGGTGCAGCAGGAGAACGGGCTGATCCTGCGGTATGATAAGCTGATTGCCGGCGCGAGGATCGACTGGGACGGTGAGACGCTGAATCTGTCCTTACTGCGCAAGTATATGACGGATCCGGATCGGGAGGTTCGCCGCAGAGCCTGCGCGAAGATGTCCGAGTTTCTGTCGTCCATAGGGGAGGAACTGGACGAAGTCTACGATCAGATGGTGAAGAACCGCACGGAACAGGCGAAGCGTCTGGGATTCGACAATTATATCCCATTGGGATATCTGCGGATGAATCGAAGCTGTTACGGGCAGAAACAAGTGGAAGAATTTCGCAGACAGGTGAAAGAGCATATCGTGCCCCTGGCGGAGCGCCTGCATGAGGAAAGACGTAAGGATCTGGGCGTTTCTCGTCTGCACTTTTGTGACGAGGCGGTTCACTTTGCACAGGGGGATCCGAAACCCATGGGTACCCCCCAGGAGATCCTTCAAAGCGGCATCCGAATGTATGAGGAGTTGTCGCCGGAAACGGCCGAATTCATCCGTTTCATGACGGAGAATGAGTTGTTCGATGTTCTGGGGCATAAGGATAAAAAGGCGGGAGGTTATATGACTTTCTTGCCGGCCTACCAGTCTCCCTTTATCTTCGCCAATTTCAACGGAACCAGCGGGGATACGGACGTATTGACCCATGAGTGCGGTCATGCTTTCCAGGGCTATCTGCAAAGAAAGGGCACGCCGGAGGAACGGGATTTAACCATGGAGACGGCGGAGATCCACTCCATGTCCATGGAATTCTTTACCGAACCTTGGATGGAGCTCTTCTATGGAGAACGGGCGGCGGACTATCGCAGGATGCACTTGACAGAGGCCATTTTCTTCATTCCTTACGGGTGCATGGTGGATGAGTTTCAGCATATCGTCTATGGGAATCCGGACATGTCCCCCAAGGAGCGTAAGGCGGTATGGAGCATGCTGGAAAAAGAGTATAAACCTCATCTGGACTACGAGGGAGACGCGTTTTTGGAGAGCGGAGGCTATTGGCAGCGGCAGGGCCATATTTTCCAAGCGCCCTTCTATTATATCGATTACTGTCTCGCCCAGAGCGCGGCATTGGCTTTTAAGGTAAGAATGGATCGGGATTACAAAAGCGCGTGGAAACAGTATCTGCGGCTGTGCCAGGCCGGAGGCAAGGATTTTGTGGAAGCCCTCGCGATAGCGGAACTGCCGAATCCGCTGGATAAGGGCGTGATCGGCCAGATCGTGAAGGATCTGGACATTTAGGCCGAAAGAGGGGTGAATAGGGATGGAGTATCAGAAAAAGACGGGACGATTTCCCAGTAGATCATCGGGGCAGATCGTTACCTATTATATTTATGTGCCCGCAGTAGAAAGGCCCCGGGGAATCTTGCAGATCGCCCATGGGATGTGCGAGTATCTGGAGCGGTACGAGCCCTTCATTGAATTTATGGTGGAACATGGCTGGATCGTGTGCGGCAACGATCATCTGGGGCACGGACGTACCGCGGCGAATGAGAGCGAATACGGCTATATGGGCGGTAAGGATGGTTGGCGGAATATGGTCAAGGATATGCATACCCTGACGAGGCGCATGCAGCAGCTTCATCCGGGGCTGCCGATTTTCCTGCTGGCCCACAGCATGGGATCCTTCCTGGGCAGAGCCTATCTGACACAGTACGGACAGGAGCTTCGGGGAGCGATCATCATGGGGACGAGCAGCGGCATAGGGATGATTCCTATCAACGCGGCGCTGCTTTTGATCCGCCTTTTGATCCTGATCCGGGGAGAAAAACACCGGTCCCCGGCGCTGCAAAAGCTTGTCTTTGGCAGTTATAACCGCAGGATCACGGATCCGGCCACGGACAGCGATTGGATCAGCAGCGACCCTGAGATCGTGCAGGCTTACGCGGCGGATCCCATGTGCCGGTTTATCTTCACCCTGTCCGGATTTCGCAATCTCTTGGGAGTATTGCGGTTTGTTTCCCTGCCTTCCTGGGCTCATCAGGTGCCCAAGGATCTGCCGATCGATCTGGTGAGCGGAGAAGAGGATCCTGTGGGAAACTACGGTAAGGGCCCTAAAAAGGTGGCCGAAAGGCTTAGGCGCGCCGGCGTGAAGGAGCTTTCGTTGACATTGTATCCGGATTACCGGCACGAACCGCTGAATGAACAAGGCCGGGAAAGGGTATATCAGGATCTTCTGGATTGGATGGAAGAACGCCTTCCGGAGACGGATCTGTAATGGAAGTTTTGCTTTCGTTTTGCATAGGAGGGCAAGTCCTTCGAGTAAAGGAATACGGCGAGGGGCATATTAACGCCTCTTATCGCGTGGAAATGAGCGACGGAGGGGTATATCTCCTGCAGCAGATCAACACGAGGATTTTCCCCAGACCGGATCTGTTGATGGAGAACATCAGCAAAGTGACGGATTATCTGCGGGAGCAAATCCTCCTTCGAGGGGGAGACCCGGAGCGGGAAACGCTCCGGGCGATTCCCGCCCGTTCCGGGGCCTTGTATGAACAAGATGAGGAAGGGCGTGTCTGGCGGCTGTACCGGTTCATTCCCCATACGGTGACGTACCAGAGTTTTCAGGATCCCAGGATCTTTCAAAACGCCGGGGAGGCGTTCGGACGGTTTCTGTCGGATCTTTCCCAATATCCGGCGGAGGATCTTCACGAGGTCATACCTGACTTTCATCATACGGCCAAACGGTATGGAGCGCTAAGGGAAGCGGCCCGACGGAATATTTGCGGCCGGCGGGAGGGCGTGGAGCAGGAACTGGCTTTCGCAGAGGAGCATAAGGCCTTATACGGTCGGATCGTCGATGCCTTGGCGGAGGGCAGGCTGCCGCTGCGGGTGACCCATAACGATACCAAGGTCAATAATGTCCTTATGGACGAGGAGACGGGCCGGGGCGTCTGTGTGGTGGATCTGGATACGGTGATGCCCGGTTCTTGTTTGTATGATTTCGGGGACGCCATACGGTTCGGGGCCGCGACAGCGCCGGAGGATACGGAGGATCCCGAACGCATGGGAGTGGATCTTGGCCTGTTTGAAGCCTTTAGCGTAGGATATCTGCAGGGATCCCAGGGGAAACTTATGGAGGCAGAGAGGCGTATGCTGCCCTTGGGAGCGCTCCTGATGACGCTGGAAAGTGGGATCCGTTTTCTGACAGATTACCTGGAGGGGGATACCTATTTTAGGATTCATCGTCCGGAACATAACCTGCAGAGGTGCCGGGCCCAGTTCGCGCTGGCGGCGGATATGGAGCGGAAGATGGAAAAGATGCAGGCGATCGTCAATCGCCTGTCGGGGGGAAATATTTATGAGTGAGCTCGGGATTCGCCCGGCCAGACCGGAGGACGCAGAGGCGCTTCTTAAGATCTACGCGCCCTATGTGGAACAGACCGCCGTCACGTTTGAGTATACGCCGCCATCGCCGGAGGAGTTTAGAGAACGGATCCGCCATACGTTGGAACGATATCCTTATCTGGTGGCGGAAAGGGAGGGGCGTATCGAGGGATATGCTTATGCGGGCCCTTTTAAGAGCCGAAGGGCCTATGACTGGGCGGTGGAGACCTCGATCTATGTGGCGCGGGAGGCGCGCCGGCAGGGAGTGGGCAGGCGTCTGTATGAGGAGCTGGAAGAATGCCTAAAAGAGCAGGGAATCCTCAACCTCTACGCTTGTATCGCCAGTCCGATGGAGGATAGGGATCCCCATCTGACTCGGGACAGCATCGATTTTCACGCGCGGCTCGGGTATCGTCTGGTGGGGGAATTTTATCGATGCGGCTACAAATTCGACCGGTGGTACAACATGGTCTTTATGGAAAAAATGCTGGGAGCGCATAAGACGCCGCCCGGTGAAGTGAGGGCATATGGCGAGATATCTGACTGATTTTACCTTTCCGGAGGCGGATGAGGAGTTCTCCTATTTTTTGAAAGTGAAGCTCAATTGCTATAATACCTATTATCCCTTTCAGATTTTGTCAAAGGCAGGACTGCGTACGATAGAGTTCGAGCCGGTCACCGTCTTATATGGAGGGAACGGTTCCGGCAAGACGACGGCGCTTAATGTCATCGCGAGTCGTCTGGGGCTGGAACGGGACGTACCCTATAACCGCAGCAGCTTTTGGGAGGATTATGTAAGGCTCTGCTCTTATACCCCGGGAGATGGGGAGGCGGAGCGGCAGGAGATTCTGACCAGCGACGATGTCTTTGATTTCATGCTGAACCTGCGATCTATGAATGAGGGAATCGATCTGAAAAGAGAGGAGCTGCTCGACGAGTATATGGAGATGAAGTATACTTCCTTCAAGCTGCAGAGCCTGGAGGATTACGAGCGGCTTAAGAAAATGAACCGGGCCCGCAGTCATACCCAGTCCAGATACACCAGAGAGAACAACGTGAAGAATGTGCGGGAACACTCGAACGGGGAGAGCGCCCTTCTCTATTTCACGGAAAAGATCAAAGAAAACGGACTCTATCTTCTCGACGAGCCAGAGAATAGTCTCTCCGCGAAAAAACAACTGGAACTGGCCGGATTCTTAGAAGAATCGGCAAGGTTTTTTGGCTGTCAGTTTATTCTTTCCACCCATTCTCCCTTCCTGCTGGCGATGAAGGGCGCCAAAATCTATAATCTGGACGGAGCCCCCGCCCGAGTACAGAGGTGGACGGAGCTGCCCAATATACAGGCTTATTATCGTTTTTTCCAGGAACACGGGAAAGAGTTTGAAAAGTAAAAGAAAACGCACAGTCCGAGCATTGTGAAAAGGTCACAAAACTTTCCCGGATTTTCGTGTTAAATTCATCAAAAACCCCGGAAAGTGCTGAAACGCGCCGCACTTTTCCGGGGGTTTTCATGTGAATTAAATCGACTTTCTGTCCCTCGAGAACGAAAGACAATCGCGGATTTACTCCGTCCTCAGCGCCGTCACGGGATCTTTCTTCGCAGCCTTGCGAGAAGGCAGGAGTCCCGCGATCAGGGTCAGGAGCATACTCAGAAGGACAAGGAAGCCGGCGGCGACGATGGGGAGCGCCGCGTTGATGGTGGTGATACCGGCCAGAGAATGGATAATGGAGTTGATGGGAATGAGGAGCAGAGCGGTGATTCCCACGCCCAGGAGGCCGGAACACAGGCCGATAATAAAGGTTTCCGCGTTAAAGACCTGGGCCACATTGCGTTTGGAGGCGCCGATGGCTCGCAGGATACCGATCTCCTTGGTGCGTTCCAGCACAGAGATATAGGTGATGATTCCGATCATAATCGAAGAAACGATCAAGGATACGGAAACAAAGGCGATCAGCACGTAGGAGATGACATCTACGATGGTAGTCACGGAGGACATGAGAAGTCCCACATAATCCGTATAATGAATCTGATCCTCAGAGGCGGCCGTGGCGTTATAGTCCTCGATGCAGCCCGCGATCAGATCTTTATCCTCGAAACTATCCGCGTAGACGCTGATGGAAGAGGGGGCGTCCAGGCTGACCCAGCCGAAGGCCGTCATGTTGTCGTCGTAACTTCCGGGGGAGATATAAGCGTCGTAGAGCATGAGAAGGGATTCGTCATCCAGGGCGTTATTAGCGAGGTACTGGTCCATCATGGCCGCCAGTTCCGCCTCGCCCATGGAGGAGAAAGCCTCAAGCTGCTGAGGATTATCCGCGTAGAGGGAGCGGAGCATTTCCTTACACAGCGCGGCCTTGTCGGAGATGCTGAGATTCACCAGGTAGTCCTTGGTATCCGCGATCTTGTCGGCGTCGTCCTCCGGTTCAAAATGGAATCCGCTCACCACGTTCACATCCGGGCTGGCGATCTGGGCGTTCACCACGGCGCTGTCATTGGTATAATCGATCAGGTAATCGGTAAGAGCCTTAGTATAGCCTACATAACCGGTGATCAACCGGGCGCTGCTGTCTTCAGAAGGTCGGATAATGCCGGTAATCTTGAGGGAGAGGCTGTCTTCTATGAGATCTGCCAGGGCCTCGTCGTCATCACCTAAATAGGCGTAGAGGCCCTCTTCGTTTTCCGCGTAATAGTCGCAGGCAGGAACCAAATAATAGACCTTCTCGCAAATTTCCTCATAACTCCAAGAATGTTCTTCTAGGGAGATCTCTTCGCCCCGGTCCATCTGTTCCCGTAGGTCTCGGTATTCAGCTGCAGGGAGGAATACCAGCTCATATAAAACAGAGGAGGGAATCTCGTTATTCTCGTCGAGAATTAGAACGACCTCGTCATAAGCCTCGGGCCAGCTGCCGTATAAAAGATCATAATGATCCGTCACCGCGGCGCTGATCAGGGCCTCCCCCTGGCCCGGCAGGAGCTCTTCAAAAGGACTGCTGCTGGCTCCCATCATTTCGTTCATCCGTTCCATCATGGCGGGAGACTGGTTCTTCTCCTCCGAAAGAGTGCTGCCGTCGGTATTGACGAGTTCCCCTTCCGGATCATAGGCATATACGTCAAAACGGGTGTCGTAGGAGTAGACCACGCCGTTATCCCCAAGGTATTGACGAATCTCGCTGTCCGGATCCTCCAAGTATTCCTTAAAAGGAGTCAGATTATTTTCTGTGATGCTGGTGGTCATGGTGCTGATCATTTCCATGTCGATATTATTTGAATAGACGCCGTCCAGCGTATGATCCGTCCCGTCGCCTTGGGCGGCTTCCCGTCCGGCGGACATGATACTGGAGAGATCAATGGTCTGGGCCTGGATCGTAATGGGATAAGAAGTCATGGTATCCCGCTGAATGTCGGTGATATACTGGTTTACGCCGGTGGAAAGAGAGAGGATCAGCGCGATGCCGATAATCCCGATGGAACCGGCGAAAGCGGTCAAAAGGGTACGGGCCTTTTTCGTCCGCAGGTTGTTGAAACTCAGAGAGAGGGCGGTGAAAAAGGACATGGAGGCGCGGCCCATGTTCTGGTGTTTGGGAGCGGTCAGCGACTTTTCATCCACCGGGTAAGGATTCGTATCATCGATGATTTTCCCGTCCCGCAGGCGCACGATGCGATTGGCGTATTGCTCCGCCAGTTCCGGATTATGGGTCACCATGACCACCAGGCGGTCCTTGGCTACTTCTTTTAGAAGTTCCATGACCTGCACGCTGGTCTCCGAGTCCAACGCTCCCGTGGGTTCGTCCGCCAGCAGGATGTCCGGATTATTCACCAGGGCGCGGGCGATGGCCACGCGCTGCATCTGTCCGCCGGACATCTGATTGGGTTTCTTATGCAATTGATCTCCCAGGCCGACCTGTTCCAGGGCGTTAACCGCCCGCTTCCGCCGTTCGGACTTGGAGATGCCGGAGATGGTCAGCGCCAGTTCCACATTGGCTAGGACGGTCTGGTGGGGGATCAGGTTGTAGCTCTGAAAGACGAAACCGATGGTATGATTGCGGTAAGAGTCCCAATCCCGATCTTTATACCGTTTTGTGGAGATTCCGTTGATGATCAGGTCGCCGCTGTCGTACCGGTCCAGCCCGCCGATGATATTGAGCAGGGTCGTCTTGCCGGAACCGCTGGGACCCAGGATGGCCACAAACTCGTTGTCCCGCAGGTTTAGGCTCACATCGTCGAGGGCTTCCTGAACCAGCTCGCCGGTGACGTATTGCTTACATATATTCTTGATCTGCAGCATGCCAATAAGATCCTCCCTTATTTCTGAAACCGGCTCCCAAGGGAACCGTCCTTAGTAGTGTATCCTATTTAAGGGAAAAACACAAGGAAAAAGTAAAAATTACCAAAAGAGGCCATGAAATTTTGTGTAAAGCAAACAAAGAGAGACCGGGCGGATTGCAGAGAGATGGTCAGAAGCGAAAAACAGTAGAGAGAATAAAAAGGTACCTTGACATTAAAATAAGGATCGATTATAATGGGGAAGGTGCATTGGTATTTATCGAACCGGCGGTTTGATAAATGCTTTTTTTTGACAAATGGGAAGGATGTGTGTTATGGTCAAAGAACTGGCAAGAAGTATCAGAGAGTATAAAAAAGTATCCATCGCGACTCCGATACTGGTATCTATGGAAGTCGTGATGGAGTGTATTATTCCCTTTATCATCGCCGAATTGGTGAATCAAATCAAGGCGGGCTGCGACCTCGGCGTCATCGCCGGTTACGGTCTGATCCTGGTGGTAATGGCGGGATTGTCCCTTATGTTCGGCGCCCTGGCGGGATCCACCTGCGCCACGGCCTCCTGCGGCCTGGCCAAGAACCTGCGCAAGGACATGTTTTACGCGATTCAGGGATATTCTTTCGAGAATATCGATAAATTCTCCACGTCCTCTCTGGTCACGCGGATGACGACGGACGTAAGCAACGTGCAGTTCGCCTATATGATGATTATTCGTACGGCGATCCGAAGCCCCTTAATGCTCATCTTCGCCTTCGTCATGGCCTTCGTGATGGGCGGGCGCATGGCCTTTATCTTCCTGATCGTAGCGCCCCTTTTGGCCTTTGGCCTCTTCTTGGTAGCCCGCAAGACCATGCCCTTGTTTAAGCGCGTCTTTAAGAAGTATGACGCTCTGAACAGCTCCATTCAGGAGAATGTAAAAGGCATCCGCGTGGTGAAGTCCTATGTGCGGGAGGATTACGAGAAGGAGAAGTTTAACCGCGCGGCGGCGGATGTATGCGGGGATTTTACCCGGGCGGAACGGATTCTGGCCCTGAATAACCCCTTAATGCAGTTTTGTATCTACGCGGTGATGATCTTCGTACTGTCCTTCGGATCCTACACGATCATTACCACCCACGGTCTTGACCTGGATGTGGGGCAGTTCTCCTCTCTTCTGACTTACAGTTTCATGATTTTGAGCAGCCTGATGATGCTTTCTATGGTTTTCGTCATGATTACCATGGCCACGGAATCCGCCCAGCGTATCGTGGAAGTCTTGCAGGAGAAGAGCACCATCGATAATCCGGACAACCCCGTACACGAGGTGAAGGACGGATCTATTGACTTTAACAGCGTGAGTTTCAAGTATTCCAAAAAGGCGGAGCGCATGGCCCTGGCGGATATCGATCTGCATATCCGCTCCGGCGAGACCATCGGGATCATTGGAGGCACCGGTTCTTCCAAGTCCTCCCTCATCCAGTTGATCTCTCGCCTTTATGACGCCACCGAAGGGTCTGTCTTGGTCGGAGGCGTGGATGTGCGTCGGTACGACGTGGAGTCCCTGCGGAATCAGGTGGCCGTCGTATTGCAAAAGAACATTCTGTTTTCCGGTACTATTAAGGAGAACCTGCGCTGGGGCAATCTAAACGCCACGGACGAGGAACTGGAAGAGGCGTGCAGATTGGCTCAGGCAGATGAATTTATTCAGACATTCCCCAAGAAGTATGATACATATATCGAACAGGGCGGCGCCAACGTGTCCGGCGGACAAAAGCAGCGTCTGTGTATCGCCAGGGCTCTTCTGAAAAAGCCCAAGATCCTGATCCTGGACGATTCCACCAGCGCGGTGGATACCCGGACGGACGCGCTGATCCGAAAGGCCATGCGGGAATACATCCCCGAGACCACCAAGATCATCATCGCCCAGCGCACGGCATCCGTGGAAGACGCGGATCGCATCATCGTCATGGACGGAGGAAAGATTCAGGCGGTGGGCACGCATAAGGAACTGATGGCGACCAACGCCATCTATCAGGAAGTCTACACTTCTCAGAATAAGGCAGGTGATCAAGATGCAGAGGAGTAAAAAGAGTATTACCGTTCGTCTGATAAAGGAGCTGTTTTCCTTTTATCCCGTCATGCTGCCGCTGGTCATCGTGTTCATTGTTTTTAACGCGATCGTGAGTTCTATTCCCGCGGTCTTCATGCAGAACGTCATCGCTCTGGTAGAGCAGAGTTTTCAGAGCGGGGACTGGAACCAGGTGGCCGGCCAGATCCTCGGTTTTGTGGGACTTCTCGCCTTCTTTTACGTGTTGTCCCTGCTTTCCGGCTTTGCCTTTAACCAGATGATGGCGATCATCACCCAGGGTTCTTTGATGAAAATGCGAGAGAAGATGTTCGGAAAGATGCAGGATCTGCCGGTGCGTTATTTCGACCGCAATAACCATGGGGATATCATGAGTCACTATACCAACGATATCGATACCCTGAGGCAGATGATCTCTCAGAGTTTTCCCCAGATGCTGATTTCCGTCATTACGGTACTTACGATCTTCAGTATCATGCTGTATTTCTCCGTTTGGATGGCTCTGGTGGTGTTAATCGGCGTCATCGTTATGCTGACAATCACCCGCAAGGTGGGAGGAAAGTCCGCCAGACACTTCGCCTTTCAGCAGGTCGCCCTGGGAAAGGAAGAGGGATTCATCGAGGAGATCATGAACGGTCAGAAGGTGGTCAAGGTATTCTGCCATGAGGAAGAGAGCAAGAAGGACTTCGACCGGATCAATGACAAGCTGTTTGAGGAATCGGAGAAGGCCAATAAGTTTGCCAATACGCTGGGGCCGATCCTAAATAACGTAGGAAACGTCCTTTACGTGATCGTAGCTCTGACAGGGGGAATCCTCCTCGTCAGCGGCGCGCCGAACTTAAGCATATCGGGCATGGCCCTCGGGATCAGCGTGATCGTGCCCTTCCTGAACATGACCAAGCAGTTCGCGGGGAACATCAACCAGGTGTCCAACCAGGTGAATTCCATCGTCATGGGTCTTGCGGGTACGGGTCGTATCTTCGAGATGCTGGATCAAGATCCGGAAGTGGACGACGGATATGTCACCCTGGTGAACGTGCGAGAGGAAAACGGAAAGCTGATCGAATGCTCGGAACGCACGGGCACATGGGCCTGGAAACATCCCCATCAGGCGGAGGGTACGGTCACCTACACCAAACTGGCCGGCGACGTGCGGATGAAGGACGTGGATTTCGGATACGATCCCGGCAAGATCGTGCTGCATGATATCACCCTCTATGCGGAGCCGGGACAGAAGGTGGCCTTCGTCGGCGCCACCGGCGCGGGCAAGACGACCATCACGAACTTGATCAATCGGTTCTACGACATTGAGGACGGTAAGATTCGTTACGACGGCATCAACATCAACAAGATCAAAAAAGCCGACCTGCGCCGTTCCTTAGGAATGGTATTACAGGATACGAATCTGTTCACCGGTACGGTCATGGAAAACATCCGTTACGGCCGACTGGACGCCACAGATGAAGAATGCATGGACGCGGCCAAGCTGGCGGGAGCCCATGATTTCATCACCCGTCTGCCGGAGGGATATAACACGATGCTCTCCGGAAACGGCAGCAATCTGTCCCAGGGGCAGCGTCAGCTCCTGTCCATCAGCCGCGCCGCGGTGGCGGATCCGCGGGTCATGATTCTGGACGAGGCCACCTCTTCCATCGACACCCGCACGGAAGCCATCGTACAGCGGGGCATGGACGCGCTGATGAAGGGCCGCACGGTCTTCGTCATCGCTCACCGGCTCTCCACGGTCAAAAACTCCAACGTCATCATGGTTTTGGAGCATGGCCGCATTATCGAGAGAGGAAGCCATGAGCAGCTCATCGAGGAAAAGGGCAAGTATTATCAGCTTTATACGGGAGCTTTCGAGCTCGAGTAAGGGATTTTCGTGTTAAATGAATCGATTTTCTCAGAAAAATGATATGCTCCCTTCTAGGTAGACATGAAGAACTTGTCACTTAGAAGGGAGCATATCATTTAATGTGAAAACTCCTAAGCTTAAATACCGAAACTTATCCCTCGGCGGGCGTTACGGAAATGATATGGGGATTCACACCCTCATACCAGTACAGGTATCCTTCCATATCGATCACGTCGCCGATCTGAAGGCCCTGCACCGCCTTGTATACGTCCGTGGTGCTGTCGCACAGATAGGACTCGATGACGAAGGTATAGGTCTCGCCATCCTTGGATACGTTGAAGTACAGGTCGTCTCCCTCGGTACCGGAACCGTTGTAGTTATACAGGAAGGGAACCTCGGCGTTGCCGTTGGCCTCGTCCACGCTGGCCACAACCTCCAGTCCCTTGAAGGACACGAACTGGTTCTGGTGGTCGATCAGCTCGTCGGTACCCAGAAGATCGGTGGCGTCAAGGGCTTCGGCGACAAAGGTGTCCTCACCCCCCAGCACCTCCACGGTACCGTCCATGATCTCGATCTCGCCGGCCCACTCCGCCTTATAACCGGTCACGCGAACCTTGGTACCGGGGACAAGCTTGTCATAATCTTCCTGAGAGATGGAGGCGTCATAGACAAAGTAAGCGCCGTCCTGATCCTGGGTATACAGCGTAGCGGTCTGCTGCTCCGCGTAGTAGGACTGCTTCGCCTGCACATAGGTTTCTACGCATACCTCGCTGTCCAGCTCGGCAGCCATGTACTCCTCATAGCTCATCACTTCGACCTGCGCCTGGGCGGCAGAGCTCTCCTGGGCGGCGGAGCTTTCCTGGGCGGCGGAGCTTTCCTCGGCGGCGGAACTCTCTTCGGCGGCAGAGCTTTCTGCCGCGGCGGAACTCTCCTGGGCCGCGGAGCTATTTCCCGTATCGCTTGAGCAAGCGGTCATCGAGGCGACCATCAGCACAACAAGCAATAAAGCCATCATCTTTTTCATGTTTCTTCATTCTCCTTTAGATAATCTTGCTGCCGATTGGCAACGTCTCTATTATAGATCAGAACAGGGGGAAAATCAAGATGATTTCTTCTTTTTCGTCGTAAAGCGCTGCCAGAGGGCATAGGCAATCATCAGAGCCCAGACGACGGCCAAGGCGGAGAGGAGGATAACCGAGGTTTGGGGCAGGGGCCCCAGGTCGTCCTTGCCGGAAGCGAGGCCCTCGGTTTGATCCAGGTGATATAAGGCCGTTACCTCGTCGAATAGAGATTCCATATAGGCATCGTCCACGGTTTCGCCTCGCCGCATAGACTTGGTGACGGACTCGATCAGTTCTCCCGCGGCGTTACGCAGGGAAGTGGAACCGTTAAATACCGGCGTCACAAAGGTGTCTCCCAGATGATCCAAGAGAAGTCGGGAGGCTTCGATTTTCACGTCATAATAGAGTTCGTCGTCTTCTCCCGCGCGGGAAAGATAATCCTGATAAGTATCCGAATCCTGGGCCTTCGCGGTGACGGGAACGTAGCCCTCCGTCTGAGAATAGGCGATCTGCACCTCATTGGTAAGAAGATACTGGGTAAACAGCCAGGAAGCCAATACCTCCTGGGGATCATCCTTATTGAAAATACAGATCGACGGCCCCTGGGAAATCATCTGCGGATTTTCCTCATCGAACTGGGGAATCGCCATTACCACGGTTTCAAATTCGACAAGGGCTTCTTCGGCGATATCCGAAAGGGGGGCGTTGGTGCCCATCCAGGTGGCGCCGGCGGTGGAATCGATAGCGAAGATGCATTGTCCCGCGTTTAAGAAGTTGGCGGGATAACTGGAAATCTTAAAGGTAGAGAAAGCTCTGGTGCCGGCATGTTCGGCGATGGTGTATAAAAGATCCTTAGTCGTGTCGTTAAAGATCTCGATTTCACCCGCCTCCCCGGAATATCCGGCGTCTAGCTGTCTTAGCATCTGGATCATCATATTATCGGTGGACTTATAGATAAAGGGAATCATCACGGATTGACCGTTGACGAGGAAGTTGCCCTCCGCGTCCTTGGCCATGGCCGCCTCGGAGACCTCCCAGATGAAGTCCCAGCTCAGGGTCTCGGGCAGGGTATAGCCCAGCGCCTCCACATAGGTCTTATTGATATAGCAGGCTTCGGTGGAGCGCATGAAGGGGACGGCGTAATACCCGCCGCCGATCCGACACTCCTCAAGGAATTGGGGAATCATCTCCGTAAGGGAGGGAGAGTCAAACAATACCTTACTGCCTCCCAGACCGTAGGCTTCGTCCGTCAAAAGGGTATCCAGGGGAACGACCGTGTAATCTCCGGTCATATAGGTAGCGATATGATCGGGATAGGTGATGCAGACGTTGGGAGTGGTACCCGTGGAAATATTGGTGATTACATCGTTATAGATAGCCCCGTAATCCGTATACAGCTTCAGCGTCACCGTGATATTGGGATACAGGTTTTGAAAATCCTCGATGGCCTTTTTATAGATGGTCGTCTGGGTGGCGTTGGTATCGTTCTTGGCCCAGAAGGTGATCTCATAGGTAGAGGACGTATCGAATTCCTCGGGAGGCGTAAAGGCGGTCAAGCTCTTCGTAGAGCCATGGCAGCCGCAAAGGCCGAGAACTAAGGAAAGGATCATACAAAAAATGACTTTTCTCATCCTTTGGTGCCTCCTCTCGATACGCCGGACATGATCTTCTTGCGAAAGATCAGAAACAGAATGACTAGAGGGACAGAAATCACCACGACGGCGGCCATCATGGCCGGGATATTCTCCCGTCCGAAGCCGTTTTCGCGGATCTCTTGTATGCCGTTGGAAACCAGATACATGGCCTGATCGTCGGTAATCAGGCGGGGCCATACATAGGAATTCCAGCATTCAATAATCTTTAAGATGATGATGGTGATGATTGTGGGCCGACAGATGGGGATCATGACCTTCCAAAGATATTTTAGGTCCGAGGTGGCGTCCACCTTGGCCGCGTAATAGAGCTCGTCGGGCACCTGTTCAAAATTTTCTTTGAGCAGATAGATATAAAACACGCTGGTGACGGAAGGAAGGATGAGTCCCCAGAAGGTATTGCGCATGTCCAGATTGGTAACGGTGGCGAAATTGGTGATCATTACCAGCTCCGTGGGGATCATCATGAGGGAAAGAAAGAGGGTGAACAGCGCGTTCTTCCCGCGAAAACGAAGCCGGGCAAAGGCATAGGCCGCAAGGGTGATAACGACGACCATGATCGCGGTGGTGGCCGCCGCGAAGAAGAGGGTGTTAAGCAGATACCGCCCTAGAGGCACCAGAGTGAAGGCGTCTTTGTAGTTCTCCAAGGTGGGGGATAGGGTGAAGAAACTGGGGGTCACCTCCGCGTTATAAGAACCGTAGCTCTTTAAGGAGGTCAGAATCATCCAGTAGAAGGGAAACAATACAATAAGGGCCCACAGGGTGAGCAGAAAATAGAGGATCCCTTTGGAGAAAATCCCCTTTCCTCGAAAGGAGGCCTTTTGGGAATGTTTACTCATGTCCGGTTCCTCCTTCATGATAAACATGCTTATTGCTGATCAGCAGGTTGATGCAGGTTACCGTCAATACGATCACGAACAGGATGATGGCCGCGGCAGAAGCGTAAGAGGGATAACCACCCCCGTCTCCGTACAGCATGTCATAGACATAGCCCACGATGGTATTCATCCCCGCGGCGTTTAAGTCCGTACCAAAGAGCGCCACGGCGTCGCTGTAAGCTTTGAAGGCGCCGATGCAGCCGGTTACCACCAGATAAAAAAGCATGGGAGAGATCATGGGCAGGGTGATCTTGGTAAAGGTACGGAAGGAGGAAGTGCCGTCCACCCGGGCCGCCTTATAATATTCTTCATTGACCGAAGCAAGGGCGCTGGTTAGGATGAGAATCTTAAAGGGCATGACAATCCAGACGGTGTACAGACACAAAACCAGCATCTTTGCCCAGTAAGGGCCGTCGATGAAGTCCACGGATTCTCCTCCGAACCATTGGATCAATAGGTTCACCAGCCCGTCGGAATATTCCGTCTGCTGAAACAGAACCATGAAAACCAGGCCCACGGCCAGGGTATTGGTGACATAGGGCAGAAAGTACACGGTCTGATATAGGTCGCGAAGGGCCCGAACCTTGCTCAGTCCCAGCGCGATCAGCAGGGAGAGGCCGGTAGAAACGGGAACCGTAATGGCGGTCAGGATAAAAGTATTCCGGATGGCTTGCAGAAAATAAGGATCATGCAGAACGTAGGAATAGTTATAAAGTCCCGTGCCAAAAGAGGTCTGAGAAGCAAAGTTATACCCTTCCTCAAAGGAATAGATCAGCACGTCGATCAAGGGATAGATCATGAACACGCCTAGAAACAGGATGGCCGGCAACAGATACAGCCATGCCTTTTTCCCGTCCTTTTTCATAGCGAACGCTCTCCTTCCATTTCAATACGCTCCTGGGTTTTCTTGTTGAAAAGATATAGTTTATGAGGTTTTACGGCGAAACGGACATCCTGGGCGGCAGGGGGGATGACATGATCCGAGGCGATAATAGAACGCACCGAGGGCGTTACGCCGGCGGGATGGGTGACGACCACGCTGATGTCCCGGCCCATGACCTCCACCGCGTTCAGCTTGCAGCATAACGGCCCGTCCTCCCGCAAGAGGAAGCCCTCCGGACGGATTCCCACCCAGACCTCCTGATCTTTCCCGCCGGGAACGGACAGAACCGCGTCATCTCCCAGATACAGAGTTTCATTCCGCAGGGCTCCCTCGAACACGTTGATGGGAGGCGTCCCCAAAAACTGCGCCACGAAAAGGTTCACGGGATTGTCGTATACGTCCTGGGGCTTTCCGATCTGCTGAATGACGCCTTGACGCATCACCACGATCTGATCCGAGATACTCATGGCTTCCTCCTGGTCGTGGGTCACGAAAAGGGTGGTGATTTGGGTGGCACGCTGGATTTTGCGAATCTCCTCCCGGGTCTGAAGACGCAAGCGGGCGTCCAGGTTGGAGAGAGGCTCGTCCAGCAGCAGGACATGGGGCATCTTCACCAGCGCCCGGGCGATCGCCACCCGCTGCTGTTGGCCGCCGGAAAGCTCACGGGGCTTGCGGTCCATGAGTTCTTCGATCTGTACGAGAGAAGCCGCCTCATCCACCCGTTTCATCATATCCGCCTTGGAAAGCTTGTCCTTTCCCTTTAGGTTCTCCAGGGGAAACAAGATGTTCTCTTTTACCGTAAGGTGAGGATACAGGGCGTAATTTTGAAACACCATGCCCACGCCCCGTTTTTCGGCGGGGAGGGCGGTAACGTCTTGGTCGCCAAAGAAAACACGGCCGGAAGTGGGCTTTTCCAGCCCGCAGATGATGTTCAGCGTGGTGCTCTTCCCGCATCCCGAAGGGCCGAGAAGACCGATTAACTGACCGTCCGGAACCTCGAAGGAGAAATCCGAAACGGCGGTCACATCGCCCGCGTCTTTCTTCGAGCGATTCGGAAAGGTCTTGGTGATATGCTGCAGAACAATCTTCATCGTCAATTCCCTCATTTCTTTTTCTTCCATATAATAGTATCACAACTGGAATGGGGAAGCAACAAAAAAATACGCCTCTCGGCCCTCAATTTATCGATGAGACTTGTGTCGGATACGGTCCATATAGTATAATGGGGCGGAAGGGACAGAAACCTTTTGATTTCATATGAAGGAGAGAATGACATGAGGACATATCAGATCGTTACGGACACCAACTCGGACTTGCCCCGGGAATATGTGAAGGAACACGGCTTGATCCAGGTGCCCCAGTATTATTCCATCGGCGACGAGATTTACGAGGGTTCCGCGGGGCCTTCTCCGGCGGAATTTTATCGTCTGATGAGAGAGGGAAGCATGCCAAAGAGCCAGGCCGTCAATCCGGCCGTCGTGGAGAAGACCTTTCGAGAGATTCTGGATGAGGGTAAAGACATCCTGTACATTAGTTTTTCGTCCGCTCTCAGCGGAAGCTGTGACATCGTGCGGATGGTGGCCGGGCAGATCCTGGAGGAAGATTATCCGGAGGCTAAGATCGAAGTGGTGGACAGCCTGTGCGTGTCCCTCGGCGAGGGTCTTTTGGTCAATAAGGCGCTGAAGATGCAGGAGCAGGGCAAGAGCCTCGCGGAGGTGAGGGACTGGCTTACGGAAAATGTTCCTCATGTCTGCGTGAAGTTTACGGTGGACGACCTGTTCCACCTGCAAAGGGGCGGCCGGGTGTCCAAGGCCACGGCCGTGGTGGGAAGCGTATTAAATTTGAAACCCGTATTGAAGCTGACAAAAGAAGGAAAGCTGGAGGCGGCGGGTACGGTGCGGGGACGCAAGAAGTCGCTCCTGGCCCTTGTGGATTATATGGCGGAGAGGATGCCGGGGTATGAGGCGCAAAACGACATGGTGGCCATCGTCCACGGCGATTGCCCGGAAGACGCCCGGTTCGTGGCAGAGCAGGTGAAGAAGCGTTTCGGTATCGAGAATATCATGATCGGAGACGTCAATCCCAGCATCGGGGTACATTCCGGGCCGGGGGCGCTGGGGCTCCTGTTCTTCGGAAAGGAACGCTGATAGGGAAAATCGCGTTTTTAGAAAAAGGAAAACGCGAGTAAGATATGCGTTAAGCGGAACATTCGAGAAAACGGCTATATAAAATATATCTCTAGGTCTTATTATAATATATGCTATGATATCCCCATAAAACATTATAAAATATGGAGGATATCATATGCTTTTTTATAAGATGATTGCCACAGGCGACAACAAAGTATCTGAAGATCGTAGGCAGGAAGATTACAGAAAAATTTTTGAATTAGCGGCCCGCGTTCCGGTCATGCTTCTCGGAGAGCCCGGAATCGGAAAAACCGCGGCAGTAACAAAATTCGCGCGGGATATCGGCGCCGATTGTATTGATATTTGCCTGTCTGCCGAAATGTCGAACAGTTTTGAGGGAAGGGACTATGTTTGTTCTAAAAAAAGCCGGTTAAAAACAGAAAAGGCATGGTGGCTGCAACGAATAGAGAAGAACAGGGAAAAAAACATTCCTACCGTTTTATTCTTTAAGGAATACACAAACGCGGAGGATATATTGCAGAGGCTTGCTTATTCGCCCTTTGTGGAACGAAAATGGCAGGGCGTTTCCTTTGACTACTCGCTGGAAAGACCTAGAGGCGCGTACAGCGGATTCTTAAAACCACGCCCCGGGCTTTACGTATTCGGCGCGGGACGTCGTATCGAGGATGAAACAGGAACGAAGGAAATACTTTATGCCCTTAGAACCCATGTATTCGCGGTGGATTTTGAAGTCTCGCCGGCAGAGTGGATGGCATGGGCGGAAGAAAACAATATTCATCCTAAAATACGGGCCTTTATCTATACAACCCCTGACGCGCTGCTTGAAAAGTCGTCCGCCGGAAACGCCTGTCCTAGAGAATGGGAGAATCTGTCCATCGCTATACAATTGGGAGTTTCTTGTAGAGAAGCGGCTCGTGGAACCATACGAGGCGCGTATGAAGAAAAATTTTGCGCCTTCTATGAACAAAGCGCCTTATATCCTGCCATTGAAGAGATTGTCAATGGGCGAGCCCAAAAACCGGCGGTACCTTTGACAGCTTTCTGCGCGGTGCTGGTCATCGCGTTAAAAGAACATCCACAGGCAATAAAATATTTTCCGAAGGTGTATCGTTGGATTGCGGAGCAATGTCCGGAATGTGAGATTGTTTTTGCGCAATATGCCATTGATCTCTTGAGTCAGAAACTGGTTTCCGACAAAGAATGTATGACGCTTCTCTATTCAGCCGTAAGAAAACAGGAATATGTATAAAATAACAAGGGCGCGAAACCATCCAATCAGATGGTTTCGCGCCCCTATGATACAATTTATCATCAGGTGTTTTTCGTGATCGTGCTGTCGATAATATCGGCGGCGTTCTCGCAAGCATCCAGGGCGTTTTCCATGGCGTCGAAGATGACGGTCCAGGCCAGGAGGGCGTGAGGAGACACCGTATCGGTAAATAAGCGGCGAATGGAATCGGTATGAAGCTTGTCGCCCTTATTTTCCAACGTGTTAATCTCGATGATGTACTGCTGAATCATTTTGGATTTCTTGAAATTCGAGAATTCCTGCAAAAGCTTATAGAAGACGGCGCAGGTGTCTAAGATCAGCTTGGAGAACTCCAAGGCTTCGGATCGCATCTCATCGATGTTGAACATATAGATCTTGCGGATGATATCCTCTACGGAATCCACCACGTTGTCAAGCTGCTGGGAAAGCAAAGAGATATCTTCCCGCTCGATGGGAGGGATAAATTCCTTGGCCAATTGGTTACCCAGCTCATGACGCTTGCTGTCGGCGGCGTGCTCCAGCTTATGCATCTCTTCTACATAGGTGTTGATTTTATCCACCTCGAAGGAAGTGATGGCGCCGTGCAGGTACTCGGCGGAATCGCTGGCCAGCTTGCCTACCTGGCAGAAAGAATCGAAGTAGTCATATTCTTGTTTGTGTCTCATGAAACTCATAGCTTTTCTCCTCACGTATTAAAATATGTACATAAAGATCTTGGCGACGATGAAGCCTAACAGACCGCAGCCCGGGAAAGTGAAAATCCAGGCTAAGGACATCTCCTTCACGATTTTCCAGTTGACGGCGGACAGACGCTTGGAAGCGCCGACACCCATGATGGAGGTGGTCTTCGTGTGGGTCGTGCTGACGGGGATACCGGTCAAAGAAGATAGAAGCAGACAGCCGGCCGCGCCCATATCCGCCGCGAATCCCTGGTAAGTATCCAGATGAACCATATCGAGTCCCACGGACTTGATGATGCGGTAACCGCCGATGGAGGTTCCGCAGGCCATGACGATAGAGCAGACGATCATCAGCCAGATGGGGATCACAAACTCATTGGTCTGGCTGTCCCCGTTTACCAGGAAGATCCCCAGAAGGAACACGCTCATAAATTTCTGACCGTCTTGGGCGCCGTGCATGAAAGCCATCGCTGCGCCCGCGGCCACCTGCGCCTTCTTGAATTTGGGATTCGCCTTGCGCCGGTCTACATGGCGGAAGCAGAATTCGATGATGCGGGTGCAGACAAAACCGAAGAGGAAGCCCAGGAAGGTCGACAAAACCAGACCGTAGATGACTTTTACCCATTCGGAAGGATTGATGCCGCTCAGATCGCCGTGCAAGGCGATGGCAGCGCCGGAGAGACCCGCGATCAGCGCGTGGCTCTCGCTGGTGGGAATGCCGAACTTCCACGCGGCGGTGGCCCAGAAAACGATGGCGAACAGAGCGGCGCACAGGGCGATGGTCGCGTCGCCGGTGTTGGTGCCGAAATCCACCATGTTATAGATGGTCATGGCCACATTAGAATTGACCATGGTCATGATGAACACACCCAGGAAGTTGAATACGGCGGCCATGAGAATCGCGCTGGACGCCTTCATTGCTCGGGTGGATACGCATGTGGCAATCGCGTTGGGAGCATCGGTCCACCCGTTGACCAAGATCACGCCTAGGGTTAATATCACCGTGACCGCAAGAAGCGGATTGCCTGCCAGCTGTTGTAAGAAATCCATAAATTGTACCGTCAAATCATATCACCTACTACTCAGAGTATGTTATGCGGCAGGAAAGCCTCCGCATATACTTCTATTATAGCCGATAAAAACGCATATGTAAAGATTTCGTTAAGGGTTTTTATAAATTTTGTAAGATGCGGTCGAAACAGAGAAAACAAAATGAGCTCTTGACTTTTGGCCGGCGGATGTTATAATGATAGGGAACAAAGCGTTGACGAGAAGAGTAGTACGACTCCTCCGGCAAAGAGAGAGACGTCATGGCTTAGGGCCTGGCTGAAAGCGTCTCCCGGCAAAGCGTATGAAGACCACCTCGGAGCGGCCCCAATACGGCCCGGTGATTCCGTTATCATCAGATGAATGAAGATGGTTTTCCACAGAAAACAAGCAGGGTGGAACCGCGGGAGAGTCCCCGTCCCTGTATGGAGTGTTTCCGTGTGGGCATCGATGAGAGATAGAGGCATTCCGAAGGAATGCTTTTTTTGTTTCCCGTGCCCCATGGAGGATAAAATATCTTTATGAAAGGAAGAGGAAGATGAAGATCACACTGAAGGACGGTTCCTATAAGGAATTTCAGGAGCCTAAGAGCGTGTATGACATCGCCCTTAGTATCAGCGAGGGGCTGGCTAGGGTCGCGACGGCGGGCGAGGTAGACGGAGAGGTGGTGGATCTCAGAACCGTGATCGACCATGATTGCGAGCTCAGCATTCTGACCTTTAACGACGAAAAGGGCAAGGGCGCGTTTCGCCATACGGCTTCTCATATCATGGCCCAGGCCATCAAGCGTCTGTATCCGGAGACGAAGCTCGCCATTGGACCTTCCATCGCGGAGGGCTTCTATTATGACGTGGATAGAGAGACTCCCTTCGTGGCGGAAGACCTGGAGAAGATCGAAGAAGAGATGAAGAAGATCGTCAAGGAGAATCTCGCGATCGAGCGCTATACGATGCCCAGGGACGAGGCCGTCGCGTATTTTAAGGAGAAGAATGAACCCTATAAGGTGGAACTGATCGAGGATCTTCCCGAGGGTGAGGAGATCAGCTTTTATTCTCAAGGCGAGTTTACCGATCTCTGCGCCGGCCCACACTTGATGACGACGAAGCCGGTCAAGGCGTTCAAGCTGACGAGTCTCGCCGGCGCCTACTGGCGGGGAGACGAGCATAATAAGATGCTGCAGAGAATCTACGGCACGGCCTTTTCCAAGAAGGCGGAGCTTGACGAGTATCTGACGAGAATCGAGGAGGCCAAGAAGCGGGATCACAGGAAACTGGGCCGGGAACAGGGCCTGTTCATGATGCGTGAGGAAGGACCTGGCTTCCCCTTCTTCCTGCCTAACGGAATGGTGCTCAAAAATACGCTCCTCGATTACTGGCGGCAGATCCACCGTCGGGCCGGCTATGTGGAGATCAGCACGCCCATTATCCTCAGCCGCAAGCTGTGGGAGACTTCCGGACACTGGGATCATTATAAAGAAAACATGTATACCACGGTGATCGACGAAGAGGACTACGCCATCAAGCCGATGAACTGCCCCGGCGGCATCCTGGTTTATCAGTCGGAGCCCCGCTCCTACAGGGATCTGCCGATTCGCATGGGCGAGCTGGGAATCGTGCATCGTCACGAGAAATCCGGACAACTTCACGGGCTCATGCGGGTACGATGCTTTACCCAGGACGACGCTCATATCTTCATGACGCCGGAACAGATCAAGGACGAGATCAAGGGCGTGGTACAGCTGATCGACGAGGTGTACAGTCTGTTCGGATTCAAATATCACGTGGAGCTTTCCACCCGTCCGGAGGACAGCATGGGCAGCGACGAGGATTGGGAGATGGCTACGGAAGCCCTGCGAAGCGCGCTGGACGATATCGGTCTGCCCTATGTGGTCAACGAGGGAGACGGAGCGTTTTACGGGCCAAAGATCGATTTCCATCTGGAGGACTCCATCGGAAGAACCTGGCAATGCGGTACGATTCAGCTGGATTTCCAGCTGCCCCTGCGGTTCGAGTTGGAGTATACGGGAGCGGACGGAGAGAAGCATCGTCCGATCATGATTCACCGGGTGGTATTCGGTTCCATCGAGCGTTTTATCGGCATTTTGATCGAGCATTTCGCGGGGGCCTTCCCCACTTGGCTGGCGCCGGTGCAGGCCAAGGTGCTGCCGATTTCGGATAAGCACATGGAATACGGCATGCAGGTGCTGAACGAATTGAGAGAAGCGGGGATCCGGGCGGAAATCGACACCCACGCGGAGAAAATCGGCTACAAGATTCGTCAGAGCAGGCTGGAGAAGGTGCCGTATATGCTGATCGTCGGTCAGAAAGAGGAGGAAGAGCATAAGGTGTCCATGCGCAGCCGTTACGACGGAGACGCGGGCAGCATGGAGCTTTCCGCCTTCATCGATCAGGTCTGCCGAGAGATTCGCACGAAAGAGATTCGCAAGGCAAAAGAAGAATAAGAAAAGCCAGGGAGCTGTCTTAAAGGATTCTGCGGAATCACAAGAGGCAGCTCTCCTTTTCTATATAGGAGGGATAGCGTATGAAACGATATATGATACTCATCTGTTTATTTGTATTTTTAACAAGCGGCTGTCAATCATCGGAGAAGAAAGAATCCGTGTCTGGAGAGACGTCTCTTTCCGAGGAGAGTTCATCGTCAGACGACATCTTTATGACGGAGGGATATCTGCCGGACTACGACGCGCAGAATCAGTTTTCCTGTCATAAGGAGGCGGCGTTGGTGGGAGATACTGTGTACTTCAAGTGCGGCTCCAGCATGTATTTTTATGACATGGGCACAGGAATAGCGGCGCCGCTGTGCGGGAAAGCGGAGTGTACGCATACCAGCGGATCCTGCAACGCGCTGATGTGGGATCTATGTAACT
>CALWBZ010000052.1 GCA_944376225.1 uncultured Clostridia bacterium | reverse complement strand
AAAACAACGAAAAATACCTCAAGATAAAATATAGCACAATTCGAATCGGAAAGAAAAACGGCTGAAGTCCTTTTAATATGAGGCTTTCAGCCGTTTTGCCTTCTTATAAACTGTCAAAGACGGGATTATAGCGAATCTTTTCTCCTTTGGCAAGACAGCAACGACTTCAATTCTTTCACCATTTTGATCGCGCCGCATATCCTAATAGGGAAATCACGCTTTCTCTATGAAGGAGGGATACTGTGGAAGACCGCAAATCTAACAGCCGAAACTACGGCGCCCGTCGCAATTATCTTCGTCCCGGCATTGAAAATCCGGAACGAGGATTCGGCTTGCCCACAGAATCGATGCAAAGTAAAAACTTTTGGAAGGATTCCATGTGCGTGAATCCGCTTGCCGAAGACGGATGTCAGCCGGAATCGAAGTGTCCGAATCTTCCGTTGGCAGCCGCGTATGTCCCCATGCAGCCTTTTACCGGACTTGTGAGTCCTGATGAAGCCCTGGAACGCGGCTCGTCTTTTGACAATCTGTATATTCCGTACAAGAAGGGAGGATGCGCATGATGAAGAAAGCCTGTGATCATCGTCAAAGTCTCCTGATGGATATCCAGAAGGTGGATTTTATGCTGGTGGACTTAAACGAGTTCCTGGATACGCATCCCACTTGTCAGGAGGCTCTTGACGAGTATTCCAACCTGGTTCGTGTCTCTCAGAAACTTCGTTGTTCCTTTGAAAAGCAATATGGCCCCCTGATGACTTTGACCTGGGATTCATCACAAAATGATTGGCCATGGATTCAAAACCCATGGCCCTGGGACGTACAATAAAAATTAGGAGGTGAAACTATCTTATGTGGTATTACGATAAAAAATTACAGTATCCCGTCAATATCAAAAAAGGCGATCTGAACATGGCAAAATGCATTGCCGCGCAGCTAGGAGGGCCGGACGGTGAGCTTAGCGCCAGCCTTCGTTATCTTAGCCAGCGTTATGCGATGCCCACCGGAAAATCCAAAGGGTTATTGACCGATATCGGTACCGAAGAACTGGCTCATGTGGAAATGATTTCGACCATGATGTATCAGTTAATGAAGGATGCGACTATCGATGAGATCATCGCCGCCGGATTGGCGCCTTACTATACGCAACACGGAAAGGCCGTCTATCCTGCCGACGCCAGCGGCGTTCCCTTTACAACCGCCTACTTCCAGTCTCAGGGCGATCCTATTACCAATATCTATGAAGACATGGCAGCAGAACAGAAGGCCCGGAGCACTTATGAGCGATTGATCAATTTGGCCAACGATCCGGATGTGATCGATCCTCTTCGCTTCCTTCGTCAACGAGAAGTCATTCATTTCCAGAGATTTGGCGAAGCCCTTCAGGATGTGAGCTTTCATCAAATGAGACCTAAATACCATTAAATAAAAGAGCGTCGGGCTTCTTGCCTATAGAAGGAGTCCGGCGCTTTTCATCCTCACCTTTGTTTCGGCTAATCTGACACACTCTGGCATATCTTTAGAATACAATAGACTAAAACAAAAACGATGTGCTCCCAAATTGCATCGTTGCCAGAAGGAGATGATCATATGGCAAAAATTACAAACTGGGGAAGCTGGTTTAAGTGCGCGGGAATCCGAGCGGCTAAGACCATTGCGCAGACTGCCGTAGCCACAATCGGTACCGCGGCAGTTCTGGATGATGTAAACTGGCTCGTAGTCGTCAGCGCGTCTATCTTAGCAGGCGTTTTGAGCCTGTTAACCAGTGTAGCCGGTCTGCCTGAAACATCGGAATAATTTTAAGGAGGATTGGAAATGACGCAAAAAGAAAAGGTAATTCAGATTGCTCAAAATGAAATCGGCTACCAGGAAGAGTCCGACGGTTTATCAAAATACGGACAATGGTATGAAGATCATATCGCTAAAGTCGCTGGATTTGCAAGAGCCGATTGGTGCAATATGTTCCTGACTTGGGTTTTTTATCAAGCGGGAGCTATGGACGGTTCCGTATATCCAAACACATCTCCCCAGGGTTCTGCCTGTCCTTACTGCCTGGACTGGTTTGAGAAAAAGGGCTGCCGTACCGACGCGGATGACATGCCTCAACCGGGAGATATCGTGTTCTACCGTTGGAATGCCAACACGAGTTATATCGATCACGTAGGACTGGTCGAGAAAGTAAAGGGATCCTCGGCCGATAACGCGGAAATGACGGTCATTGAGGGAAATAAAAACCATTCTGTTTCCCGCAGAGTCATCGCCTATCGGGCAGCAGAAGTCATCGCTTCCGTTCGACCGCCATACAAGTCTCAAGATATAGTGGACAATCCTTCTGGTGCGGATCCTGTATCCGCTCCCTTTGAATTATCACAGGGAGCAGAAGGCGCGGAAGTCAAGATTTTACAGATGGGTCTTGTGCTCCACGGCTATTCCGTTGGTTCGGATGGAATGGACGGTAGACTGGGAAGCGCTACAACCAAGGCTATACGAACGTTTCAAAGCGATCATGGGCTGACCGAGGACGGTATTGTGGGAACCCAAACATGGAGAGCTCTCTTTGGCGTTTGAAATAACGGTATAACATCTCTTTTGAAGCGTCAAAAGGATGTCATAAAAGTAAAAGCTTTTTCATCTTCACGGAATATCCCTTTCTATGGAAAATCCGTTTATTTAACACGAAATTCGAGAGAAGGGAGGAAGCGAAATCTCTCAATGAATCTTAAAATGAACCCCGCCGCCGATCCACCTGAGAAGCTTAATGAGAACAGCCAACGCAAGGACAATGAATAGAATATTTTTACAGTATTGTCCTACCTTTATCAAGAACTCACTAAAAGGCAAATGCCTCCCATCGCTGGAAACAATAAACGTTCCCGCCACTTGACAGGACAAAACAAGAAAAGACGGAATTATAATAGTGATTGGTTCTAATCGTTTTCTTTTATCATCTGACTTCTTTCTTCTGGATACCAAAAGAATAAGTGCGCCTAGAAGTATGCTGCATGATATCGGAATTCCATATGATGCATCATATGAACTAACAAGAGTAGGAACCGCCATTAAAATCATAAATACAAGGAGTCCTTCTATTATCAGTGCGAAATAATCGCTCTCTTTTCTCATTATTCTGATGCCTCCTCTCCGCCGGATTCCATTATACTATAAACCCGGCATTGATACAACTTTTTCCTGTTTTCACAAAAGGGGACTGCCGCGCGGCAGCCCCTTTTCTTAACTGGATTAATGATCGGCCAACAGGTTTTCCAGGGCCTTTAGATAGATCGCCGTTTGCATTTGCAGCTCGTGAATATCCAGCGATTCGTTCACATCATGGATGTGGTTATCCGTATCCGGGAACTCGCAGCCAAAGGCGATGATGCCCGGGATACTCTTAGCGTAGGTGCCGCCCCCGATAACCATGGGTTTGTGAGAGGTATCTCCCGTGACCTCGACATAGGCATGATAGAGGTTCTGCACCAGAGGAGAATCCTCGGGATAGAACAAGGGCTCGCTGGCATGGTTGATCTCGATACGTCCCTGAGCATTCTCGAGATGAGGCGCGGCCATAGCTCTCAACTTTTCGGAAGACAGCGTGACAGGATAACGGATATCGATCGTACAACGGATAACGCCGTCCTTGGTTTCTACAATGCCGTTATTAAAAGTAAGGGAGCCGTAGGCATCGGTAAATTGGCAGCCGATACCGGATCCGTCACAGTCCGTACCTAGATGGGAAAGATAGAAATCCACGAAATCGTCCTGCATGCCGGCTTCCTTGAGCGCCCACATGGTATAGGCCGCGGCATTGACGCCCAGCTCAGGAGTGCTCGCGTGGGCCGCGGTTCCCTGGGCTTCGATACGAAGACGATCTTCCAGGACGGTAACCGAGGAAGCGCTTAGAGGTGTCTTCGACAACGCGGCTTCCAGTTTAGCGGCATCGACACAAGTCAGGGGAACTTCGGTGACGCAGCGGCTGCAGACGGCATTGGTAACAAAGCCACCGTTCATGGAAAGAATATGAGTATTCTTGCTGTAAGCGGTCATGGCGCAGAGTCCCTTTTCACCGTGGATGCCGGGGAAATAGCCATCCGGCGTGAAACCGGCGGTGATCGGTTCTCCATGCCGTGCGTAATATTTCATGCATTCGGAACCGGATTCTTCGTTGCAGCCCATGAGCAGGCGCACCCGTTTATTAAGCGGGAAACCGGAATCCCGCAGAAGTTTCATCGCATACAGAGAGGCAATCACGGCGCCTTTATCGTCGCTGACGCCCCGGCCATAGACACGGTCTTTCTTTCGGGTCATGGTAAAGGGATCCGTATCCCAGCCCTCTCCCGCCGGCACTACGTCAAGATGGGCCACGATGCCGACAATGTCCGGCCCTTCTCCCATTTCGGCGTATCCGCAGTAATTTTCCATATTAACGGTAGAAAAGCCGAGTTCGGAGGCGATATCCAGAGCTTCTTTCAGAGCCGCGGCAGGACCCTCGCCGAAAGGCTTTCCTTCTGTGGCGGGGCCTTGTACAGAGTTATGCCGTATCAGACGGGAAAGCTGGGTCAGCATCTCATCCGTTTGATTTTTAATTTGATCCATTGAATTCATAAGAATCATCCTTTCTATGATAAAATCTAGGATTACTCACGATCCGTAAAATGCGCGTTTTCCTGAATATCCCGCGTGCTTCCGTCCTCCCGCACAAAATGCGCCTCATATAGCTCTGGGCTTTTTAAGATGCCGGCGGGTTTCAACTGATACTCGTAGCACCATAGATCTCC
>CALWBZ010000051.1 GCA_944376225.1 uncultured Clostridia bacterium | reverse complement strand
GGGTGGTTTATCGGCCGGAGATGGTTCTCGGGGAGCCCAGAAAAGGTTTGTCCCTGTGTTATTGTACGGATACCCGACCGGTACCCGGCATTGTTCAGGCTGCTTATGGCGTAGATCTTTTCATCTGTGAGGGAATGTACGGAGAAGAAGAGAAGAAGAGCCGCGCCAACGAGTATAAACACATGACGTTCCGGGAGGCGGCGGAATTGGCGAAGGAGGCGCGGGTCAAAGAACTTTGGCTCACTCATTTCAGCCCGTCCCTCGTGCATCCCAAGGACGTGTTACAGGAAGCAAAGGAAGTCTTTCCTAACAGCTATGTTGGGAAGGATCGTATGGTCAAGGTGCTGAATTATGAAGACTGACGTGAAAATATTAGCGATTGAATCATCCTGCGACGAGACGGCCGCGGCGGTAGTGGAGAACGGCCGCAGGGTGTTGTCCAATATCATCTCCTCTCAGATCGCCATACATACCGTCTATGGCGGCGTGGTTCCGGAGATTGCCTCGAGAAAACATCTGGAAAATATCGACGAGGTGATCCGAAGGGCGTTGAAGGAAGCAGACTGCGGGTTTGAGGAACTGGACGCGATTGCCGTCACCTATGGGCCGGGTCTCGTGGGGGCGCTTTTGGTGGGCGTCGCGGAGGCGAAGGCGCTGGCATACGCCCTGGACAAGCCCCTCATCGGCGTGCATCATATGGAGGGGCATATCGCGGCGAACTATATATCGAGCCCGGATTGGGAACCGCCTTTTCTCTGCCTGGTGGTGTCGGGAGGACACACCCATCTGGCGATTGTAGAGGACTACGGCGTAAACCGGATCTTGGGGCAGACAAAGGATGACGCGGCGGGAGAGGCCTTTGACAAGGTGGCGCGAGCCATCGGCCTGGGGTATCCCGGAGGGCCGAAGATTCAGAAGGCGGCGGAGGCGGGAAACCCGGCCGCGATTCACTTTCCGAGGCCCTGTCTTGAAGAGGAGGGCTATGATTTTAGCTTCAGCGGCTTGAAATCGGCGGTACTGAATTATCTGAATCAGCAGGAAATGAAAAATGAATCCGTATCCCAGGCGGATGTGGCGGCGTCCTTCCAGCAGGCGGTGGTAGATGTTCTGACCGCGAAAACGATGCAGGCAGCAAAGCATTTTCATATTCGCAAGATCGCCGTGGCGGGCGGAGTGTCGGCGAACGCCGCTCTTCGCAAGGCCATGAAGGAAGCTTGCGAGAAAAGAGGTTACGCCTTGTCCATTCCCGATCTCGTTTTATGTACGGACAACGCGGCCATGATCGGCAGCGCGGCGTATTCGCTGTTTCGCAGGGGCGAATTCGCGGATTTATCCCTAAACGCGATTCCGAATTTAACATTGGGCGTAAAAAGTTGAATAAGTTTCTTCCCTTCCGGCGCATACTAGTGTCGGAGGTGGAAATCGATGAAACAAGACGAGCATTCCACAGCCTCCGCAAAGCAGCGGAGGCTGTATTACGGAGTATTATCGGTTCTCGCGTTGGTGACGATCGCGGCATTGGTCGTGACGATGACGGCAGGGTCTCAGGAAGAACCGGACGCGCTGCAGCAGGCCCAGGAAGAGGAATCGAGAGACTCACAGGAGATCTCCCAAGAAGAGGTTGCTTTTGCGCCCGAGGAATCATCTGCCGCGGAACCGGTACAGGGAGATTTGATCGACCCGAATCAGGAGATCGAAACGGTAGAAGGAAACTCTTCGTCGGAGGAATCTTCCGCCGAGGAATCATCGAAGGAGGAAGCCGAGGAATCGGAGACGGAAGAAACACAAACGGTCGAGGCCCCTGTTCAGGAAGTCGAGACTTTTGATCCCGCGTCGGACAAGATGGCATGGCCCGTCAGCGGAAATGTGTTAATGGAATATTCCGCGGAGGCGCTGATCTATGACGAGACGCTGGATCAGTACCGGGCCAACGATTCGATGAGTATCGGCGCGGCTCCGGGAGAAGCGGTCGTCGCGGCGGCGGCGGGAACGGTGAAGAGCATCGGTCAGAACGACCGGCTGGGCAATTATGTAGTGATCAGTCACGGAAACGGTCTGGAGACTACATACGGCCAGCTGCAGGAGGCCGTTGACGTCGTGGTGGATGAGACCGTAAGCAAGGGAGAAACGATCGGATACGTGGCGGAACCCACATGGTACAGCCTGGCTTTGGGCGATCATCTGGAATTCCAGGTGACCCTGGACGGGACGCCCGTCGATCCGACCTTATATCTGGAAAGCACATTGGACGAATGAAGAAGATCCGGTGGTCAAAAATGCTTTGGCTGCCGGATTTTGTTTTTTTCCTTGAAAGCTATATTAGAGTGTGTTAAAATAACCTGTGCACCTTAGTCTAATACGAGGAGAGATCCCAATGATACGAAAGATAAAAGGGGGGCTATTCAGGGGTGGCATGTTTGCCCTTTCGCTGATTTACCTGGAAGTGGCCTTTCAGTGGATGGTTTTCGGAAAGGGAACCTGGGGGATGCTCTACGGTTCCCTG
>CALWBZ010000050.1 GCA_944376225.1 uncultured Clostridia bacterium | reverse complement strand
GCGCCCATGGGATCGATCTGACCTCCCTCACCGCCCCCACTTCTCACGAGAGGATCCGCAGGATCGTCGCAGACGCGGAGGGCTTCGTATATTGCGTCTCCTCCATGGGCGTCACGGGCACGAGGAGCGAGATCAAAACGGATGTGGGGGAGATGGTCGGACTGGTCAAGGAACAAAAAGAGATTCCCTGCGCCGTGGGATTCGGCATCTCCACGCCGGAGCAGGCCGCGGCGATGGCGAATCAGAGTGACGGCGTGATCGTGGGCTCCGCCATCGTAAAACTCTGCGCGGCCTACGGGACGGACTGCGTACCCCATGTGAAGGAATATGTACGCAGGATGAAAGAGGCGATCCGTTAAAGGGCAATCTGCTAAAGGGATTGACAGAAACCGGGGAATGTTGTATCATGTCAGTATTCTGTTAGGAAGAGGTGAAGAGTTTGATCTCGAAGAAGATGCAGTCGCTGGTGGCGAACGGATCCGCCATCCGGGCGATGTTCGAGGAAGGCAAGAAGATGGCCGCCGTCTATGGCGCGGAAAACGTATATGATTTTTCCCTCGGAAATCCCTGTACGCCTCCGCCGGAATCGGTGCGGAAAGCCGCGGTGGATATCCTGATGAAAGAACCGGAGCTCATGGTACACGGATACATGAGCAATTCCGGGTACGAAGACGTGAGAGAGAGTATCGCCCGGTCGTTAAACCGCCGTTTCGGCACCGCCTTCACCAAGGAGAATCTGATCATGACGGTGGGAGCCGCGGGGGGACTCAACGTGGCCCTGAAGACGATCCTGGAGCCCGGGGACGAGGTGCTTCTTTTTGCTCCTTATTTCGGCGAGTACAATAACTATATCAGCAATTTCGACGGCGTGCCGGTGGTGGCGGATCCGGATCCGGAGCGCTTTTCCATGAATCTTGTCTCGGCGGAGCGTAAGATCACGGCCAAGACGAAGGCGGTGATCGTCAACTCTCCCAATAATCCTACGGGCACAGTATATACGGAGCAGGAGATTCGCGCGCTTTCAGACCTCCTGGAGACGAAACAGAAGGAGTATGGACACGCCATCTATCTGATCTCCGACGAGCCCTATCGGGAGATCGTCTACGGAGATCAGGAGGTGCCCTATCTGACGAAGTATTATCAGAACACCTTTGTGGGGTATTCGTACAGCAAGTCCCTTTCTCTTCCCGGAGAACGGATCGGATATCTGGTGATCCCTTCTGAGATGGAGAATTTCGAGGAGACGGCGGCCGCGGCCGCCGTGGCGAACCGGATCCTGGGTTATGTCAACGCGCCTTCCCTGTTTCAGCGGGTCATCGGACGGTGTGTGGACGAGGTATCCGACATGAGCGTGTACGTGGAGAACCGGGACATCCTGTGCAGGGAATTGGCGGATATGGGATACGAGTTTACGAAGCCCGAAGGCGCCTTCTACATGTTCCCCAAGAGCAGGGAGCCGGACGATAAGGCGTTTTGCGCGGCAGCCAAGGAGTTTCGGCTGCTCATCGTACCCGGCAGCACCTTCATGGGGCCCGGCTATTTCCGGCTGGCCTTCTGCGTATCCCGCAAGACGGTGGAAGACTCCCTGGAGAGCTTCCGTTTACTGGCGAAAAAATATCACGGATGATTGAGGTATAGAGAATGGAAGAGAATTTCAGCATGGAGGACTTCGAGGCGGCCCTTTCCCAGTCCTTCCAGAAGATCAATAACGGCGATATCCTGAAAGGGAAGATCATCGGCAGGGATGATCAGGGGCTTCTCGTGGACGTATCCTCCTATATGGACGGGGTGATCAGCCAAGAAGACCTCCTCTATGACGGAGAATCCTATGAGGAGTATCAGGTGGGAGACGAGATCACCGCCATGGTATGGTTTGTGGACACCCAGGAAGGGCAGATCCACCTGTCCAAGAAGCAGGCGGATAAGCTGGTGATCTGGGAGGATCTGGCGAAGCTCGCAGAAGAGGAGACGCCGATCGAGGTCAAGGTGAAGAAGGTCGTAAACGGCGGCCTGCGTATTGTCTATAAGACGGTGGAGGGATTCATGCCCGCCTCTCAGACGAGTCTTCAGCGGGTGGAGAATCTGGAAGAGTATGTGGGAAAGACGCTCGCGGTAAAGATCATCGAGACGGACGAGGCGAAAAAGAACCTGATCGTCAGCCGCAGAGCCCTGGAGCAGAAAGAAGCTGAGGAAGCGCGTCAGAGCCTGTATACGACGCTGAAGCCCGGGGACAGCCTGACCGGTAAGGTGGTGCGTCTGACCAAGTTCGGCGCTTTCGTGGAGATCGCGCCCCATGTGGACGGCCTCATTCATGTGAACGACATGTCCTGGAAGCGGGTCAAGGATCCGGCGGATGTGGTCGGCGTAGGGGACCTGGTGAAGGTCACGGTGCAGAGTGTGGATCCGGTTCGGGGCCGAATCGGCCTGAGCCTGAAAGACGCCTCCGCGGATCCCTGGAAGAATATTCCTTTCTCCCAGGGAGAGATCGTAACCGGCGCGGTGGTGAAGACCATCGACAGCGGTGCCTTTGTAGAGATCGCCCCGGGACTGGAGGGCTTCGTTCACGTGTCCCGCATGAGCGATAAGCGGGTAAAGAGTCCGGAGGACGCGGTAAGCATGGGACAGGAAGTGACGGTGAAGATCCTGGGGATCGACGCCGTACAGCACAGGATCTCCCTGAGCATGAAGGACGCGGCGACGGAAAATCAGGCGGCAGAGGAAGCCGCCGATTATCGGAGCTATCAGGCGGATACCCAGGAAGCCTCCACGAATCTGGGAGACCTGCTGGGACAGCTAAAAAATTAAAAAAGTTGTTGACAAAAGTCGCCAGGTCATATATAATCGTAGGAGTGACTTGAAGGGGAGGGTTTTCCATGCTGCAATACAATGTTCGCGATATTTTGGCGGATCCCCGGATTGTGATCACGGTGGAGGAGACGCTGGATCTCCCGTCCGTTTCTTTCGGCAAAGAGGAGATTCCCATTGTGCAGCCTCCGGTCGTGCAGGGGAAGATCCGCAACGTGGAAGGAAACGTCCTGGAGTTTCAGGGAGTGGTCAGGCTCACCGTGAAGATGCCCTGCAGTCGCTGTATGACCGATGTGGAGGTGCCTCTTTCCCCTGCCTTTTCTCAAAGGTTTATCCCGGCGGAAGCCTTGGGACAGGCCGAAGCGGATGAGGAGGCGGAGGTGTTCTCGGAGTACCGTCTGGATCTTGCGGATTTTGTCACGAACGAGATTCGCTTGGGCATTCCTATGAAGGTACTGTGCCGGGAGGACTGTAAGGGGCTGTGTCCAAAATGCGGTCACGATTTGAATGAAGGGCCCTGCGGCTGCGACTTGCGGGAGGAAGACCCCCGTTTGGAAGTGTTAAGAAGTTTGCTGCAGAATAAGGATAGAGATTGAATGGAGCAGGAGGTGTAAAGAATGGGAGCAAGTGGTCCGAAGGGTAAGGTTTCCAAGGCGAGACGCGATAAGAGAAAGGCGAATTGGAAGCTTTCTACGCCCAGCCTTGCGAAGTGCAGCAAGTGCGGCGCGTTGATTATGCCTCATCGTATGTGCAAGAATTGCGGCACTTACAACAAGAGACAGGTTGTACAGGTTGCCGAAGACTGAGTGTGTCAAAAAACGAAAACCCCGGAATCAGAGAGGATCCAGCGGATCTTCTTTGTTCCGGGGTTTTTGTATCGCGGAAGGAGGCAGGAGGATGGGAGAGATGTATACTCCTTACGGATTCCGGGACCGGCTGTTTCAGGAAGCGGCCCGGCAGCAGGAACTGCTGGAGAGGATCCAAAAAATCTTCCGCCGCTACGGGTATCTGGAGGTAAAGACGCCCACGGCGGAGTACCTGAAGGTATATGACGAGGAACGGGGCAGCATTGCCCCGGCGGATATGTACAAGTTCGTGGATCGGGACGGGGAGCTACTGGTGCTGCGTCCGGACCTGACCCCTGCCGCGGCGCGGGTGGCGACGACCTACCTGACGGAGGAAGATCTGCCCTGCCGCATCAGCATGACGGGCAGCACCTTCCGCTATAACAGCCGGTATTCGGCGAAGGAGCGGGAACTCGCCCAGACCGGCATCGAACTGATCGGAGAAGATTCCGTGCTGGCGGATGCGGAGGCAGCGGAGATCGCCATCCAGGCCTTGAGGGCCGTGGGGCTTTCGGAGTTTAAGATCGCGATCGGTCACGCCCGGTTGGTGGAGCGGATCCTCGAACGTTTCCCCGAGAAGGCTCGTCCGGAGCTTCGGGAATGTGTGGTGAGCAAGAACTTCCCGGCGCTGTACCAGAAACTCGCAGAGGGAGAACCGGAGGCGGGGCTGCGGGAGCTGGTGGAACTCACGGCGCGTACCGGGGGCATCGAATTGGTCAGCCAGGGATACGAGTGCAGCCGCAGGCTGGGCCAGACACAGATTTCGGATATTTTTGAACGTCTTCTCGAGGTGCATCGCCGCCTGGAGGAGGCGGGAATGGCGGAGGAGCTCGTATATGATCTGGGCATGACGGTGGATCTGCATTATTATACGGGAATCGTCTTTCAGGGGTATACCGACGGCACGGGAGACTGCGTGCTGGACGGAGGCCGATACGACGATCTGCTCTGCCAGTTTTCCAGGGATTGGCCGGCGGTGGGCCTGGGCATCAACATGAACAGCCTCCTGAGCGCCATGGGCCGGCAGGGCATTTTGCCGGAGGGCCCGAAACAGGTCTATCTGGCGGGAACGGGGGAGGACCTGACCCTGAAAGCGGCCCGAATCCTGCGGGAGCAGGGGGAGGACGTGGTTTTATTGCAGGGAAAGGACCGGGAAAGTTTCGAGGCCCTGAGCCGGAACCGGGAATCCTGCAGGCTGGGGCTCTGGCTGGATCCTTCCGAGGATCCGGAACTGGGTTCCTGCCTGGAGGAACGGCTTAAGGAGGTGCTTAAAGATGCGTGATCTTACCTTTGCCCTCACGAAGGGGAGGCTTGCGGATCAGACGCTGGCCCTTCTTGCGGGCTGCGGGATCCGCTGCGAGGATTCTTGGGAGGATTCCAGGAAACTGGTGTTTACGGATCCAAAGCATCATGTGCGGTTCTTCATGGCGAAGGCGGCGGACGTGCCCACCTATGTGGAGCAGGGGGCCGCGGATATCGGCATCGTGGGCAAGGACGTGCTTTTAGAGGAGCAAAAGGACTTGTACGAGGTGCTGGACTTGGGCTTCGGAAAATGCCGGATGGCCGTGGCCGGATTCCCAGAGGGAGAAGCCCTTCTGAGGCAGCGGGGAGACTTTCGGGTGGGCAGCAAGTATCCGGAGATCGCCCGCAGGTATTTTCTCGACAGGCATCAGCAGCCACAGATCCTGAAACTCAACGGATCGGTGGAACTGGCCCCCATCGTGGGACTCGCCGACGTGATCGTGGATATTGTGGAGACGGGCAGCACGCTAAAGGCCAACGGCCTGGTGGTATTGGACGCCTTTTTGGAGATTTCCGCGCGGATGGTGGTCAATAAGGCCAGCATGAAGCTCCATGCCGAGCGGATCAACGAGCTGATCCGTCGGATGAGCGAGGCGCTGACGAGAATGGAGGATGAGGGATGAGGATGAACTGGGTTCGTTATGCGGGGCAGGAGGACATTCTGCATAGAACCAAGCTGGACAGCGGAGATTACGACGCCGTAGTGGGAGAAATCCTGAGGCAGGTCCGGGAAAGGGGCGACGAGGCCGTCGCCGAGTATACCGAACGGTTTGACCATGCGGTTCTTACCAAGACGCGGGTTAGTCAGGAGGAAATAGACGAAGCGGTGGACAGCGTGGGCGAGGGCTTCATGAACATCCTGAAACGAGCCAAGGAGAGGATCACGGCGTATCACGAGATGCAGAAGAGACAGAGCATGATCTGTCAGGAGCAGGACGGGTCCATGACGGGACTGCTCTTTCGGCCCCTTCAGCGGGTGGGCGTGTACGTGCCCGGAGGAAAGGCGCTGTACCCTTCTTCCGTCCTGATGAACGTATTGCCCGCGAAGGTGGCGGGGGTGCCGGAAGTGGTCATGGTGTCTCCTCCCGGTCCGGAGGGGAAGCTGGATCCTAGGATCTTAGCCGCCGCCGCGGTATGCGGCGTAGACCGGATCTACAAGATGGGAGGCGCCCAGGCCGTCGCCGCCCTGTCTTACGGCACCGAGAGCGTCCCCCGGGTGGATAAGATCGTGGGGCCGGGCAATATCTTTGTGGCCACGGCGAAGAAGCTCGTATACGGAGAAGTCAACGTGGATTCCATCGCGGGACCCAGCGAGATCCTGGTGTTGGCGGACGAGACGGCGAACCCGGTCTATGTGGCGGCGGATCTTCTGTCCCAGGCGGAGCACGACGAACTGGCGGGTTCTGTTTTGATTACCACCTCCCAGACGCTGGCGGAGCGGGTGGCGGAGGAGATCGAAAAACAGACGGCGCGGGCGCCTCGCCGGGAGATCATCGAGGCGGCCTTAGCCACGCGAGGCATGCTGATCGTCGTGTCAACATTGGAAGAGGGGATCCGTTTGGCGAACGAGTACGCGCCGGAACATATGGAGATCTGCACCGCGGAGCCGATGAGCATCGTGCCGCGGATCCATAACGCGGGGGCGATCTTCGTCGGGTCTTACAGCCCGGAGCCCATGGGAGACTACATGGCGGGCCCGAACCACGTGCTGCCCACGGGCGGGACGGCCAGATTTTTCTCGCCCCTGAATGTGGATGATTTTATCAAGAAGACGAGTCTGCTCTATATGACTAGAGAGAGCGTAGCTTCCCTGGGAGAAGACGTGATTGCCTTCGCGGAGTCTGAGGGACTCTATGCCCATGCGAACGCCATCAGGCTGCGGCTTGAGAAGGAGAAACGATGAGCAGGGTGGAAGAACTGGCGCGGCGGGAGATTCGCCGCATGGAGAATTACCGGGTACAGCCCGTGACGGGGGAGAAGCTGGACGCGAACGAAAGCCCCTTTCCCCTAAGCGACGGCTTAAAGGCGCGATTAGCGGATTGGCTGACGAAGGAAGAGGACTTGCGGGTCTATCCGGATACGGACTGCGTGGAACTGCGGGAAGCCCTTGCCGAAAAATACGGGGTGAAGAAGGAAAACCTGCTCTGCACCGTGGGGTCGGATCAGCTGATCGATTTTCTGAACCGGGCGTTTCTGGAAGAGGGAGACCGGGTTCTGGTGCCGGAGCCTTCTTTCAGCATGTACGCGCTGAGCGCGGTCTTAAACCACGGACAGGCGGAAGCCTTTTCCCTGGACGAGGATTACGCCTATCCGGTGGAGGAGATTTTGGAGCAATGCTGCAGGGTCCGTCCCAAGATCCTGTACTTATGTACGCCCAATAACCCCACGGGGAACCGGATTCCGGAGGCGGACTTAAGACGCCTCGTAAAAGAGGCGGGCTGCATCGTCGCCCTGGACGAGGCTTACGGAGAATTTTGCAAGGAGGATCATACCTCCTGGATTCGCGAATTTCCTCATATGGTGATCTTAAAGACCTTCTCCAAGGCCTACGGACTGGCGGGGATCCGCGCGGGCTATGCCCTGGGAGACCCGGAGATCATCGGGATCCTGGACAGGGTGCGTCCGCCCTATAACCTGGGAACCCTCTCTCAGAAGATCGCCCTCTTCGCGCTGACTCAGCCGGAATACAAGGAGCAGATCGAGGCGATTTGTAAAGAACGGGACCGGATCTATGAGGCGCTGAAGATCTATAACGGGAAGAAGGGTTTTTACGTGTATCCGTCGGAGGCGAACTTCCTGCTGATCAAGTTTGGCCGGGAGAACCCGGGACAGGCGTTACTTGCCGCGGGGCTTCTGGTAAGGGCCTATGGCGGGAAGATGAGTCGCTTTGTGCGGGCGACGGTGGGACGGCCGGATCAGAACGACCGCCTCATCCGGCGGATCGCGCGGATGATAGAGGAGGATGAAGAGTGAGAAAGGCCAAGATTGAGCGGGTCACCGGGGAGACCAAGGTCCTGGTAGAACTCGAGGTAGACGGAGAGGGCCGGTCGGAGATTCATACCGGCGTCGGCTTCCTGGATCATATGCTGACGCTGTTTGCGAAACACGGTTTCATCGATCTGAAAGTGGAGGCGCAGGGGGATCTTGCGGTGGACTGCCATCATACGGTGGAAGATATCGGAATCTGCCTGGGGCAGGCTTTTTCCGAGGCGCTGGGCGATAAGGCGGGGATCAGGCGTTACGGCTCCTGCGTCCTGCCCATGGACGAGACGCTTGTGCTTGCGGCCGTGGATTTTTCCGGCAGGGCCTATCTGGGGATGGACGCGGAGTTTACGGTACCCCGGCTGGGAACCATGGATACGGAGATGTTTCGGGAGTTTTTCTATGCCCTTGCCGTCCATGCCGGCATGAATCTGCATCTGCGAAAGCTTACAGGGAGCAACAATCATCATATCGCCGAGGCGATGTTTAAGGGGCTGGGACAGGCCGTGGACCAGGCGGTTCGCGTCGATCCGCGGATCCGGGGCGTTCGTTCCACGAAAGGAGTCCTATGATACTGTATCCCGCGATCGACATGAAAGAAGGACGGTGCGTCCGGCTCTCCCAGGGGAGCTTTGACGCGGTGACGGTATATGAGGAGGATCCGGCTAAGGTGGCCAGGGCCTGGGAAGAGGCGGGAGCCTCCTGGATCCACACGGTGGACCTGGACGGAGCCTTGGCGGGACGGGCGGTCAACCTGGACGCCCTTTCCGCCGTCGTTAAGAGCGTAGGGATTCCGGTGCAGACCGGCGGGGGGATCCGGAACATGGAACAGATCGAGGAGAAGCTCCGCTCGGGGGTTCGCCGGGTCATCATCGGCACGGCGGCGGTGAAGGATCCGGATTTCCTAAGGAGGGCCCTTAAGGAGTACGGCCCGGAACGGATTTTAGTGGGCATCGACGCCCGGGGAGGATTCGTGGCCACGGAGGGCTGGGAGGAAGTGAGCCGGATGAGCGCCGTGAGCCTGGGCAGGAAGATGTATGAGATGGGGCTTCGCACCGCCGTCTATACGGATATCGAAAGGGACGGCATGCTCTGCGGGCCCAATGTGAGAGCCACCGGGGAACTGGCCCGGGAGACGGGCCTTGCGGTCATCGCCTCCGGCGGCGTCTCCCGGATGCAGGATCTTGAGGAACTGGAAAGGGCGGGGATCCCGGGAGTCATCCTGGGCAAATCGCTCTACGAGAAACGGATCGATCTTTCGGAGGCGATCCGGACATATGAAAGGCGGTGAACCGATGATCGGAGTCATTGATTATAAGGCGGGCAACGCGCCCAGCGTCTATAACGCCCTCAAGAAGATCGGGGCGAGAGCCGAACTCATCCGTAAGGCGGAGGAGCTGGAAGGGGTGCAGGGCATCATCCTGCCCGGGGTGGGATCGGCGGACGCCACGATCCTGTCCCTGGAATCGGAGGGTCTTCTGGACGCGGTGGAGAAGAAGGTGATATTCGAGCACATGCCCTTTTTGGGGATCTGCGTGGGCCTTCAGATCCTGTTCGAGCACAGCGAGGAGGACGACACCCCCTGCCTGGGCTGGCTCCCGGGCCGGGTGTTGGAGTTTCCGGAGACGGTGCGGGTGCCCCAGATCGGTTATAACGAGGTGCGTTTTACGAAAGATCATCCCCTGGTGGAAGGCTGCGGAGAGGCAGACTACTATTATTTCGTCAATTCCTATTACGCCGTGCCGGAGGAAGAATCCATGGTCCTGGGACGGGCGGAGTACGGCGTGGAATTCTGCGCCATGGCGGCTTGGAAGAACATCATGGCCACCCAGTTTCATATGGAAAAGAGCGGCGACAGCGGTCTCAGGATGCTGCGTAATTTTGTGCGGATCGCGGAGGAGGGGATCGAACTATGCTGACCAAACGGCTGATTGCCTGTTTTGACGTGAAGAACGGCATGGTAACGAAGGCGCGGCGGTTCCAGGATAATATCGATATCGCGCCGGCGGAAGAGATCGCCCGCAAGGTGTATGAGGATCAGATCGATGAGATCATCTTTTACGACATCATGGCGAGCGCGGAGAAACGCCCCATCGATCTGGATATGGTGAGGCGGGTGGCCGGGGAAGTCTTCGTTCCTTTCACCGTGGGCGGCGGCATCAGGACCCTGGAGGATATGTTTCAGGTGCTCAAGGCCGGCGCGGAGAAGATCAGCATCGATTCCATGGCCGTGCGGAATCCCCAGATCATCACCCAGGGAGCGCTGGCCTTCGGCCGCCAGTGCATGGTG
>CALWBZ010000049.1 GCA_944376225.1 uncultured Clostridia bacterium | reverse complement strand
CGCGTGGTGGGGAACGAGCCAGCCCTTAAGCCGGCCGGGGTGGGGAGTGGCGGGGAGACGTTCATGGTCATGGAAAGGCCCATTACGCCGCGGGAGGATAAATTTCATGTATTGATGGAACATTACGGAAGGGACGCGAGGGTGATTCCCGTCTCCTGCGAGGGATTGATGGAGTTTGTGGAACGGGGAGTCACCGAGGGGCCGGAGCTGGAAGGGTATCTCACAGAAAAGCTGGGGAGTTTTCTTCCGGCGGATTCCATCGTGCTGGGCTGTACCCACTATCCTTTCGTCAAGGAAACGATCAGAAAACTGGCGGGAGAAAAAACCCGCATCTTGGACGGGGGAGAAGGAACGGCGAAGGAAGCGGAGAGAAGGCTCTTGGAAGAAGGATTATTACGGGAAGGAAAGCGGGAGGGAAACGTTGTCTTTTTCAATAGCTTGCCCTCTCCCGAGATTCTGGAACGAAGCAGGAGGCTGTTAGCCGATGGCCATTGATTTGCATACCCATTCCGTCTACTCGGACGGAAGCGACAAGCCGGAAGAAATTATAGAGAAGGCGGCGGCGCAGGGATTACGCGCGGTGGCGCTGACGGATCACGACACGACGGACGGGATCGCGGAGTTTAAGGCGGCGGGGAAAGCTTGGGGGATCCAGGCGATTTCCGGGATCGAGCTTTCCTGCCGGTATATGGAACGGGACATCCATGTGTTGGGATACGGCGTGCCCGCGGGAAATCCGGAATGGGAGGAACGCCTCAAGCAGATCCGAGACGAGCGGAACCTGCGGAATCGAAAGATGCTGGAGCGGCTTCGGGAATTGGGATACCCGCTGGAAGAGGAAGAAGTAAGGCGGTATGCCGCGGGACAGGTGGTTTCTCGGGTACACTTCGCGAAGGCTCTTTCGGCCAGGGGATATGTAAAAGACACGGAGGAAGCCTTTCAGAATCTGATCGGTAACTCCGGGGCCGCCTATATTCCGAGACAATGCCTATCCATGGAAGAAGGGGTGGAGTTCCTCGTGGAAATGGGGTCGAGGGTTTCCTTGGCCCATCCCATGCTGTACCGCCTTACCCAGGAGCAGATTTTCCTGCTTTTACAAAAGATGAAGGAACGGGGAGCAGTTGGGGTCGAGGTGATCCATTCCCGGTGTCGGGAAGAGGAGAGCCGCAGCCTGATGCAAATGGCCGATCGTCTGGGACTCGGATATACCGGGGGAAGCCACTATCACGGCATTTATAAACCAGGGGTTTATCTGGGTCAAGGGCATGAGGGGACGCCCGTTCCCGACACCTTCTTGCGAACGATCGGAATGGATATACCGCTTTCTATATAAAACTTTCCGGAAAGACAGGCATAGTGTTTCCTGTTTCGGGACCTTTATGCGCGGAAGGAAAGAAAACTTGACAATCGCGGTATAAGAGAAGTATAATATTTGTTTGAAAAACGGATCCGGGGTTGGATTCGGGAAAGAGGTGCCATATATGAAAGAAAAGAAGGGGATTTTGACCCTGATCTGTACGCTGCTCGTCATTGTGATTACCGCGTTGGCGGCGTTTTTAGGGTTTGGCGACAGCGACCTGATCGGTATTCGAAACGTTCATCTCGGTTTGGATCTCGCGGGAGGCGTCAGCATTACCTATCAGGCCCAGGAAACGGAAGAACCTACGGCGGAGCAGATGGAAGGCGCGCTGGCCATCATCAATAACCGACTGAGTTCCTTGGGGTATACGGAAGCCCAGGCCTTTATCGAGAGCGGAAACCGGATTCGTGTAGAGATTCCCGGCGTTTCCGACGCCAATGAGGCGGTGCAGCAGATCGGCAAGACGGCCATGCTGACCTTTGTGGGCGTGAATTGGGACGAGGTCGTACGGGAAGGATTGACGGACAGTTACATAGAACCTCTCGCCCAGCAGATGATGGAAGAACTTGCCGCGGCGGGGAGCACGGCATACAGTGAATCCACGATAGAAGCCACCGTGGAAGAATATCTAAGCGAAGCCGGATCGGCCTTTTATTACTTCCCGGAGGCGACGGCTGAAATTCTGCAGGCGGCTCTTGATCAGGGGATCGCGGAGGTGATCCTGGAGGGAGAAGACGTAGAGAACGCCACGGCGCAGCACGGACAGGTTTCTGCTTCCGGCATCGTGGAAGACTATGTCAGGCTGGATCTTAACAACGAGGGAACCCAGAAGTTCGCGGAGGGCACCCAGAAGTATGTGGGCGATTATATCGCCATCCGTCTGGATCAGACGATTGTCAGCATCCCTTCGGTCAACACGGCGATTACAGACGGAACCGCCATTATCACGGGAATGGCGGATTCTAACGAGGCTAAGCAGCTGGCTTCGGACATTCGGGGCGGAGCGCTGCCCGTACAACTGGAGGACATCGAACATAACAGCGTGGGAGCGACTCTGGGGCAGGACGCCCTTTCCACGAGCCTGTTGGCCGCCGTCATCGGCTTCGTGATCGTGCTGATCTTCATGACGGTGATCTACAGGGTGCCCGGATTCATCGCCAGCCTCGCGCTTATCTTCTACATTTCCGCGGAGATTTTGTTGATCAATCTTCTGGGGATCACCCTGACCCTGTCGGGAATCGCCGGAATCATCCTGTCCATCGGTATGGCGGTGGACGCGAACGTCATCATCTTCGCCAGAATCAACGAAGAACTGAACAATGGGCGGGGGCTCCGGGCGGCCGTGGCTTCCGGATTCAAGAAGGCGCTGTCCGCTATTATCGACGGCAACATCACGACGCTCATCGCGGCCGCTGTCCTGTGGTTTTTGGGGAGCGGCACGATCCAGGGATTCGCGGTGACCTTGGCCCTGGGTATCGTCATTTCCATGTTTACCGCGCTGATTCTGTCTCAGCTCCTTTTGAAAAGCGCGGTGGAGGTTCTGCCGGAGAAGGTGGGACTGTATCGGTCTTTGCAGCTTAAGCTGGGAGGAAAGCCGATTCGAATCATCGCGAAGACAAAGCTTTGGTTTGCCATCTCCGGCGTGATCATCCTGATCGGGGCGGGATTTTTCCTGGTGCGCGGGCTGAACTATGACATCGATTTCGCCGGCGGCACCATGCTTCAGGTGGACATGGAAGGAGACTATGATCAGAATGCCTTAACTAGGCTGGTCGGAGAGGTTACGGGGGACGATAATCCCATGGTGCAGCGGATCAGCGGGGCCGGTCAGGACAACCAGGTTTCGATCAAGGTGAAAGAGCTGTCCACGGAGCAGATCGACGCGCTCTACCAGGCCATCGCGGAGGAGTTCGGCCTGGATGCGGAGAATCAGTCCAACTTGGTTTCCCATACAAGCATCAGCCCCACGGTCAGCTCGGAGATGCAGCAGACGGCGGTGCTGGCTACGCTGGTGGCCGGGCTGCTGACCTTAATCTATATCACGATCCGTTTCAGAGACGTACGCTTCGGCCTCAGTTCTGTCCTGGCGCTGCTTCACGACGTCCTGATCGTTGTCGCCATGTACGCGATCTTTAAGATTCCGGTGAACAATAACTTCATCGCGGCGATTTTAACCATCGTGGGTTATTCCATCAACAATACGATCGTGGTCTTTGACCGGATCCGGGAGAATCGGCGTTACTACCGTCCGGATCAGGCGGACCGTCTGGCGGACGACAGCATCGCCCAGACAATGGGGCGTTCGCTGAATACTTCCATCACCACGATCATTATGGTGTTGATGCTGTTTATCTTAGGCGTGGAAAGCATCCGTTGGTTTGCCTTCCCGCTGCTTGCCGGTTTTGTCGCGGGAACCTATTCCTCTCTTGTGATCGCCAGCCCCATGTGGGTGCTGCTGCAGAAGGTGGGAAAGAATAAAAAAGGAAAAATGGTCCGCGCGGGCGCCAAGAAAAAATAATGAACAGGGGAACGGTTTCCGTTCCCCGTTTCTGTCGAAAGGATGAAGGGATTGAAAGAAAATTGGCGTATCTATAATAAAAGTTATGGGAATACGCAGCATAAGCTAGGCATTCCCGCCGTGCTGGCGAAGATCCTGGTGAATCGGATGGAGGAAGAGGAGATTCCCGGCTTCATGGAGAAAGAGGGCCCCCTGACCGATCCTCTGCGCATGAAGGATATGGAGAAGGCGGTGACGATCATCCTGGATCACGTGGGGAAAGGCAGCCCTGTGATGGTCATCGGAGATTATGATGTGGACGGCATGTCCTCTTCCACGATCCTGGGGCAGGCGCTGAGGAGTCTGGGAGCCAAGGTTAGGATAAGGATTCCGGACCGGGTGGAAGACGGGTACGGGATCCGGCCTTATATGGTAGAGGAGTGCGCCAAGGAGGGGATTTCCCTGATTCTTACCTGCGATAACGGCATCCGTGAATTCGAGGCGGCAAGAAAGGCAAAAGAACTGGGCATTACGTTGATCGTCACGGATCACCACGAGATCGAAAAGGGGGAAGAAGGGGACCTGCTGCCGGAGGCCGCGGCGGTGGTCAACCCCCATCGGTCGGACGACGAATATCCTTTTGCCATGTTGTGCGGCGCCGGAGTCGCCTATCAACTGGCCAGAGCGTTGTGCGCGCGGGCGGAATTCCCGGAATCGCCGGATTGGATCGGATACGCGGCCCTGGGTACGGTATGCGATGTGATGCCCCTTCTAGGCGAAAACCGTAAGATCGTCTATCGGGGACTCAAACAGTGGAATCAAAATCCGCCTCGGGCGATTCGGGCCCTCATGAAGGTGGGGGGAGTAGAGAAGTTAGACGTTTATACCTTCGGCTTTGTGATCGGTCCCATGATCAATTCCGGAGGAAGGCTGGAACAGCAGCAGAAATATATCGACATCCTGTTAGAAGAAGACCCCGTCCAAGCGGAGAAGATGGCGAACCGTCTTTACGAGCTCAATCGTCTCCGCCAGAAGATGACCGAGAAAGGGATCGAAGAGGGGATTGCCGAAGTGGAGAAGACGCCGGGAGATCGGGTTCTGGTGGTATATTTGCCCGACCTGCATGAGAGTCTCGCGGGACTGGTAGCGGGAAGGATCAAAGAAAAATACCAGCGGCCGGTTTTCGTCCTGACGGGCAGGGCAGAAGGGGTGAAAGGTTCGGGACGATCCATCCCCGCCTACGATATGTTCGCTCATATGAACCGAGTGTCGGAATGTTTTTCACGTTACGGGGGGCATCCCATGGCGGCGGGTCTTTCCATGGAAGAAAGCCGGATTCCGAAGCTGCGCGCGCTCTTAAACGACCAATGCGGCCTTGAGGAAGAAGATCTTGTTCCCCTGATTCATATCGACATGGAAATGCCGCTTCGATATGCGAACGAAGGGATGGCCGATCTCCTGGAGGTCTTGGAACCCTACGGCACCGCGAATCCCAAGCCCCTTTTTGCCCAAAGAGGCGTGAAGCTCCTTCGCTTGTTTTGGATGGGGCAGCAGAAGAAGGCCGCCCGCCTGCTGTTTGCGGACGGGGAGGGAGACGTCTACGAATGCGTGTGCTTCCGCCTCCAGGCGCTGAAAGAATGCATCGAGGAAGGAGCCGGACAGGGGATGTGGAACCGGCTCGATCAGGGAGAGGCCTTAACGGAAGGCGTGGGGGTTGACATATGCTATCAGATTGGCTGGAATTTCTATAAGGGACGGAAGAAGCTGCAAAGGATCGTGACAAATATTCGTTGCAGTTTTCCGAAACCGTGATATAATAAAAATTGGGCCCTGCCCAATCTCGCAGACAAAGGAGAAGGTAAAATGGATCTAAAACAATTGATTCGGACGATTCCGGATTTTCCGGAAGAGGGAATACAATTTCGGGATATTACGACGCTCTTGAAGGATCCGGAGGGCCTAAGAGCCGCCCTTGATCAGCTTCGGGAAGCGACGGCGGATCTGTCCTATGACATGATCGTAGGACCGGAATCCAGAGGGTTTATTTTCGGCGTTCCTCTGGCGTACATGGAGAATAAGGGGTTCGTCCCCGTTCGGAAGCCGGGGAAACTCCCGGCGGCGGTATACTCTCAGGAATACGCGTTGGAATACGGCGTGTCCCGTCTGGAGATGCACCAAGACGCGCTGCGGCCGGGACAGAAGGTTCTGATTGTGGACGATCTTCTGGCGACGGGGGGAACCGCCCAGGCCATCGCGTCAATGGTGGAAAAAGCAGGGTGCCGGGTAGCCGGTTTCGCCTTCCTGATTGAACTTGAGGGGCTGGGCGGAAGAGAACGGCTGAAGGACTATCCGGTGCGCAGTATACTCACATATTAAGGAGGAAGGACATGTCGCATGGTTTTCGTAAACTTGCGGTACTGGCCGGAACCGCGCTGGCCGGTTGGGCGATTCTGATCCGTCCCCGAACCCGGTCGCCCAAGATGTTGGACGATCTGAGGAAATACGATTATGCCCACAGGGGCTTTCACGATATAGAAAAGGGAATCCCGGAAAATTCCATGGAAGCCTTCCGGCGGGCCGCAGATCGCGGGTTCGGCATCGAGCTCGACGTGCATATCCTCCGAGACGGCACGCTGGCGGTGATTCACGATTCCAATCTGAAGAGGCTGTGCGGCGCGGACAGAGCCGTGGAAGAACTGACATGGGAAGAGGCCCAGACGCTGAGGCTGCAGGGGATGCAGGAGAGGATTCCTCGTCTGGAAGAAGTGCTGCGTCTAGTGAAGGGCAGAGTACCGCTGCTGATCGAGATCAAGCCGGAGGCGGGGAATCAGAAGGCGCTGTGCGAGGCGGTCTGCCGCGTGCTTAGATCTTACGGGGGAATGTACTGGATCGAGTCCTTCGATCCCAGGGTGGTCGCTTGGCTGAAGAGGCACGAGCCAGGCCTGGTGAGGGGACAGCTCTTAACCTATCTGCGAAAGAACGAGACGAGAGACTTCCCGGCCCTTTTGGACTTCCTCTTACGGAATCTTTTGACCAATTGGTGGAGCCGTCCCGACTTCATCGCCTATCATTATGAAGAAAGAGAGAATCCGAGCCTGCGCCTTTGCAGAAAGCTGTATCGGGTCTGTCAGGCGGACTGGACGATCCGCACGCCGGAGCAGTACCAAAAAGTGAAGAAAGACGGATCGGTGGCGATCTTTGAACATTTCGATCCCAAGGCCCTGTAAAGGGCCTTTTTTTGAACAAAACGAAAAAGACGCCTAGAGCAAAAACTCCGGCGCCTTTTTCGTTTTAGTTTTGTAAGAGGGATATAAAAACTAAAAGAAGGGGATAATCATATGATAGAGGAATTAGATGAATTTTACGTGAAGAAAAAGATAATAAAATATGAAGAAATGAAAAAGTATGTAAGAGGAAACCGTATTTTGAAAAATGCAGTTGAAAAAACGCGGAAAATCCCTTATAATATAAGGGATTGAATCCAATCTTGGATTCAAAGAAATGAGTGAATTGACAGAAAGGTGGGATTGCTGTGGAAGAGTTGACATTTCCGACGGAAGAGGTTCAAAAAGATTATCAAGTTTTGATTGACAAAATTCGCCTATATCATCCCACCACAGATCTCTCCATGGTCGCCAAGGCGTATCAGGTGGCGACGGACGCCCACAACGGGCAGCTGCGTCAGTCCGGAGAGCCTTATATCATCCATCCGTTGAAAGTGGCGATTACCCTGGCGGATTTGGAACTGGATCTGGAGACCATCGAGGCGGGGCTCTTGCACGACGTCGTAGAGGACACGAAGGTATCGAAGGAAGATATCGTGCGTTTGTTCGGCGAAGAAGTGGCGGTTCTGGTGGACGGAGTCACCAAACTCAAAACGCTGACTTATACGACGAGTAAGGAAGAGATTCAGGCGGAAAATTATCGAAAGATGTTTTTGGCGATGGCCAAGGATATCCGAGTGATTCTGATCAAGCTGGCGGATCGTCT
>CALWBZ010000048.1 GCA_944376225.1 uncultured Clostridia bacterium | reverse complement strand
CCTTGACTGGCGGGGTATTGGCGGTACCAATAGTCTCTTCCGTTCTTTTTGTTTCGTTTGCGGGAAAGGCAGTAGTCCGGGCATGCGGCGAGAGCCCGCTCGACACGGAAGATCTCGGAAGCAAGATATGTTGTATTGATCTGCTGCTTGTTCATGGCGCCACCCCTTTCGTATTCCTCATTATAACACAGTAAATACGAGCTGTAAAGAGGGAATACAGAGGGACGGATCTTGCGAAAAAAAGGAGCTTATTTATTTGGAAGACAGATACATTTCAGAGAATTCACCAAGGATTGATTCAGGTGATAGACCAGCGCGTCCCTGGCCGCCTCTGGATTTTCTCGCAATAAGGCTTCAATGATTTCTTCATGCTGTTCCAGGTTCCCCTCCCGATTCCGAATCCCATGGCAGGCGGCAAACATGGCGAGTCGAACTTGAGAAATCATGAGAGAATGATACATACTAAGCAGAATCTCGTTTTGAGTAATCGAGACTAAGAAGGTATGAAACCGGGCGTCCAATTCAAAATGAGGCAGAGATTCCTCTTGTTCGGACTGGCGGAAAAGGGTTTCATAGTGAAGAAGTTCCTGTTTAGAGTATTGAGAGTAATATTGGGTCAGGATCGTGGGCTCAATCAGTTTGCGTACCTGGTAGTGCTGATGAACGGAATCCTCGGTAATCGGCGTAATACGCATCCCTTTACGGGGATAGATTTGTATGAGTCCGTCGTTTTGCAGGCGTATGAGCGCCTCTCGAAGGGGAGTGCGGCCTAGACCGGTTTCCTCCGCGATGTCTTTTTCGGTGAGAGAGAGTCCGGGCATATAATCGCAGGTCATGATCTTGCGGTAGAGAAGATCATAGGCCTGATTCTTGATGGGTTCTTTTGGCATAAGAAGTCTCCTTGGAAAGCATAAGATGTTGGGGTACGATTGGAGTATACCATATTTCCGACGGAAGGGACAAGAAAAACTTTCTGTTCGGTCTATAATCGATAAAAATAATAGAAAACCTGCTTGAATTATATCACTATGCGTGTTATTATATTGGTAATATATCAGACGAGCAGTCTGGAAAGGAGTGACAGGGATGGGAACGAAGAATACAAGTCTTCGCGATATGCGAATCTACCGGGCCACGAGCAGCCTGAGCCGTCCGATCGCGGACGCGACCCATGATATTAGCAAGATCGCCTTTTATGTGCTGGAGGTGGAGACCCGGGAGGGAATCGTCGGCCAGGGATATATGCTGAGCTTTCATTATAGTCCCTTGGCGATCGAAGGCGCGCTGAAGGACCTGAAGCGTTTTGTGAGGGAAAGGGATTATCAGGCATATGAGACGCTGCAGCTGCAGAAGGACTATGAGGCGGAAAGCGAGTATTTTGGCATTCCGGGGCTGCAGCGCTGGGCTCTTGCCACGCTGAATGTGGCGTTATGGGACGCTTGGGCGAGAATGCTGGGACAGCCCGTATACCGTCTGTTCGGATGCTCTCGAAAGAAGATCCCTGTCTACGGCAGCGGCGGATGGATCAGCTATTCGGACGAGGAACTGCTGGAAGAGGTGAAGGAGTATCAGAAGAGGGGGTTTCAGGCGGTCAAAATCAAGGTGGGAAGCCCGGATCAGGAGAGGGACGTGAGGCGTCTGCATCTGGTTAGGGAGGCCGTCGGTCCGGGCATGAAGATCATGATGGACGCTAATCAGGGAATGGACGTACCCTCCAGCATCAGCCTAATCGAGCGTGTGAAGCACCTAGGCATTCACTGGTTCGAGGAACCGGTGGTGAACACGGATTTTGAAGGCTATGCCCTGATCCATCAGAAGACCGGCATCAGTCTGGCCATGGGGGAACGGGAGTATTCCGCCGTCGCGCTGCGAGAACTGATCGGCAGGCGCGCCCTGGACCTGTGGCAGCCGGATTTGATCCGATTGGGCGGCGTGGAGGCCTGGCGAGACAGCGCGGCGCTGGCGGCGGCCTATCATATCCCTGTGCTGCCCCATTATTATAAAGATTATGATATTCCGCTTCTTGCTACGGTTTCCATGCCCTATGGAGCGGAAAGTTTCGACTGGATCGACGGGATCATCGACCGACCCATGGAGATTATAAACGGTTACGCCCTTCCCAGAGAGGGAGAGGGCTGGGGATTCCGGTTCCTGCATCAGTACATGACGGAGGTAGAGTAAATGGTGATTCAAAAATTTGAGACCTGGTGGGTCGAGCGGGATCAGTGTCTTTTTGACGAGAAGCGTCAGGGCGGCGCCAAGATGGGCTGGGACGTGATCGCCTTAAAGCTTACCACGGATACGGGCATCGAAGGCATTGCCACCTGTATGGCGGCAAGAAGCGGAGGGGTGAGCGAAAGTTATCTTCACGACAGCGTCGCGCCCGTCGTCTTAGGTCGGGATCCCCACGACCGGGAGGCTATTTTTCACGCCCTTTGGAACGTGGACCGGCATGAGGCCTTCTTTCCGATTTTCCTGCCGGGACCGGTGGATGTGGCGCTGTGGGATATCTGCGCGAAGGAGGCGGGGCTTCCTTTATACCAATATATTGGAGCCTATCGAGACTGTCTGCCGGTATACGCCAGCGGTAATTTTCACGGGACGGTGCAGGAGTATGTGGACGAAGCCCTTTATTATAAGGAAAAAGGGATTCGCGGATACAAGGCGCACCCTTCGGGGCCGGTAGAATTTGATCTTGCGGTCCACGAAGCCGTAAGGGAAGCGGTGGGGCCGGATTATATCCTGATGAGCGATCCCGTGGGAGAATACACGATGGGAGACGCGGTGCGGGTCGGCCGGCAACTGGAGAGGCTGGGTTACAAATGGTTCGAAGAGCCCTTCCGGGATTTCGAGCTTTATAAGTACCAAGAGCTTTGCCGAACATTGGACATTCCTATCGCGGGAACGGAGACCACGAGGGGCTGCCACTGGGGTGTGGCCCAGGTCATCGCCCAGCGGGCGGCGGATATCGTCCGGGCGGACGTGAGCTGGAAGGACGGCGTCACGGGAACTCTCAAGATC
>CALWBZ010000047.1 GCA_944376225.1 uncultured Clostridia bacterium | reverse complement strand
GATAATTGATGTTCCAGACGAGGGACTGGGGGGCGGCATAGGCGCTCAGCCCGTCCCCGTCTCCCGACAGCACCAGGTCGTTTAGGACGGCGCTCACGCGGCTGCTCTGCCCCGACAGCTCCCACCGTTCCTCCGTTTCCCACAACGTATAGGAGGTGTTATGCCGCAACATGTCGGAAAAGGTCTGTGAAAACAAGACGCCTGCGACAAGCACTACACAAATGGCCGCCAGCACAACAAGGGCCGTCCTTTTATATGAACGGCGGTTTCTGCGCCCCGCCTGCCTCTTTCTTAACGTCGTCTCCTGCCTTGGCGGCGGCGTTTCCTCCTGCGTATCTTCTAAAGCCAGATCGATCTTTTCCCGTTTGGGCGGCTCGGCAAACAGCTCCTCCGCTCCCTCTTCCTCGCCGGCGAGGTGGGATGGCTGCCGGCTCTTTGTGGATTTTTCCTCATAATCATCCACCCAGGTAAAATCCGTATCCGGCTGCTTCTTCCTTTCAGGTTGTTTACTCAACGCGATTGCTCCTTTTCTCTCTGTCTGCTTCGGACGCGTCCCCAGAGAATGGCCCCCAAAAGGACCAGTCCCAACGCTCCGAATAAGGGGTATACTTTGCCCACCAAAGATGAAAATCCCAGGCACCCGATCCCGAAGCCCAGGCCCACGACAAGGAAAATCGCCCCCTGGGGCCGGACGCCCCGTTCCCGTAAGTATCGGATGCACATATAGCCGTCGGAGACCGCCGTGGTCAGCATGGCGCCCAAAAGCACCAGGCAGCACAATAGACTCAGCGTCCTACTGTCTCCCAACATTGCGAAGATCGGAATCTCCATCCCTTTCATTTTATCATAATTTATCAAGGATGCAAGCCCCAATATGAAACTAAGGGCCAATAATATGCCTCCGCCCAGCAGGGCGGCTCCTAAGGCGGACCTTCGGCCTGAGATCGCCTCCCGCAGGCTGCAGAGCACCGGAATCAGTGTCAGCAGATTATAGGAAGTATAAAACAGGCCGTCCAGCAAAAACCGCATGGAGGGAAGCTCCTGCCAGGGAATGCTTAGGGGAGCCGTCTGCAGGTAGGCGCTTTCCCGGAGCTCCTGACCGATTCCCCCCAATGAGATCACCGCCAGCATGACGATCATCACGGGGACGAGGAGCATGTTGAGCCATAGGAGCCCGCTCTTGCCCGCGAGGAAAATCCCCATGGTCAGCCCCGCCATGACCAGCATTCCCGCATAGAAGTTCCATCCCCATTCCTGCTCCATGAGCGCCCCACTGCCGGAGAGCATGGCTCCGTAGCAAAACAGCATGAAAAGCACCGTTACTTCTTCCAGAGCCTCCGCCAAAAAACCGGGCATGATCCCCCGCAGATAAGAAGCGTAATCTTTGCTTCCGGAGGCCAAAACCAGATAGCATATCCAAATAAACAAGAGTCCCGACAGCACAATGCTGCCGAGACCCTTTTCGCCGTAGCCGGTGAAGAACCGTATGACTTCCTGTCCCGAGGCAAACCCCGCGCCGATGACGGTTCCGATCAATACGGCCGCTACCTTAAGAGATCCGGGTACTCCTTGTTTCATAACAATCCACCTCGCCTAATGAGACTTTAGGCCGCGGATCGTCGAACAAATGATATTCCCTCTGTTTTCGCAGTTCATGACCGTCCCAGAAATACATGGCGCGAGCGTCTTCCCGACCGTCCAGCATCATCAATACCGAACAGTCGCCGAAAAAGCAGTCGTGCAGCGCCCAATATTTCTGCACGTCGTAGATCCCGTGCCCGGGCTGATTGACGGCCCAGCCGATGAGCCACAGGCCCGAAAAATTCGTCTGCCTGAGATGCTCCAGATGTCCCCGTACCGAGTACGAAAACTGAATCTTCCCTCTGCGAAAAGCCTCGTTTTCCGCTTCCATCGCGGCCCTTATTACATAATAATGCTCTCCGCCCAGGATATATTCCTTTCCAAACAGATAAAAGGCTTGTAATTCTCCCGGCTGCGCGCTGCAATTGCTCAAGATGTACCTTTCGGTCCGCGAATCCAGATAAATGCCTTGACGCAACAAATCCTCCCCCCTTTCCAACCGCATGGCTTACTTTACCACGACGGAGGCGAGGATTTTGTCAAAAACGCCTGTCAATCCTTAAAAATGATTCGATAAATTTTCCTCTTCTTTCATGGCCTCATACAGCTCCTGATCCGTGGGATGGTTATCCCATACCAAAAGCAGCCGTACCCTCCTGTTCTCGGGAGACATCATCGTATCCCGATACCATTCGTCATGGCGCACGTTGTCTCCCAGTTCCCGGATATATCCCATGACCTTACGGGCCATGTAGGCGGTATGCTTCAGATCGGCTAGGCACTCGTTCGCGTAGAATCCCTCGAACTCTCCCCGTTCCGAATGTCTGAGCCTCATATCGGCCACTTCAAAGGCGGCGGCGCAGTCTCCCATCCGCAAGAAGGCTTTCTTATAATCTTTTTCCTGCATCGCCCGATACCCCTGAGCGAAGTATTTCACCCCCAGCATGCCCATTGTATGGACAAGGATCTGCGTGTAGATGAGATTCTTGCACTCCGTTTTCGGCGTGCTGTGCTCTATGTCTTCTAACAGCCCCTGCATTTGGGGGTAGGCCTTGGCGCAGAGCTTATCCAGACAATCGACCTGTTCCGCCAGCCTCACCCGGCCCGTCAGCCATTCCATGGCGGGCGCCCATTCTCCCCCCGTCAGGATCGTATGGGCCAGGATACGGATGTTTTCCGTATAAAGCTGCTCTCCGGCATGATCGTCCTCGTGAGGGCCGTATTGAACCGTCGCCCCGGGATACATTCTGTAGGCGTAAACCGCCTCTTCTTCTCCGTCCCCGTAATCTTGAACAAATTCCCTGCTGTGGCTCTCGTCGGATACATCCTCCCCGAACCAAATCTTGCGAACCGCGTCCAGGTAATACACATGGGGCTTTACGTTGGAACAGTTGACGATCCAGAAATCGCCGCCGCCCTTCGCAAGCACTTCGTGCAGCTCCCGGTTGACGAAATCGACGGAATTGGGCAGCATGGTGATATGATTGGCCGCCTGAAGATCATAGAAGGACACATGGTAGTAGATGCCCTGGGGCCCCGGATCCCGCGGATCCGGCATGGAATCCACCCGCTCGCAGTGGTTGTCCCGCCGCCTGGTCACCATGCGGCCGAAACCGTTATCCGCCCTCACCTTGATGATACCGGGATCTAACGACAGGCAGCCCGCGTCGTAAATTTCCATCACCTCGCCGTACAGGTTGGTGCAGAAGACCGGATTTTCCACCCGCTCGCTGACGATCTCCTGCTGTTTACGGATCACCTCTTCGATCATCCGTCCCCGTTTCTCCGGCGTGTCGAAGCGCCCGCTCCGATCCCCGTCCCAGAAGGGGCAATCTCCTTGACCGCGGAAACTCAGGTTCCAGACCACGCGCATGTCCTTCTGCTCCTCCACCGCCCGCGCCCACAACTCGCAGAAAAGCTCCGGATGCTTTAGATAATCCGCCTCCAGGTCCGGATAAGCCCTGGCAAACATCTCCGCGCCCAAGGGTTCCGCGTGATGATGGGTGATCCAGAGTCCCATGTCGGAGGCCAGGCGCTTGTTTCTCCGAGACTCCTGATCCGTCCCCGGAATGGCGATGTTGCCGCCGCAGCGAAGGAGGGCCTCGAAAGCCATTCGCCAGGTGTCGTCATGGCGGCCGTTCAGATGCCACTTGAAAAACAGCACCTCGTCGTTAAAGAACCACCCGCGGAACCGCACCGCCGGGCGGGGCGAAACGATCGTCCCTTCGGGCACCGTAACCCGATCTACGGGCGTAAACTCCTGGCGCATCCAGAACCAGAAAGGTTTCACCCCCAGATAATGTTCGCTCAGATAGAAGACGCCGTAGACGAACCCCAGATCCGACCCGGCATAGATCCGGATTTCTTCGTCGGTGACCTCGATTCGATAAGCTTCCTCTTCTGTCTCTTTTTCCGCGATCAGGCGAATCGCTCCGGTCTCTTCCCCGCTCTTTCGCAAGATCTTTTCCATATCCCGCCGCAGCGCCTCCACCGCGTTTTTAACCGGCGGAGTATCGATCTCCGTCTCGATCCTTGTTCCTCCATGCCAAATAAACATCCGCATTCCTCCTTTTATCACGTATCGAGCTTCATGTCGCCGTCTTTGATCCATCCCTTACGGCGCAGGAAGGTAGAAAACGCCAGCGTGAGTACCGCCGGTAAAACGAAGTGCAGCAATACGATCTTCAGAAGAAGAATCCAAGGATCCTCCCCGGCGGACATGTCCTGCCAGGTCATGAACTGTCCCACGAGCCCCGAGGTACCCATGCCCGATCCGGAGGCGTTATCCGTCATGCGAAAGAGCATCGTGGACACGGGCCCCAAAACGGCGGAGGCCAGCGTGGGCGGGATCCATATGCGGGGATTCCTCACGATATTGGGCACCTGGAGCATGGACGTGCCCAGCCCCTGGGCGATCAGCCCGTTGAAACCGTTCTCCTTAAAACTCGCGACGGCAAATCCCACCATCTGACAGCAGCAGCCCACCGTGGCGGCGCCCCCGGCGAGACCCGACAGGCCGATGATGATAGAAAGCGCCGCGGAACTGATGGGCAGCGTGAGCACCATGCCCATCACCACCGAGACGATGATTCCCATCCAGAAGGGCTGCAGCTCCGTCCATTCCCTCACCAGCGCCCCGAAGGCGTTCATGGCCTCCGATAGGCCGGGACCTAAAAGGACTCCC
>CALWBZ010000046.1 GCA_944376225.1 uncultured Clostridia bacterium | reverse complement strand
CTTGACACATCTCTCTCCTTGTCATACAATAAGTCTGATTCAAAAGAAAAGGAGCTCTTTACTTCCCATGGGATACGTCTATCTTCTCTGTGTCGCCCTTCTTTTTAGCTTTGGCGGCACCTGCGTCAAGCTGATCAGTCCTTATTTCGACGCGGGATACATCACCTTTTTCCGGTTCGCGGTGGGCGTTTTGTTTCTGCTGCTGCTGAAAGCAGTAAAACGTCAACCCTTCCCCCGCCGCTTTGGTTCGGTCTTAAAGCCCGTGATCGGCTGGATTCTTTTTGGCGCCGCCGCCAAGTGGCTAGCCTATCTCACCGAAAACTACGCCATCGCCCATGGCACCTCCTATGGCAACATCGTGACCCAGCCCGCGCAAACCGTTTTCCTGACGCTCTCCAGCGTCCTCATATTTAGGGAGCGCCTCACCCTCTCCAAGATTCTCTGTATCCTGATGTGTATGGGCGGCGTCCTCTGCATCTCATGGAACGGCCGTCCGCTGGACATTTTTCTGGGAGAAAACATCTTCCTGACGGTTCTGTTCTGGATCTCCGGTACTCTGGCCGGATGCCATGTCCTTTCCCAGAAGATGATCGCCGACCGTATGGATATCATCGACAGCAACCTGTCGATCTTCTTCCTGTCCGCCCTCTTCTCCGGTTCCGTACTCATCCCTTCCGTCCCTGAAGTCGCGGCCTCGGGACTCTCTCCCGACGCAGCTTGTATACTGGCCATCCTCTTCTTCGGCTTCATCACGGGAATGGGCTTTTACCTTAACGCCAAAGCCATTCCGCTGGTACCCTTTTACATGGTGCCCATCCTTCAGAGTACCATGGTCATCTTCTCCATCACCTGGGGAATTCTGTTCTTCCATGAAAGCGTCAGTATCTATATCATCGGCGGCACGCTGCTTTTCGTCGCCGGTCTTATCCTGCTGCAGCTTCTTAACGCCTCTCAAAAATCAAGAAAACAGGAGAATTCATGATGCATTTACCTCAAGACCCCTTTATTCTGCTGTCTTATATCAATACGCAGCTCAGAGACTTCTACCCCACTTTAGAGGAACTGGAAAAATCCCTCGACGTCCATCCCCAGGATATAGAGCGTGCGCTCGCTGGGATCGATTATCACTACGACCCAAAGCGGAATCAGTTTGTATGAGATTCCACTACGAAAAAAGAAGCCGTGAGATCCTCACAGCTTCTTTTTTTACTCATATTCCACATTCACGAGAGCCAGCCCCTGGGGCGGCGCCGTGACGCCCGCCAGCGTCCGGTCTTTTTGGCCCATGGCTTCTTCCAATACGGAAACGTCTAGGCGTCCCCGTCCCACGTCCGCCAGCGTCCCGGCGATGATCCGTACCATGTTGTAGAGGAACCCGTTTCCCGTTACCTCGATATGGATCACTCGGGCATCGGCCACGTCCCGATATACCCTTGCCTCATAGATGCGGCGCACCGTCGTTTTGGAGGTGCGCTGGGCCGAACTCAGGGCCGTGAAATCGTGTTCCCCGACGAGGCTTTTCGCCGCCTCGTTCATCCGTTCCATATCCATCGGTTCATGGATATGGGCCATATAAAGGCGATACTGGGGCGGCAGGAAGGGGCCGTTGAAATACGTATACCGATAGGTTTTTCTTTTGGCCTGAAACTGAGGATGAAAATCCCAAGCAGCCTCCGCCGCCTCCATAACCCGTATGTCCTGGGGCAGCTTGCTGTTTAAGGCCAGGGCCAGGCGTTCTATAGGAATCGAATGTTCCAGGGTAAACGCCGCCACCTGTCCCCAGGCGTGAACGCCCGCGTCGGTTCTTCCGGAAGCGTCCACCGATACCCTTTCATGGAAAAGGGACCAAATAGCCTCCTCTAAGCACTCCTGGACGGCCATCCCGTTCTTCTGCCGCTGCCAGCCCGCGTATCGCGTCCCGTCATAGGCCACCGTCAAGCGGACGCGACGGCTCATAGAGCCCCTCCGGACAAAAGAGCCAGAATCTCCGGTAGGGAGGGCACAAAACGGCTGGCGATCAACAGCGCGAGTCCCAGAAAGACGATCCCATAGGCGATCTTATCCTCTTTGGAGTAGATCATCTCCTTCATTCGGGTCCTGCCCACGTCCCCTCTGTAGCAGCGGGCTTCCATGGCCGTCGCCAGGTCATCCGCCCGGCGAAAGGCCGAAATGAAGAGCGGCACCAGGATCGGCACCATGCTCTTCGCCCTCTGCAGGAGGTTTCCGCTCTCAAAATCCGCGCCTCTGGCCTGCTGCGCCTTCATGATCTTATCCGTCTCCTCTAATAAGATGGGAATGAAACGCAGGGCGATACTCATCATCATGGCGATCTCGTGTACCGGAACGCGAATCTTCTTTAATGGCCTCATGGCCTTCTCGATGCCGTCGGTGAGCTCTAAAGGCGTCGTCGTCAGCGTCATCACCGAGCTTCCCAGCACCAGCAGAATCAGGCGCAGGCCCAGGAACGCCGCCGTATAAATGCCCTGATCCGTGATCGTAATGATCCAGAAGGAGACGAGGGGCTGTCCCTGCCGGTTTAAGAGCAGGTTCATCACCACCGAGAAGATCAGCAGGATGAAAATGGCCTTGAGTCCCCGCAGCAGATACGAATAGGGGATTCTGGATTTTTTAACCACCAGGGCGAGCATCAGAATCGCCAGGCCGAAACCCAGGAAATTATCCACGCAGAAGATCCCGATGATAAACAGAAAGGTCGCCGCCAGCTTGACCCGAGGATCCAGACGGTGAACCGCGGAATCTACCGGATAATACTGGCCGATCGTGATATCCCTGATCATGGGCGCGCCTCCTTTCCGAACAGACGGAGGAGCGTCTCTTCCATCTCTTCCATACGGATCACGTCCTTGGGAATGTCGAAGCCCTTTCTGCGAAGCATTACGCCCAGCTCCGCGATCTTGGGCACCGCCAGTCCCATCGCCTCCAGCTCTTCCTTATGCTGAAATACTTCTCCCGGCGTATCGTCATACTTTAGACATCCGTGATCCATGACGAGGATACGATCCACGTAACGGGCGACATCCTCCATGCTGTGGGAGACGAGCACCACCGTCATGCCCGTCTTATCCCGGAGCATGGCGATCCTGTCGAAAAGTTCGTCCCGACCGCGGGGATCGAGCCCTGCCGCCGGTTCGTCCAGAATCAAATATTCGGGCCGCATGGCCAGCACCCCGGCCACGGCCACCCGGCGCTTCTGGCCGCCGGACAGGTCGAAGGGGGATTTCTCGTAATATTCCGGGCCCAGGCCCACGAGATCCATGGCCCATTCCACCCGTTCTTTAATCTCCTCTTCCGAAAGCTTCATGTTGGTCGGGCCAAAAGCCACGTCCTTCCATACGGTCATCTCGAAGAGCTGATGCTCCGGATACTGGAATACGAGGCCCACCTTCTGGCGGATTTCCTTACGGCGTTCCTTCGCCCCCTCCTCAAAGATGTCCTGTCCGTTATAAAGCACCTTTCCTTCGGTGGGCGCCAGCAGCGCGTTTAGGTGCTGAATCAATGTGGACTTGCCGGAACCGGTATGGCCGATCAGGCCGATAAACTCTCCCTGGCCGATCGTCAGGCTCACATGGCTGAGGGCCGTCTTCTCGAAGGGCGATCCCGGCTCATATAAATAGCTTACGTCTTTTACTTCAATCGGCATAGGGCTTCTGTCATCTCCTCCATCGTCATGATATCCTGGGGCACCGCGAGTCCGCGGCCACGCAGCCTCCAGGCCAGTTCCGTAGCCTGGGGTACGTCAAGGCCCAGCTCTTTCATCCGGTCCACCTGGGTAAACACCTGGCGGGGCTTCCCGCTCATGACCACCCGGCCGTGGTCCATCACCACGATACGGTCCGCCCGGGCCGCCTCTTCCATATGGTGGGTGATGTAGATGATGGTCATCTTCTTTTCTCGGTTCAGATATTCGATCGTCTCCATAACCTCCCTGCGGCCGGAGGGATCGAGCATCGCCGTGGGCTCGTCCAAGATGATGCATTCCGGCTCCATGGCCAGGATGCCGGCGATGGCCACACGCTGTTTCTGACCGCCGGAAAGCTTATTGGGCGAAGCTTCCCTGTAGGCTTCCATATGCACGCTCTGAAGGCCCATATCCACGTTTTTCCGGATTTTCTCCGGAGCGAAACCCAGATTCTCCGGCCCAAAGGCCACATCTTCCTCTACGACGGAGGCGATGATCTGATTATCCGGGTTCTGAAAAACCATTCCCGCGTTCTTCCGGATATCCCATACTTTCGTATCGTCCTTCGTATCCATGCCGTCTACGAGAATCTCCCCATCCGTGGGCAGAAACAGGGCGTTGATATGCCTTGCGAAGGTGGATTTCCCCGAGCCGTTATGCCCCAGAACCGCCACGAATTCTCCCTTCTGCACCAGGATGTCCATCCGGTCAACGGCCCGCACGCTTCCGGTCTCGTTGCCGTTTTCATCGTATACCGGGTATTCGAAGGTCAGGTCTTTGGCTTCGATCATAAATTCCATAGATTCTTTTCCTTTCTCCTGGCGGCGCGAGGGTCCGCCGGATCCCACAAGCTTCGTATAGAAAAGGAGTCCGCCCTCCGGCGAACTCCTTAAGCGGATCTTTTATACCAATTCGATGATCGCCATCTCGGCGCCGTCGCCCTTTCTGGGGCCAACCTTCACGATACGGGTATAACCGCCGTTACGCTTCTCATACTTCGGTCCAATCTCATCGAACATCTTCGCGGGCATATCCACCTTCTTGGACAGCGAACGCTTCTTAATACCGTCCTTGGGGGTCTCTACCACATCGTAGAATACCTGCAGCATCTGTCTGCGAGCATGCAGACGGGACGGCATATCCTTCTTAATGGTCTTGGTGACATCCTCGTAAACGGTCACCTTCTTACCGTCAACAACTTCCTTCACACGCTTCCCGTCAGCGGTCTTCTTGGGAACCTTCTGGGTCACGGTTACGGTCTCATAGTTATCCTTCTCACGAACAGCCAGCGTAATCAGCTTTTCAGCCTGTCGGCGAACTTCCTTCGCTCTCGTAACGGTGGTGGTGATCCGGCCATGATACAACAGATCCGTTGTCAGGCTTCGCAGCATCGCCTTACGCTGGGAAGAAGTTCTTCCAAGCTTTCTGTATCCAGCCATAATATACCTCCTGAAATAATCAATAATTGTCTAAACTCCCATTGGAGTTTATTCTTCACTGGGCTTCAGTTTCAAGTGCAGCTGTTCCAGCTTGCCCAATACTTCGTCCAGAGACTTCCGGCCCAGATTACGAACCTTCATCATCTCTTCTTCGGACTTGTTGGTCAGATCTTCTACGGTGTTGATTCCCGCGCGCTTCAGGCAGTTATAAGAACGAACCGACAGATCCAGCTCTTCGATGGTCATCTCCAGAACCTTCTCCTTCTGATCCTCTTCTTTTTCTACCATGATTTCCGTATTGCGGGCGTTATCCGACAGATCGATAAACAGCGCCAAGTGGTCGTTCATCACCTTAGCCGCAAGGCTCACCGCGTCCTGAGGCGTGATGGTCCCTTTGGTCCATACCTCCAGCGTCAACTTATCATAATCGGTGATCTGACCGACACGCGTATTCTCCACCGTGAAATTCACACGCTGCACAGGAGTGTAGAGTGAGTCTATCGGTATCTCGCCGACAGCCTGATCATCTTTCTTATTCTTATCCGCTCCCACATAGCCGCGTCCGGTTGTAATCGAAAGCTCCATGGACAGGTGCGTATCCTGTCCGCCGGACAGCGTGGCGATCACCAGATCGGGATTCATAATCTGGATGTCGGAAGAGATCTTGATATCCGAAGCATGTACGACGCCTTCTCCGCGAAAGTCGATATAGGCGGTGCGAGGCTCCGTGAAGTCCTCGCTTGCCTTCAGCGCCAGATTCTTCAGATTCAGCACGATCTCGGCCACATCCTCCTTAACCCCGGGAATGGTGGAGAACTCATGAAGCACTCCGTCAATCTTGATGCTGGAAACCGCTGTTCCCGGTAAAGATGAAAGCATGATTCTGCGCAAAGAGTTCCCTAACGTGATTCCATAACCTCTCTCCAACGGTTCTACGACAAAGCAGCCGTATGTCCCGTCTTCGCTAACCTTTGACACTTCGATGCGTGGTTTCTCAAATTCTAACACAGGGGCCCTCCTTTACTATCTACACGTTAATTATTTAGAATACAACTCGACGATCAACATCTCGTCCACGGGAACGTCGATGGCTTCGCGTGTAGGCAGCGCCTTGACCGTTGCCTTTAAGGCTTCCACGTCGCAATCCAGCCAGTCGGGCACCAGCCGTCCCGCCGTCGCGTCCAAAACATCCTTCATTCTCTGATAGGTCTTGCACTTCTCCTTGATCTCGATGGTATCGCCCACCTTTACCTGATAAGAAGGAATATTGACCTGCTTTCCGTTGACCAGCACGAACTTGTGATCTACGATCTGACGGGCCTCCATACGGGTTCTCGCCCATCCCAGGCGGAACAGTACGTTGTCCAGTCTCATCTCCAGCATCACCATCAGGTTCAGACCGGTCATGCCGGGCATCTTAACCGCTCTCTCATAGTAGTTGCGGAAAGGACGCTCCAAAACTCCATATATAAACTTCGCCTTCTGCTTCTCTCTCAGCTGCAGACCATACTCGCTCACCTTACGGTTGGCTCTCTTTAATTCTCTCTTGGATTTCTTGTTAATCCCCAGGTAAATCGGATCCAAACCGAGCGATCTGCATCTTTTCAGCACAGGAACTCTATTTACTGCCATCTTCCTAATACCTCCTAATTAGACTCTTCTACGCTTCGGCGGGCGGCATCCGTTATGCGGAACCGGCGTCACATCCGTGATCATCGTCACCTCGAGACCCGCTACCTGCAGAGCGCGAATCGCGGACTCGCGTCCCGCTCCGGGACCCTTTACGAATACTTCTACCGTCTTCAGACCGTGCTCCATCGCGGCCTTCGCGGCCGTCTCCGCCGCCATCTGCGCGGCAAAAGGCGTGTTCTTACGAGAGCCTCTAAAGCCCAGTCCACCCGCGCTCGCCCAAGAAAGAGCGTTTCCCGCGGTGTCGGTAAGGGTTACGATTGTGTTGTTAAACGTAGACTGAATATGCGCCTGACCCCGATCCACATTCTTACGGTTACGACGGCGCACAACTTTCTTTGCAGCTCCACCTGCAGACTTCTTTGCCATTTCCTAACCTCCTGATTACTTCTTCTTGTTGGCCACGGTTCTCTTCGGGCCTTTCCGGGTACGGGCGTTATTCTTGGTATTCTGGCCGCGGACAGGCAGACCTCTCCGATGGCGAATTCCACGATAGCAGCCAATTTCTGTCAGTCTCTTAATGTTCATCGCGACTTCTCTGCGCAGATCACCCTCCACAACCTGAGTCCGATCGATGATCTCTCTCAGCTTTGCTTCCTGTTCATCCGTCAGATCGCGCACACGGGTATCGGGATCGATACCTGCTTCCGCCAGAATACGATTCGAGCTGGCACGGCCAATACCGTAAATGTAGGTCAGACCGATCTCAACGCGTTTCTCTCTGGGCAAATCAACACCAGCAATACGTGCCATTTTCTTCAAGCACCTCCTATAAATTTTCCTCCTTCTCCGCTGTAGAGAAGTTTACAATTTGCTGC
>CALWBZ010000045.1 GCA_944376225.1 uncultured Clostridia bacterium | reverse complement strand
GTGTAGTTCAATGGTAGAACACCAGCCTTCCAAGCTGGATACGTGGGTTCGATTCCCATCACCCGCTTTGTGCGCGCATAGCTCAGCTGGATAGAGCGTCTGACTACGGACCAGAAGGCCGCGGGTTCGAATCCTACTGCGCGCACTTCACAAACCGCTTAGACAAGCCATTGTCTAGGCGGTTTTGTTTTTACCAGGAAGGGAAAACCTGCGTTTTGGGGATAGTTTGGGGATAGTTGCATAAAAAGAACCGGGCAGAGAGTGGATCTCTTGCCCGGCTGCGGTCACTTAGATTCATTATCAAGAGTAAGCCTCTCTCCGAAGGGGGTTCTTCTTAAAATTTCTTGTTTCAGTCTGTGAATTTTAGTTTTTTACTGAAATGCTTGCAAAATGAATCCTAATTGCGTATAATTCAATTGCGAGGAGGTGTTTTGAATGTATGATGCACTTAAAGTTGCTCAATGGTTCATTGTGCGTAATGAGTTCGAAAAAGCATCCGGAGACGGCGAAGATCTCTCGCTGCTAAAACTGTTAAAGCTACTGTATTATGCAGAAGGTTGCTCGCTGGCATTGGATAATGGTTCCTTATTTGAGGACAACATTATCGCATGGGAGCACGGTCCCGTTGTGCCCTCTGTTTATCATCACTATAACGCAGATCCGTTTCATCTTCCCTGTGACGAAGAAGCCGAAGACGCAGCAAGAGAAATTGCTCCAAAGGATGCGCAGATTCTGGAAATGGTCTATAATGTATTCGGGCAATATAGCGCATGGGGCTTGCGGAATATGACGCATCAAGAAAAGCCCTGGAAGGATGCGACACATAATGGAGAAGTATTAAATGGTATCATTGACCGACAGACCATGAAAGAGTATTTCAAGAAAAACTATATCGAACAATGAAAAGCGTCAAAAACATTAAAAACCAGAACGGCCCCACCATCAGCAAAGAACGTTCCAACGCTGCCCCCATCCGTTTTAGTTTTCAGTATTTTACTGACAAAAAGGACTATACTTTTCATGTTTTGAAGACAAGAGAACAAGCCGAATACGCCTTGGATTTTATGGACAAATTGAGAGAATGGTCAAAATTGACGATGCTTGATTTGATGATGAGGGATAAAAGGACAGGGATTGAAAGCATTCCGGTAAAGGAGTTGAGCGAATCTCTTCAAAATCACATGAAGGAATGCCCTATTATTTCCGAAGATAGTAAGATCTTTGTTTTAAGATTTAATCAACAAAAGGCAAGAATGCTTTGCAAACCAGATCTGCAACATAGCTTTATTCTGCATGTTCTGGCCTTTGATCTTAATTTTACTGCATATAATCATGGTAATTAAACCTCTCCCGCTCCGGGAGAGGCTTTTCGATTCATATAGCTTTATCCGTGGCCGTGATCTCACAGGCCTGCAGTTTGAAGGTCGAGGGAGAGTATCCAAACTTCTTCTTAAACAGCTTGCTGAAATAATAAGGATCGTCGTATCCTACCCGTTTCGCGACGGTCTGGATGGAAAAATGACCTTCGCTCAGGATTTCCCGGGCCTTTTCCATGCGCAGGTTGATCAGGTAGTTGATCGGGGTATCTCCCGTGATTTCCTTATAGATCTTCGTAATGTACGTCGTACTCAGATATGTGGATTTCGCGATCTCCTCGATGGAGATCTTTTTCATGTAGTTTTCCTGGAAATAATTGGTGATTGTCTGGGCGATGGTAGCCTTGTCGTAGGTTTCCAGATGGAAATAGTCCGACAGGTTGTTGGTGGCCTGGGGGGATAACTCCTTAAGGAGAATCACGAGAAACTGCAAGGACAGTTCCTTGGCCATCAACGCCCATAGGGTCTCCTTCTTCTCCTGGACGCTGATGATGTTGTGATAACAGTTATAGAGTTCATGAATATACTTACGGATCGGGACGATGGTGCTGTTCACCGGAATGAAGTTTTTGGGATATCCTTTGATGCATAGCTCATCGATTCCCAGGTAGAAGATGACACAGTCCGTATTCTCGATGGGGATGGAATGATGGGAAACGCCGGGGTTGATGATCACCATATCGTCCTTCTTGACCAGATATTCCTTGCCGTCTACTTCGAACATGCAATGACCGGATACGACATAATGCACGCTTAAAAAATCATGAGTGTGGCTGATCGGCCGCGGCTTGACATGGGATTTATATTGAAAGAGCACTTTCGGATTGAAATCCTCGGCACTGATCTGAAAAGGGTGCATAGATATTCTCCTCCACGTGTTAGAATCAATGGATGATTTCATTATAGCGGATAACTTAAAAAAAATCCAGCAAAAAGATGGAGAATTTCAAAAAAACAAAAACGGAAGAAGGTGTCGAAAAAGAGCAAAAAGTGATTGGTGAAACCAAAAGGGTTAAGATTAGTACAGGTTTATATTCGAAAAATCCATTCCATAACGGCGTTTCTTCTGTATAATAGGCGTTGAAAAACACCCGGAAAGGTGGGAAAACGATGAAGGAAGCATTAAAATACGTATGGACTTACATCCGTCGCTATGCCTGGGCATTCGCGATGGCCTTGGTCCTGACGGTGGCGGTGGCCGGCCTCTCCATGGTCTCGCCCTATGCCACGGGTAAGATCGTGGGCGAGGTCATCGGCGAGGGGCTGACGGAGCGGCTCATGCCTTATCTGTGGCTCATGTTGGGGGCGGCCCTTTTGATTGCCGTCCTGCGATACGTCTATCTATGGATCTTCGAGGATATCTCCCAGAAGGTGATCTGTGAGATTCGAGACGATATTTATCGCAGAATCCAGCGCATGGATTTTCGGTTCTTCGACAAGAATCGGGTGGGCGATCTCATGTCCCGTCTGACAGGAGACATCGAGGCGATTCGAGTCTTCGTGGCCTTTGTGGTCTATCAGCTGGTGATCAATCTGTGTACGTTTGTTTTCGCCCTGGTGATGATGTTTAGCATCAACGTGACGTTTACGCTGATTCTTCTGATCGTAGCGCCCTTTATCTTCGTGCTGGCGATTCGCATGGCCAGCCATATCCGCGGAGCCCATGTGGAAGTGCGGGAGGAATATTCCAGGCTCAATTCCATGGTGCAGGAGAATATCAGCGGAAACCGCGTCGTAAAGGCCTTTGCGAAGGAAGATTACGAGATCGAGAAGTTCGACAAGCGGAACGCGGCCTATAAAGAAGCCAACCTGTCGGCGGCCAGAATGCAGGCCAAGTACATACCCGTGATGGACGCTCTAGCGGTGAGCCTGTCCTTTATCATGATCGCCGTTGGCGGCGCCATGTGTCTTAGCGGCAGCATGTCCATCGAGGATCTGGTCATGATCAACGGCTATCTGTGGGCAGTCAACAATCCGTTAAGATCCTTTGGATGGCTCTTAAACGACCTGATGCGTTTCGTCGCCGCATACGACAAGATGAAGACCGTCGCCTTCGTGGAACCCGTGATTCGGAATCCGGAACGGCCGAGAGAAGTGCCGGTCAGCGGCTCATTGGAATTCCGGGACGTCTCCTTCCGCTATGACAAAGAGATGATCCTGAAAAACATTTCCTTTAAGGTGGAGCCGGGACAAACCGTGGCGGTTATGGGCGCTACGGGGGCGGGAAAATCGACGATGATGAATCTGATCATGCGGTTTTACGACGTGAGTTCCGGAGGGGTTTATATTGATAATATCAATGTAAAGAATCTGGATAAATACGAGATCCGGCGCAAGATCGCCATGACCATGCAGGACGTGTTCCTGTTCTCGGATACGATCGAGGGAAATATCGCCTACGGAAACCCCAAAGCTTCCATGGAAGAAGTGGAACGGGCGGCGGAGCTCGCCGGCGCGACGGAGTTTATCACCCAGTTTCCCGAGGGTTTCGATACGATCGTGGGAGAACGGGGCGTGGGCCTGTCCGGCGGTCAGAAGCAGCGTCTGGCCCTGGCCCGGGCGCTCCTGGTGCAGCCCCATATCCTCATTTTAGACGATACCACGTCGGCGCTGGATATGGAGACGGAGTTTCGGGTCTTTGACGGGCTGAAGAAACAGCAGAGCAATCAGACCCGTTTCATCATTGCCCACCGCATCTCCTCGGTCAAGGACGCGGATCAGATTCTGGTTCTGGATCACGGCGAAATCGCCGAAAGAGGAACCCACGACGAGCTGCTGGCCCTAAAAGGCCGATATTACGAGATCTACTGTCAGCAGATGGGAATCGTCACAGAAGGCATGCAGGAAGGAGGCGAGGACTGATGGCGCGTAACGTATATAATGTAGATGAGACGCTCCGACAGGAATTTAATTTTAAGCATCTTAAGCGGTTGTTCGGCTATCTAAAGCCCCATCGGAAGAAACTGGTCTTCGCCCTGGCGCTGATGCTTCTAGCCAGCATCGCCAATATCGTCATTCCTCTTCTGGTAAAAGAAACGATCGACCGGGTCATCCCGGAAGGAGACGTAAAGAAGCTGGTGTTTCTCTGTTCTGTTTTTGCCGTGCTCATTTTGATCAGCGCGGTATGTTTGAAAAAGAGGATCAAGGTGGTCAACGAGCTGGGACAGACCATCATCCAGACCATGCGTCGGGATCTGTTCGTCCATCTGCAAAAGTTGCCCTTTTCCTTTTACGATGACCGTCCCCACGGAAAGATCATCGTCCGAGTGGTCAATTACGTCAATTCGGTGAGCGATCTGCTCTCCGGAAGCCTTGTCAACGTATTGGCGGAGGGATTCAGCCTGATCATCGTGCTCATCATCATGTTTTTCATGGATCCCGTGCTGACGCTGGTCTGCCTCGCGGCGATGCCGATTATGATCTTCGTGGTGTTCCGGCTCAAGACGTGGAACCGTGTGGCCTGGCAGAGGGTAAGCAACAAATCCTCCAACCTAAACGCCTACGTTCACGAGAGCCTGGCGGGAATGAAGGTGACCCAGTCTTTCGTGCGGGAAAACTACAATGCCGAGATCCTGGATAACGTACAGGATGATTATCGTAAGACGTGGATGCGGGCCATCCGTCTGAACAACTTAGTGACGCCCTCCATCGAGATCATTTCTACGATAGCTAACGGCGCGGTGATTCTGGTGGGCATCGCCCTCTTAGAGCATTCGGTATCGGCGGGAACCCTGATTGCCTTTCTGGGGTTCACGGGACGCCTGTGGTCTCCCGTCATCAATCTGAGCAATTTCTATAATCAGGTCATCACGAACATGGCCTATCTGGAAAGGATCTTCGAGACGATCGACGAGGATCCTAGGATTCAGGACGCCCCGGACGCCGTCGATCTTCCTCCGATTCAAGGAGCGGTGGAATTCGATCATGTGACCTTCGAATACGAGCCCAACATGCCGATCCTGGAGGACGTGAGTTTTCGGGTGAATCCGGGACAAAGCATCGCCTTGGTCGGGCCTACGGGCGCGGGGAAAACCACGGTGATCAACTTAATCAGCCGGTTCTATGATATTCAAAAAGGGCAGATCCGTATCGACGGTTACGACATCGCGAAGGTGACGCTGCAGTCATTGCGTAAACAGATGGGCGTGATGCTGCAAGACAGCTTTATCTTCTCCGGAACGATCATGGACAATATCCGGTACGGAAAACTGGACGCCACGGACGAAGAGGTGGTGGAGGCGGCCAAGACCGTATGCGCCCATGAGTTCATCATGGAGATGGAAAGGGGATATCAGACCCAGGTCAACGAGAGAGGAAGCCGCCTCTCCGTAGGACAGAGACAGTTGATCTCCTTTGCCAGGGCCCTTTTGGCGAATCCTAAGATCTTGATTCTGGACGAAGCCACTTCCAGCATCGATACTCGTACGGAACAGGCGTTACAGAAGGGATTGGAAAATCTCTTAAAGGGTAGGACTTCCTTTGTCATCGCCCACCGCCTGTCTACGATCCGCAAGTCGGACCGCATCATGGTGATTAATCATAAAAACATCGAAGAGGCGGGCACTCACGAAGAGCTGATGGAGAAGAAGGGGCATTATTACACGCTTTATACGACTCAGACCCGGTTTATATCTTAAAGAAAGGATGAGATCATGAGAATCGGAATCGGATATGATGTACACCGGTTGGTGCCGGAGAGAAAACTGATTTTGGGAGGCGTGGAGATTCCCCACTCCATGGGCCTTCTGGGGCATTCCGACGCGGACGTGCTGACCCACGCCTTGATGGACGCCCTTCTGGGCGCCGTAGGCAAAGGCGATATCGGCAGATGGTTTCCCGATCAGGATCCGCGATACGCGGGAATCGACAGCCTCCTGCTGCTGGAACAGGTGATGAAGATCGTGAAAGGAGAAGGGTATCGGATCGGCAACGTGGATGGGGTGGTGATCGCCCAGCGGCCTAAGCTTGGCGGCTATTTCCCGCGGATGCGGGAAAATTTGGCGAGGGTCATGGAATGCGATCCCACCCAAATTAACCTGAAAGCGACGACCGAGGAGAGACTGGGCTTTACCGGAAGGGAAGAAGGAATCGCGGCGGAAGTGGTCTGCCTGCTGGAATCCGCTTAACAGGATGTCATCCCCAAAAAATCGGGACAGCGAAGCTGAATCGCTTCCTGTAGGTGGGGGATCCCGATAGAGGACGACTCGGAGAGATCTGCCAGGGTGCGGGCGATCTTTAAGATCCGGTGCATGCCCCGGACGCTTAGACGGTAATGCCGGTAGGCGGTTTTTAAGAGATCCTCGCCTTCGAAAGAAAGGGGGCAAAACCGGGGCAGATCCGTGGAGAGGATTTGGGCATTATAGTGATAAGGAAGCTCTTGATATCGTTTGGCCTGGATCTCGCGGGCCTTGCGGACGCTTTCGCGAAGGTTTTCCGCGTCGTTGGCAGATAAAGGCTTCAGATCTTCGTAGTCTGGGGCTCCAAGCAGGACCCCCAGATCGATCCGGTCCAAAAGCGGCCCCCTGAGCCGGCCTAGGTAGTGGCGGATCTGCGACTCGCTGCATTGACAGCGGGAGCGATCCGGATAGTACCCGCAAGGGCAGGGATTCATGCTGGCGATCAGAAGAAAATCCGCGGGCAGGGTCACGCTCTCGTGGGAACGGCGGATGCGGATCCGGTGTTCTTCCAGGGGTTGACGCAGGGTTTCCAATACGGGCCGGGAGAATTCGGGCAGTTCATCCAGAAACAGGATTCCGTGATGAGCCAGCGTGATTTCTCCCGGCTTTATCGGTTGTCCGCCTCCCGCGAGGCCGGCTGCCGATACGGTGTGGTGGGGCGCTCGATAGGGCCGTTCTTTGGGGAGGGAGAGGCCTAGACTGCTGTAGACGGAGCCGGTCTCTAGATATTCCCGAGGACTGGGAGGGGGCAGCAGGGCGCGCAGCGCCTGGGCGGCCATGGTTTTCCCGGTGCCCGGGGGCCCCCAGAGCAGGATGGGGTGCATTCCAGCGGCGGAGACGGTTAAGGCGCGTAACGTAAGAGGTTGCCCCATGAGCGCCTGCAAGGGTTTGGGATCCGCCGCGGAAAGTAGGGGGAAATGATGGGGCGTCGGGGAGAGAGCGCGAAAACCGCGCAGATAATCCACGGCTTCCCCTAATGTGCGAATACCGATGATTTCCGGGCCGTCCAGCAAGGCGGCCTCCTTGGCGTTTTCCGCGGGTAAAAGAAGACGGCGGCAGCCCAGATCCTTGGCGTGGGCGGCCATGGCTAAAGCGCCGGGCACCGGCCGCAGTTCCCCGTTTAAGGATAACTCCCCGAGCAGCATGGCCCGGGACAGGAGGCTGTCTTCCCCCTGGGGAAGAAGGCCTTCGGCGCAAAGGATGCTCGCGGCGATGGGAAAATCCAAGGCGCTGCCGATTTTTTTCAGATGGGCGGGAGCCAGATTCACGGTGATCCGTCCGGAGGGAAAAGAGAAACCGCTGTCTTGCAGCGCGGAACGGATCCGTTCCTTCGATTCGCGGACGATGCTGTCCGGAAGGCCCACCACATAGAAATTGGGCAAACCGTTGGAGAGAGTAGTCTCCACACGAACGAGGGCGCCGGAGGCGCCGCTCAGAGTGCAGCCGGATATGGAACAGAACATGAGAGATCCTCCTTTCTTTTCCGCACCGGAACGCTGACATAATATATAATCGCTCGTTTTTGGGAAGTGGTCGGTGATTTTTTGAAAAAAATATTTTTTTCGGAAAAAACACCGGATAGGACAAAAAGATCAGACTTTTCAGAAAAAGACAGAAAAGGCTACTATTTTCAGAATATTTGAATTTGGGACTATACAAGCGCGAAAAAAAACGTTATAATGTAGAGCACAGATTTTAATCTGCCGCATCGGAATGCTGACATATTCTAATGATGTGGAGGTTAAGATGATGTATACACAGGAGGATTATTATTGGATCTGGCTCTGCGGGCAGGCCGGTATCGGACCCGTAAAAAGGGACGCGTTGATAGAGGCTTGCGGCAGCGTGACCGCCGTCTATGAGGCGGGAGCGGATCAATACATGGCCGCGGGGCTTAAAGAGGAACAGGCGAGGGCGCTGGAGGAAGCGAAGGACCTGGAGCCGATCCGTAGGCGCTGTCAGGAGTGGGCGGATCAGGGCATTGTCGTCATGACCAGGGAACATGCCCTGTTTCCGGAAGGGCTTCGCTGCATCAGGCCGTCGGTATACAGGCTTTTCGCCAGGGGGGATGTAAACCTTCTGGCGACCCGCTGCCTCGCGGTGGTCGGTTCACGCAAGTGTACGCCCTACGGCGCGGGTGTCGCCAGGTATCTGGGGCAGAATCTGGCGCGGGCCGGTTATACCATCGTCAGCGGAATGGCCAGCGGCATCGACGCCTGCGCCCATCAGGGGGCGCTGGACGCCAGGGGCAAAACCATCGCGGTTTTAGGGTGCGGTATCGATATTTGTTATCCCAAGGGTAATCTGCGTCTGTATGAAAGGATCTCCAAGTGGGGGCTCCTGCTTTCCGAATACGCGCCGGGAACGCCTCCCAAGGCGGGGCTGTTTCCCATGAGAAACCGCATTATAGCCGCCCTGAGCAGCGGCGTCGTGATCGTGGAGGCCGCGGAGCGCAGCGGCGCCCTCATTACGGCGGATCAGGCGCTGGAGGCGGGTAAGGAGGTTTTCGCGGTGCCCGGGCAGATCTTTAGTCCAAACAGTCGGGGAACCCATCGCCTGCTCGGGCAGGGCGCGGTTCTGGTCAGCGACTGGAGTGTGATTCCCGCGGAATTAGGAGACGCGGCGCCGTCGGAAGAGCCGGAGAAGAGGTTTTGCGACGCGGACGTGCAGCGTGTCTGGGAGCATGTGGGCTGGACCGCCCAGAATTTGCAGGAGCTGTCTCAGAAGCTGGGGATCGAGGCGGACAAGTTTATGCAGTGCGTTACGATGCTGGAGCTGTCCGGCTATGTGGAGCGCCGACCGGACGGCGGTATCCTGCGAAAAAAGCAATAAGTAAGGAGTATGGAAAATATGGCAAAGAATCTGGTTATTGTAGAGTCTCCGGCAAAGGCGAAGACAATCCAGAAATTTCTTGGTTCCAATTATGAGGTCATCGCCTCCAACGGACATGTGCGGGATCTTCCCAAGAGTCAGTTGGGCGTGGATGTCGAACACGGGTTTGAACCCAAATATATCACGATCAGAGGCAAAGGGGATCTGGTCAGCCGTCTGAAGAAAGAGGCGCATAAGGTGGACCGTGTCTATCTGGCGACGGACCCGGACCGTGAGGGAGAAGCCATCAGCTGGCATCTGTCTCACGTGCTGAATCTGCCGGAACAAACGACCAAACGCATTACCTTCAACGAGATCACGAAGGACGCGGTGCGTAAGTCGCTGAAACAGGCGCGGGGGATCGATCAAAACCTGGTGGACGCCCAGCAGGCCCGGCGTGTGCTGGACCGGATCGTGGGCTATAAAATGAGCCCCGTTTTGTGGAAGAAGGTGCGCAAGGGCCTGAGCGCCGGACGCGTGCAGTCCGCCGCCCTCAAGCTTCTCTGCGACCGGGAAAACGAGATCCAGGATTTCGTCCAGGAAGAGTTCTGGACTATCGAGGGAAAGTTTAATAAGAAAAAAGCCAAAGGAACGCTTTTGGCCAGGCTCTCCAAAGTGGGTCAGGAAAAGCCCGAGATCCATAAGGAAGAAGAGGCGAGAGAGCTGATCGAACGTATCCGGGCAGTAGGCAGCTTTTTTGTGAAGGACATAAAAAAGGGTAAAAGAAACCGGCGGCCGCCGCTTCCCTTTACCACCAGCACCCTGCAGCAGGAGGCCTCAAAGCGGCTCGGTTTTTCTCCCCAGAAAACGATGCAGATCGCGCAGCAGCTCTATGAGGGCGTGGATGTGGGCGGCGGAACGGTGGGACTCATCACCTATCTGCGTACCGATTCCACCCGTATCGCGGAGGAGGCACACGAGGCGGCGGTCAAGATGATTGCTCAGCAATACGGGCAGGAGTATGTAGGACAGGTCAAGGCCGCGCCGGCGGGACAGCGGATACAGGACGCCCATGAGGCCATTCGTCCCACGTATATGCAATACACCCCGATCAAGGTGCAGGAAAGCCTGTCCAGAGATCAGATGCGTCTGTATAAGCTGATCTACGAGCGCTTTGTGGCGAGCCGTATGGCGGCCGCGGTGTATGATACGCTGCAGATCATCCTGGAAAAAGATGGATTCGAGTTTACCTCTACGGGCTCCAAGTTGGTGTTTGCGGGCTTCCTCCAGGTTTATAAAGAGCAAGAGGAAGAGCAGGAGAAGTTCGAGACCATCGAAGGCCTCGAGACCGGGGACGAGGTGCAGATGAAGTCCGTAGAGCCGCAGCAGCATTTTACCCAGCCCCCTCCCCGTTATACGGAAGCGGCGCTGGTCAAGGCGTTGGAGGATAACGGCGTGGGCCGTCCCAGCACTTACGCGCCCACTATAGCGACGCTGATCGCCAGAACCTATCTGGCCAAAGAGAAAAAGGTGCTTTATGTCACCGAACTGGGGATGATCGTGAACCAGATGATCAGCCAGTATTTCTCGGAGATCGTGGATATTCGCTTTACGGCCGGTATGGAGGAAAAACTGGATAAAGTGGAAGAGGGCGAGGTGGACTGGCGAACCATATTGCAGGATTTTTACGTCGGTTTCGAACCTCTGGTGGAAAAGGCGTCTAATGAACTGGAGAAGGTTCAGCTCGAAGACGAGGTCACGGACGTAATCTGCGAGAAATGCGGCCGCAACATGGTTCTTAAGACCGGACGGTACGGTAAATTCTATGCCTGTCCGGGATTTCCGGAATGCAGAAACACCAAGCCATACCAGGAACTTTTAGATGTGCCCTGTCCGATATGCGGGGCGCCGATTCAGGTATGCAAGTCCCGTAAGGGAAGAGTATTTTACGGCTGCTCCAGGCATCCGGAATGTGACTTCGTGTCTTGGGACAAACCCGTTGCCCAAAAATGTCCCAAATGCGGATCTTATATGGTAGAGAAAAAAGGAAAAAATACGAGGTTCGTATGTTCCTCTAAAGAATGCGGATACAGCGAACAGGCAGAATGAAAGGATAAGGGTTCGAATGAACGAAGAATTGCTGAAGAAAGTACGGAGTATTCATAGTTTGGTGAAGAAAGCGGGAATGGATCCGCTGATGTTCGAGGAGATTTCCGCGCTCTGCGCGGAGATGCTGTCCTCCAGCGTATTGATCCTCTCCCAGAAGGGCAAGGCGCTTTCGGTATTTCGTTACGAAGAGGAACCGGAGGTGCTGGAAGCGTATTGGGAGAAGGGCACGTCGGTGTCAGATCGTCGGGCCGGTTCCTTAAACCGCATTACGGAGATTACGGAGAACGCGGACCTGCGATCCTTTGGCGTGGGAACCAAAGACGAGATCGTAAAAAGCGTGCTCATTCCGCTGGATTCCGCCGGGCAGCGCATAGGAACGCTGATCATCTGCCGGCAGGAGGGAGACTATACGCCGGACGAATTGATTTTAGTGGAATTTATCTCTCTGGTGGTGGCCAGGGAACTGGCGCAGGCGATTTATCAGGAGAGCGAGCAGGAGAAAAAGAAAAACGAAGCGATCCAGGCGGCGATCGCGACCCTGTCTTATTCCGAATTAGCGGCAATTCTTCATATCTTTCAGGAGTTAGAGGGCGAGGAAGGGCTCTTGGTGGCCAGTAAGATTGCCGATCGGGTGGGAATCACCCGGTCGGTCATCGTGAATGCCCTGCGTAAGTTTGAGAGCGCGGGAGTCATCGAGTCCAGATCCTTGGGGATGAAGGGCACATACATCCGGATCCTAAATTCTGCTCTTCGCGACGAACTGAAGAAGTATGGCAATATCTGATTAACGGCGGGTTCATACAGGCAGAGCTCCGTAAAATGTGACACAGGATGAGACAAGATATTGGAGCGTTTACTTACAAGAAAGAAAGACGGAACAGCGGAACCACTTGGTATGGCAGTATATCGATCTGGTCCGGCAATGCGTCGAACGCGTCCGGGGCCATATCCCGTGGCAGACAGAGGAGGAAGACATGTTTGCCTGCGGAGTCATCGGATTGATCGAGGCAGTGGAAGGATTTAACCCCAGGTTAAGCCCTCATTTTCCGGCATACGCGTATCCTAAAATCCGTTATCAAATGCGGAAAGGAATGGAAGCCGGCACGGGGATTCCCCGGAGGCTGTATCAGAAAAAGAGGGCGTATGAAAAATGTCGGGAACGGTTGTGTCAACAGCTGAAACGGGAACCCACTCACGAAGAGATCGCGTCAGAAATAGGAATCGGTTGGCGAAAATATCAGATCCTGTGTCAGCGCCTGATGCTTTGTCGTATGGAACTCTACGGGCTAAGATGTCCCGCGGAAGGGGCGGCGAGAAAGGAACAGTCGGAGCCATGGGAGGATCCCCGCCGACAGCAGGACTTACAAAATATGCTAAAAGGCCTGCCGTCCCCATACTACGAAACAGTCGTGGACTATTTTTATGAAGAGAAGTCCCTGCGCAAAATCAGCGAAGCACGGTCAAAATCACGATGGAAGATAAAACAGGATCTGGAAGAAGCCTTGGCCTGTCTGAAAAATAATTTGGAAGAAAGGGAAAATTGTACTTGATTTTTCCCAGGAAATCCGGTATACTAAAGAACGGCCCGAAAGAGGGCAAATCCACACTTTTCGGTCATAACGTCTCGGTGCCCCGACGGGGTGGGACGTGAAAACGGCCGAACAAGGAGGAAAAACAAAATTAGCGGAGGGAAAGACATGAGTGTTATTTCTATGAAACAGCTTCTGGAAGCCGGCGTGCATTTCGGACATCAGACCAGAAGATGGAGCCCCAAGATGGCTCCTTATATCTTTACGGAGCGTAACGGCATTTATATCATCGACCTGCAGAAGACCAACCGTAAGGTGGACGAGGCTTACGCGGCGGTGAAGGCAGTGGCTGCCGAAGGCGGCAAGATCTTGTTCGTCGGCACCAAGAAGCAGGCGCAGGAGGCTGTCAAGAGCGAGGCCGAGCGCTGCGGCATGTATTATGTTAACAACCGTTGGTTGGGCGGTATGCTGACCAACTTCAAGACCATTCGCAGCCGTATCGATCGTATGATCGAGCTGGAGACGATGGAGGCGGACGGCACTTTTGATATCCTGCCGAAGAAGGAAGTACTGAATCTGAAGGCGGAGCTGGACAAGCTGCAGAAGAACCTGAACGGTATCCGCGACATGAAGGATGTTCCGGACATGATCTTTGTAGTAGATCCTCGTAAGGAGCACATCGCGATTCAGGAAGCTCATATCCTGGATATCCCGTTGGTGGGTATTGTGGATACGAACTGCGATCCCGATGAGATCGATTACGTAATCCCCGGAAACGACGACGCCATCCGCGCGGTGAAGCTGATCGCCTCTACGATCGCCGACGCCGTCATCGAGGCGAACCAGGGCGAGCAGATGAGCGCCGCCGAGGATACCGAGGCGGAAGAAGAGGCCGCGGTTGAGACTGCGGAAGAGGAAGACGAGTAATCATTGATCCTACACATTTCGGAGGGAAGAGCATGAATATTACAGCAGCTATGGTTAAGGAACTGCGCGAGATCTCTGGCGCGGGTATGATGGATTGCAAGAAGGCTCTTACGGCTAGCGACGGCGATATGGACGCCGCCATCGAGTACCTTCGTAAGGCGGGTATCGCTACGGCGGCCAAGAAGGCCGGCCGCATCGCCGCCGAGGGTCTGGTGGCCGTCGCGGTATCGGAAGATCAGAAGACCGGAGCCATCGTGGAAGTAAACTCGGAGACCGACTTTGTCGCGAAGAACGCGATTTTCCAGGAGTTCGTATCGGATGTGGCCCATCAGGCGCTGGATACGAAGGCGACGGATATGGACGGTTTCATGGCGGAAGCTTGGGAGAAGGATCCCAGCATCAGCGTAAAGGACGCGCTGGTGGCGAAGGTGGCCGTGATCAGCGAGAATCTTCAGATTCGCCGTTTCGAGCAGGTCAAGAGCGACAGCTATGTGGGCGCCTATGTGCACGGCGGCGGACGTATCGCGGTTCTGGTGAATGTGAGCAGCGAAATCGTCAACGACGCGGTTAAGGAAGCGGCCAAGAATGTGGCGATGCAGGTTGCGGCGCTTAATCCCCGTTATAACACCCGCAATGACGTGCCCCAGGATTTCCTGGAGCATGAGAGAGCGATCCTGATGGAGCAGGCCTCCAAGGAGGGTAAGCCCGAGGCGATCCTGAAGAAGATGGTGGAAGGCCGTCTGAACAAGGAGCTGAAGGAGTACTGCCTCCAGGATCAGGTATATTTCCGCGATGACGAGCTGACTGTTGGCAAGTACCTGAAGCAGGTATCCAAGGAAGTCGGATGCGAAGTCACCGTAACGGGTTATGTTCGTTACGAGACCGGCGAAGGCATCGAGAAGAAGCAGGAAGACTTCGCCGCGGAAGTTGCGAAGCAGATGGGCCAGTAATTGGCAGACTCATAAAAATCAGTTAGGTAAAGGGCATAGTCTTTCGAGGCTATGCCCTTTGTGTATTCATCAAATTTTAAGGCTCCGATAGCGGTTGAAGCAGGCGAAGATCTCCTGTTTTCTGGGGCGGGCCAGGGAGGATACGCCGGAAGCGTTCTCGCATAGGGCGGCCAGAGACTGTTGACGGATCAGCCGGTCGAGTTCCTCCACTGCCTCACGCAGCGTCTTCTTACCGTCTAAAATATGTTTCTGCGCGTATTTGACGCAGTATCCCAGGGCCGCCACCTGTTCCGGATCCGTGATCTGTTCCACATACCGCAGATCGATGGTTTCATGGTCGATCATCACGCCGTCCCGCCCCATGGTCTTGATCTTCACGCGGTCTTGAGCGCGAAAGGCGGGGGAAGGTTTCGGACGGCGATCGAAAGAGGGAAGACCGGCGCGAAGAACCTCCTCTCGGAGAAGAGGAAATTTTTCCGCTTCTTGCTTCGCGTAAGTCGTGATATCCCGGGGCACGTATCGATCCATCTGGATGATATGATCGGCGATATGGAAATAGGAACCGGAACTTCCCGCCACGATGATCGAAGAAACGCCATGATCCTCGTAGAGCTCGCGGATCCTGTCGATGAAGGGGATGATCGGCTCCATGTCCCGATGGATCACGCGCTGCATCAGTTCATCTCGGATCATGAAATTCGTCGCGCTGGTATCCTCGTCGATGAGAAGCAGAGAAGAGGATGACTCGAGACTCTCGATGACATTCGCGGCCTGAGAGGTGCTGCCGCTGGCGTCTTCGGTCACAAAGGAAGCGGTATCCTTGCCGTTCGGCAGATCATGGATAAACATGGAAATATCCGTCTGACGAATGCAGCGTCCGTCCTCCGCGCGGATTTTCATGGCCGTATCTTCCGTGATGGCATATTCCCGACCGTCCCCGTCGATATGGGAATAAACGCCCATCTCCAGGGCGGAAAGCAGGGTAGACTTACCGTGATAACCGCCGCCGACAATCAGTGTGATCCCCCTTGGAATGCCCATGCCGCTGATTCGTCCTTTGTGGGGCAAATCCAGGGTGACGCGCAGTTCGTCGGGGGAGACAAAGGGGACGGCGTCCCGCATAGGCCGGGAGGATACCCCGGATTCCCGGGGAAGAATGCTGCCGTCCGCGATAAAGGCGCAGAGGCCCAGTTTAGGAAGCTGTTCCCGGATAAACTGCTGATCTTCGGCGAGGTCAACGATCCGGCGCAGCTTATTTTCATCTAAATTTCGGAAAAACAGGGCGTTTTGAACGCAAGAAGGCAAGAAATCAAAGAGGATCCGTTCCAGTTCGCGGGCGTTGATGGTCCGGCCGTTGGCGGGAAAGCCGACCTCGAAGCGAAGAAGAAGATCGCCGGTTTGAGGATCAATCTCGCAGGCCGTTCGTTCCAAAATCTCCTGGCCGCATCGACTGACCGAGATCAGCCCGCTCTTGCCGGATCCCTTGGCCTGGAAGGAGAAACGGTCGATCTGCCGGCGAAACTGCCTGGTCAGCTCGTCCTGCAAGGCGATCCGTGTATGGGGAAAACGGTAGTATGCGGGCGGGAAAGCGGCGTCCTGCCCTTTCACCCGCAGGCTCAGCCGGGAAGGCGCCGCGAAGGGATCGCCCTGAACATGGTCAATGGATAGGATATAGCGCGGGAACAGATAGGCGCCGCGAGTGTCTTTATAGGCGGGATATCCCCGATGATCGATATGATGAAGTAGGTTTCTGAGTTCTGCTGCTGTCTGCATATGAAATCCTCCCGAAGTATCAATATATTGGATGACTCTTTTATCATAGCCGAACTTCCATTCTTGTCAAGAATATTTTTCAAAATCCTGCTCCCCAGGAGAGACAAAAGACGGAGGATGTGGTACAATAGGCGCAGCAAGACGGTATCATTATTACACCAACGGGAAGGAGAGAATTGCTATGAAGGTCATCATTGTGGGAGGCGTCGCGGGCGGCGCGACGGCGGCGGCCCGGCTCAGACGGCTGGATGAGTCGGCGGAGATCACGATTATCGAGCGCAGCGGTTATATCTCTTACGCGAATTGCGGGCTGCCCTATTATATTGGGGGCGTGATTACGCGAAAGGAAGATCTCACCCTGCAGACGCCGGAGAGCTTCTGGAAGCGATTCCGCATCCAGGCGCGGGTTCATCAGGAAGTGATTCGGATCCGAAGGGAAGAAAAAAAGGTCCAAATCCGCGATCTTAAGACGGGGGAGACCTATGAGGAAGGGTATGATAAGCTTCTCCTATCTCCGGGAGCATCGGCCGTAAAGCCCGCCGTCTTCGGGGTAGAGCAGGAAGGAGTGTTCACCCTGCGGACGGTGGAAGACACATGGCGCATCCGGGAATGGATCGAGGAGAAGAAGCCCAAAAGGGCGGCGGTAATCGGCGGCGGATTCATCGGGCTGGAGATGTTGGAAAATCTCCTGGGCTTAGGAATCAGAACGACGCTCCTGCAAAAAAGCGATCAGGTCATGCCGCCTCTAGATTACGACATGGCCTGCGGCGTGCATGCTTATCTGCGGGGACGGGGCGTCGATCTCAGGTTCCGGCAAAGGGTGACGGGGATTGAAAAGACAGAACAGGGGCTTACCGTGCAGATCGAAGGTGAGGAGGCGCTGGAAACCGACATGGTGCTGTTAGCCATAGGCGTCAGCCCGGAAAACTGGCTCGCGAAGGAGGCGGGACTCGATCTGGGTCTTCGGGGAGCGATCGTGGTAGACGAGCATATGCGGACCTCGGATCCGGACATTTACGCGGTGGGAGACGGCGTGACAGTCAGGCATTTTGTCAGCGGACAGCCGGCCTGGATCGCGCTGGCGGGGCCGGCCAATAAAGAGGGACGGATCGCGGCGGATCATATATGCGGGCGGGGGAGTTCTTACCGGGGGAGTCAGGGTTCCTCCATCCTGAAGCTTTTCGACATGAGTATCGCGTCCACAGGACTAAACGAAAAAGGCGCGAAGGAGGCGGGCATCCCCTACGATTACGTAATCACGTTTTCGCCTTCCCACGCGGCCTATTACCCCGGGTCTTCCAATATGACGCTGAAGGTCATCTTTCATAAAGAATCCGGGCAGGTCCTGGGAGCCCAGATCATCGGATTTGAAGGGGTGGATAAACGGATCGATGTGCTTGCCGCGGCGATCAGAGCCAGGATGACGGGGGAGGAGCTGGCGGAATTGGAACTGGCATACGCGCCGCCCTTTTCCTCCGCGAAGGATCCCGTCAACATGGCCGGTTATGTCATCGAGAACGTGCGGGAAGGTTTGGTGAAGCAGTATACCTGGAAAGAAGCCTTGAGTCTGCCCCGGGACGGAAGCGTGACCCTGCTCGATGTGCGCACGGACAAGGAGTATGCCGCGGGACACATCCCGGGAACGGTGCATATTCCGCTAGACGGTCTGCGGGAACGGCTTTCAGAGCTTGACAGGGGCAAGAGAGTCTATGTCAACTGTCAGAGCGGTCTGCGCAGTTACCTGGCCTGTCGGATTCTGGCGCAAAAAGGTTTTGATTGTTATAACCTCATCGGAGGCTACCGATATTACGCGCTCATCTGCGAGGATCAGGAGTGTAACCCGGTTCCGAGTCATTCCTGCGGGCTGCCGATTCATGAGGAATAAAAAGGGGGGACAAGGCATGAAGATAAAAGAAAGAAGATGGAACGGCACGACGTCGCCGGAGAAAACAAAGCGGGAAACAGAACACGGACTTCTGGCCAGACGCGCGGCGGCCGAAGGTTTTGTGCTTCTTAAGAATGAAGGGGAGATTCTCCCGATGGCGAGGGGGACCAAGATCGGCCTGTATGGCAGCGGCGCGGTGTGTACGGTCAAAGGAGGCACAGGATCCGGCGATGTGAATGAGCGCGCCTCGGTCAGCATAGCGGAGGGCCTCATAGGCGGAGGATATAGGGTCACGAGCGAGGCCTGGTTAAAAGAATACGAGGAGATTTACAGGCGTTCCCGGGAGTCCTGGAGGGACGAGGTGCTGCGGAAGATGGAGGAGATGGGCGGTAACTTCTTTAACGCCTATTCCACCACGCCCTACGAGGCGCCGGCAGGGCCTGTGATCGACGAAGCGCTCGCGAGTGAAGACGGCGCGGATATCGCGATCTTCGTCTTGGCCCGGGTGGCGGGAGAAAACGCGGATCGGCATGACGCGAAGGGAGACTATTACCTGACCGATGAGGAAGAAGCGCTGCTCGGTCAGCTGGAACGGGCCTACGAGCGTCTGATCCTAGTCCTCAATACGGGCGGCGTCGTGGATCTGGGCTTTTTGGAGCGTTATCCCAAGATTCAGGCGGTGCTCGATTACGGGCAAGCGGGACAGGAGGGAGGAAACGCGCTGGCGGACGTATTATCCGGCGATGTGACGCCTTCCGGGAAACTGACGGATACCTGGGCCAGAGCCTATGAGGATTATCCCAACGCGGCGACCTACAGTTATCACAGCGATCATGTGGAACTGGAGGAGTATCGGGAAGGGATCTACGTGGGCTATCGGTATTTCGACACGTTTCAGGTGCCGGTGCGGTACGGTTTCGGATACGGTCTTTCCTACACGAGTTTTGCCTGGAAGAATCCCCGGCTTTCCTGGGATCGGGAGAGGAAAAGAATAGACCTTCGCGCGGACGTGGTCAACACGGGAGAAAAATACGCCGGCAAGGAGATTTTGCAGGTATATGTCTCCTGTCCCCAAGGGAGACTCGTGAAGGAGTTTCGCAGGCTCGTGGGGTTCGGCAAGACCGGCCTTTTGGCTCCCGGGGCGTCCCAGGAGCTTTCGATCTCGGTTTTGGTCGAGCAGCTGGCCTCTTATGACGAGGGGAGTTCTTCCTGGATTCTGGAGGCGGGGGATTACGGCGTATGGGTGGGAGACTCCTTGGAGTCCGCCCGATTGGTAGGCGTCCTGCGCCTCGACTTAGATCATGTGTGGATGCGCTGCGCGCCGGTTTGCCCGCTGAGGCGTCCTATGGAAGAACTCGCCCCGGAGGCACGGCGCGTGCGGGAGAGGGAAGCCCTTTGGCATAAAGAGGCAGAGAGTCTGCCTGTCGTGGAGATCGCGGCGGCGGATCTGCCCTCGAAAACCGCTACTTATACAACGGAGAAACAGGCTTTGTCCGGCAGGGCCGGCGAGATCGTAGAGAGCCTTTCCGTGGAGCAGCTGATTCGTCTTGCCTGCGGAGAACCGAGCAAAAAGCAGGAAACCGGGGCCCTGGGAGCGGCGGGCAAGCAGGTGTGCGGATCCGCCGCGGAGACCTCTTCCGCCGCCGCAGAGGAGCCTTGGAACGTAGCGCCCATTGTGCTGGCGGACGGCCCCGCGGGCATACGGCTCCATCAGACCTATCAGGTGGAAGACGGGCAGATTGTGGGGCGGGATTCGTTGGCCTCCTTCGAGGGAGGGTTCTTTTCCCGGAAAAAGGAGAAACGCGGAACCACCTATTATCAATATTGTACGGCCCTCCCCGTCGGAACGGTTCTGGCGCAGACATGGAACCCGGCGCTTTTAGAAGAAGTGGGCGCGATGATCGGGCGGGAGATGGAGCTCTTCCAGGTGGATCTGTGGCTGGCGCCGGGCATGAACATCCACAGGAATCCGCTGTGCGGCCGCAATTTCGAATATTATTCAGAAGATCCGCTCCTGTCCGGCATCATGGCCGCTTCCGTGACCCGAGGGGTGCAGTCGGTTCCGGGAAGGGGAACCACCGTCAAACATTTTGCCTGCAACAATCAGGAGGAGTACCGGATGGGATCCGACTCCGTCCTGTCGGAACGAACATTGCGGGAGATTTACCTTAAGGGATTCGAGATTGCCGTAAAAGACGCCCAGCCCATGGCCATCATGACTTCCTACAATATGATTAACGGCGTCCACGCGGCCAACAATAAAGATTTGTGTACCCGGATCGCCCGGGACGAGTGGGGCTTTTCGGGAGTCGTCATGACAGACTGGACCACCACGAACGCCACGCCCATAGGGGAGTGTACGGCCGCCGGCTGCATGCGGGCGGGCAACGACATGATCATGCCGGGGATGGAGATGGACTTTGAGAACCTCCGGGCGGAACTGGAGGCGGGGACGCTGGATCTTCGGGACCTTAAGCGATGCGTATGGAACACGGTGCGGATCATCCTGCAGACGGATAGGTACGAAGGCGCGGTGAGTTATTCGGAGCAGTTTGCCGGCTTAGGCGGCTACATGACGGCAATAGCACTTGACAGACCGGGTTTTTGCTGATATGATAATATTCGAGAAGAGAAAGGAAGCTCTAGGAGGTACATCAGAATGAAATATCATCGTATTTTACTCAAGCTCAGCGGCGAGGCGCTGTCCGGAGACAAGGGCTTCGGGTTTGACGAAGCGACGGTGCGGCAGGTGGCCAAACAGGTGAAAGAGGCCCATGACCTGGGCGTGGAGATCGGCGTGGTTATCGGAGCGGGCAATTTCTGGAGAGGCAGGAGTTCCCAGGAGATGGATCGGGTGAAGGCGGATCAGATCGGCATGTTGGCCACGGTGATGAACTGCCTCTACGCTTCCGAGATTTTCCGGGGAGAGGGCATGGAGACTTCTATTTACGCGCCCTATCCGGTGGGTCTGTATACGGAGAATTTCAATAAAGATAAGGTCAATCGGGATCTGGCCCAGCAGAAGGTGGTCTTTTACGCCGGCGGCACGGGGCATCCCTACTTTTCTACGGACATGGCCATCGCGCTGCGGGCCGTGGAGACGGATTGCGACGTGATGCTCATGGCCAAGAGCGTGGACGGAGTTTATGACGACGATCCCAGGAAGAACCCGAATGCCAAGCGCTATGACGAGCTGACCTATCAGGAGATCTTAGAGAAGAATCTGATGGTGATGGATCTTCCCGCGGCGGCGCTGTGCATGGAGAATCACATGCCGGCGGTATTGTTCGCGCTGAAGGAAGAGCGAAGCATCATCCGCGTGGTGAACGGCGAGAAGATCGGCACCACCATTGTAGGATAAAAACACAGCAAAGGAGAGAGTACAATGGCAAAGTCAGATATGAAACCCTATGAGGAACGGATGGAAAAGGCGATTCTGGCGCTGGAAGAAGAGTTTAACACGATTCGGGTAGGCCGCGCCAACCCCCATGTGCTGGACAAGATCATGGTGGACTATTACGGATCCCCCACGCCTTTGCAGCAGGTAGGAAACATCACGGTGCCGGAGGCCAGACTCCTGGTGATACAGCCCTGGGACGCTTCCATGATTAAGAAGATCGAAAAGGCGATTCAGATGTCCGACGTGGGCATCAATCCCACCAACGACGGCAAGGCCATACGACTGGTCTTCCCCGAGCTGACGGAGGAGAAGCGTAAGGAACAGAGCAAGGAAGTGAAGAAGCGGGGCGAGGCCGCCAAGGTAGCGGTGCGCAACATCCGCAGAGACGGCATGGACGCCTTCAAAAAACAGAAGAAGGACAGCGATATGACCGAAGACGATCTGAAGGGGCTGGAGAAGGAGATGCAGGATCTGACGGATCGTTTTATCAAGGAGATCGACAGCCGGATCGAAAAGAAAACCAAGGAAGTAATGTCCGTATAAGGAATTGAGGCTGATGGAAATCGGCCTCTTTCCTTCATGGGACGGAAGAAGAGGATCATATGGGACAATACGAATGGGTTGAGAAGCTTCCCCACGAAAGGCTTCCCCAACATGTGGCGATTATTTTAGACGGAAACGGCCGGTGGGCCAAGGAGCACAGCGTGTCCCGCTCTAAGGGACATCTTGCGGGCGCGGAAAATGTGGAGACCATCTCCGACGCGCTGATCGATATGGGAATCCCTTATCTGACGGTTTACGCTTTTTCCACCGAGAACTGGAAGCGGCGTCAAGAGGACGTTTCTTATCTGATGATGCTTCTGAAGCGCTATCTGGTAAAGAATAAAAAAGACGCGATCCGCAGAAACATTCGGATTCGGGTGTTGGGAGATAAACAGGGGCTCGCCCCTGACCTGAGAGATCTGATCGAGGACGTGGAGCAGGCGACGGCATCCCTCGATTCCTTTTACCTGCAGTTTGCCATCAATTACGGCGGGCGGGACGAGATCCGCCGGGCGGTACAGAAGATCGCGGCGGAGGGGATCAAAGCGGAGGAGATTACGGAGGAAGTCATCGGCGCCCATCTGGATACGGCGGACATACCCGATCCGGATCTTTTGATCAGAACCAGCGGCGAGGAGCGGATCAGCAATTTCCTCCTGTGGCAGCTGGCTTACAGCGAGTTTTATTTTTCTCCCAAGTATTGGCCGGACTTCACGCCCCAGGATCTGGAAGAAGCGATACTCGACTACGCCGGTCGGCAGCGCCGGTTCGGCGGAAGAAAATAGAGGAGGGGTAGGATGCTTAAGAGAACGGTCAGCGGAGTCATTCTGATCCTCATCATGATCGGGCTGATGTATGTGGGCGATTATTTCCTGCTGACGGGCCTTTTGGCCATGAGCCTAATCGGCCTGTGGGAGTTTTACCGGGCGGCGGGCGCCGGCGGGCATCGCCCTTACGGATATCTGGGCATGACGGCAGCCCTTTTCTATTACGTTCTTACGGCGATATGGCCGGAGGCGTTTTGGGAGACGGGACTCTTCATGCTCTATATCATCGTCGTTTTCATGGCGCTCATGATCGGGAGCGTGATCTCGTATCCTAAGAGACGGATCGAGGACGGAGCCCTCACATTGACGGGGATTCTTTACGTTCCCGTATTGTTTTCATCCTTGTACTTCCTGCGGGAGCAGGAGGACGGGATCTTCTATGTATGGTATGTGTTCATGGCCTCCTGGGGATGCGATACATGCGCCTATCTGGCCGGCCGGTTCTTTGGCCGGCATAAGATGTCCCCCCACCTGAGTCCCAAGAAGACGGTGGAGGGAGCGATAGGCGGGACGCTGGGGGCGATTCTGCTGTCCCTCCTGTATGCCCTCTGTATCAGTCCCTTCGTTCATATGGAGAGCGGGGAACTTTATATCATGAGCTTTTTCATCGGCTTGGTGGGCGCCCTCCTGGGGCAGCTGGGAGATTTGTTCGCCTCCTCCGTCAAGCGGGTCATGGGCATTAAAGACTTCGGCAATCTGATACCGGGTCATGGCGGCATCCTGGATCGATTCGATTCGACGCTTCTCGTGGGACCGGCGGTCATGATCGTGATCTTTGTCATAAAGGGAGTTTTAGCATGAAAAACATCGTGGTACTGGGATCCACAGGATCGATCGGGACGCAGACGCTGGACGTGGCGGCGAGGGCGCCGGAGAAATTTCGGATCGTGGCGCTGGCGGTTCGCTCATCCGTGGAGAAGCTGACGGAACAGGTGAGGAAGTTTCGACCTCGCGTCGCCGTGGTCTACGACGAAACGGCGTACCGGAGCCTTCTGCCGCGGTGGCAGGAGAAAGAGACGCGCCTGGTCTGCGGCATGGAAGGACTTTTGGAGGCGGTCTCCCTCGAAGAGGCGGATATCGTAGTGACGGCCATGGTGGGGATGATCGGATTGCGTCCCACCATACGGGCGATCGAGGCGGGAAAGGACATTGCCCTGGCCAACAAAGAGACCCTCGTGTGCGCCGGCCGGCTGATTATGGACTTAGCCCGGGAGAAAGGCGTGCGGATCCTGCCGGTGGACAGCGAGCATGGGGCCATCTTTCAATGTCTTGCGGGCATAGAGCCGGGAAGTCTGCATAAAATCATATTGACGGCTTCCGGAGGCCCCTTTCGAGGAATGAGCGGAGAAGCCCTTACGAAGGTGAAAAAAGAGCAGGCCCTCAAGCATCCCAACTGGAACATGGGGGCCAAGATCACCATCGATTCGGCCTCCATGGTCAATAAAGGGTTGGAGATGATCGAGGCAAGGTGGCTTTTCGATTGTCCGCCGGACCGAATCCAGGTTTTGGTGCATCCCCAGAGCATCGTGCATTCCATGATCGAGCTTACAGACGGCTCCGTCCTGGCCCAGCTGGCGGTGGCGGATATGCGGCTGCCGATTCAGGTGGCGCTGGAATACCCCCAGCGGGGGGAACGGGTGGTGGAACCCCTGGATCTCACGAAGGTCGGTACGATGACCTTTGAGAAGCCCGACGAGGAAGTCTTCGTCGCCCTGCCCCTGGCCAGAGAGGCCATGAGGAGGGGCGGACTCTTCCCCGTGGCGCTGAATGCCGCGAACGAATGCGCCGTATCAGCCTTTTTGGCGGATCGCATCGGGTTTACAGAGATCTACCGATGGATCGAGCGGGGCATGGAGTGGGCCGACACACACGGATTTTCAAAGGAAGCTTACACTCTGGAGGATGTATTTGCCCTGGAGCAAGGGATTCGGCAGGAGTTTGCAGGTTAAGAATAGAAAGGTGGGAACGGATTGGGGATCATCATCGCCATACTGGTCTTTAGTTTCATGATCCTGATTCATGAGTGGGGGCATTTCATCGCGGCAAGAGCGAACGGCGTTTTTGTGCAGGAGTTTGCCCTGGGCATGGGACCTAAGATCGTAAGCCATACGTCAAAGAAGACGGGGACGGTATTTTCCTGGCGGCTTTTCCCCATCGGCGGATTTTGCCAGATGTTGGGGGAGTCGGAGGAGGCGGAGGGCGAGAATTCCTTTTCCGAAAAGCCGGTGTGGGCCCGTATGACCATCGTGGCGGCGGGGCCTCTGATGAACATCCTCACCGCCTTTATTCTCACCGTGGTGGTGATCGTCTCCACCGGATATGCCACCACGGTGATCGGAGCCCTGGACGAAGGGTACGGAGCCCAGGCGGCGGGACTTACGGCCGGGGACAGGATCATTCGGATCAACGGAAAATCGGTGCATATCTTTCAGGATTTGCAGTATGCCCTTTTGGATGTTGGAGGGGAACCTGTGGAAATCACGGTGGAAAAAACGGACGGCAGTACGGATACCGTCCTCATCACACCCAAGTATGATGAGGAACTGGAACGCTACCGCATCGGAATTACCGCGGAAGGACGCAGTCAAAGCTGGGGAGAGATCCTGGAGACGGAGGGATGGGGCGTGCTCCCCGAGGTCGTCTGGGCCACCATAAGCCAGTCCTTCTGGCAGATGGCGGGGAATGTGGAAGTCGTCATTCGCAGTGTGGTGCAGTTGGTGACCGGGCAGGCATCGGCGGAAAATATGATGGGTCCCATCGGGATCGTCAGCGTGGTAGGCGAGTCCTACAGCGAGGCGGCGCGGGTGGATGTCTGGAGCGGCATCCTGAATGTGCTGAGCCTGACGGCGCTTCTGTCCGTCAATATGGGCGTCATGAATTTGTTTCCCATCCCGGCGCTGGACGGAAGCCGCCTGGTGTTTCTGGCCATCGAGGCGATCAGACGCAAGCCCATTTCCAAGCGTCTGGAAAACGGCATCTATACGGCAGGTTTTTTGTTATTGATGCTGCTGATGGTTTTTGTGGCCTATCAGGATATCGTAAGACTTTTTAGGTAATATCGGAGAGTGTGAAATGTATACGCGAGAAAAGACAAAACAGGTTCAGGTGGGAGGTCTTACGCTGGGAGGCGGAGCGCCCATAAGGATCCAGTCGATGACGAATACAAAGACAGAAGACTATGGCGCGACGATCGGGCAGATTCATGCCCTGGAAAAAGCAGGCTGCGAGATTATCCGAGTCACGGTGCCGGATATGGAGTCTGCCAGAGCCCTGGAGAAGATCAAGGAAAATATCTCGATTCCGCTGGTCGCGGACATCCATTTCGATTATCGCCTGGCGATCGCGGCCGTAGAACATGGGGCGGATAAGATCCGCATCAATCCCGGGAACATCGGCGCGGAGGATCGGGTCAGAGCCGTGGTGGAGACCTGTAAGGCCCATCATGTACCGATCCGCGTGGGTGTCAACGCGGGATCCCTTCGCAAGGACTTGGTGGAGAAATACCATGGGTCCACCGTGGAAGCCCTGATCGAAAGCGCGGAGGAGAATGTCAGGCTCCTGGAGAAATTCGATTTTGAGGATATCGTCGTCTCGTTGAAAGCGTCGGATCTGAATCGCTGCGCGGACGCCTATCTGGGGTTTGCCGAGCGGTTTCCCTATCCGCTGCACCTGGGAGTGACCGAGGCGGGAACGCTTTTTGACGGAGCGGTCAAGTCCGCCATGGGGCTGGGGATCATGCTGCATTCGGGCATCGGGGATACCATCCGCGTATCCTTGACCGACGACCCGGCAGAGGAAGTGCGTACCGCGAAAAAGATCCTGACCTTCGCGGGGCTGCGCCGTTTCGGCGTGGAATTCATCTCCTGTCCCACCTGCGGGAGGACGTCCATCGATCTGGTAAAATTGGCAAAGCAGGTCCAGGAAGCCCTGGGAGATCTGGAGCTTCCGATGCGCGTCGCGGTGCTGGGCGGCGCGGTCAACGGACCGGGAGAGGCCAGGGAAGCGGATCTGGGCATCGCGGGCGGTCACGGCGAAGGGCTTGTCTTTAAGAAAGGAAAGATTTTATATAAGGTTCCGGAGGATCAGCTTTTATCCGCGTTGATAAAAGAAGCGAGAGCTCTGGAAAAAGAGGCGAAAGAAAAGGAATGAGGGTTCGTGCAGGCGCGTAAACAGACGGTAAAGGATTATTTTGGCAAGTGGATCGAAGACGAGGGGCAGCGGGAACTGGCCTCTCTTCTTGACGTGCAGGAAATTCGGATCAAGCGGCAGGACCGGCAGATGTGCATTCAGGCGAAGACGAGCCATCTCTTTTCTCCCGCCTGGCGCAGCAGCCTGCAAAAGACGATTCAGGAGGGCATGCAGGATCAGCTGCAGGTTTTGCTGGAGGTAGACTATAGGCCGACGGAAGGGGAGGACATTTGGGAGGACGCCTGGCATATGGCTTTGGAAAGCGAGCGGGGAGTTCACCCCATGTTGGTGTCGATGCTGGTGTCGCCGCGAAGGGCGATCTGCAAAGAAGGCCGCGTGGAAGTAAAACTGCCCTCGTACCAGGCCCGGCTGCTGCGTCACAGCGGAATCCTAGGCAGGCTGGAGGAGAATATGGAGCAGATCACGGGCGGACTCGCCAAGATCCACCTCCAGGAGGAGACGGAAGCGCCGGAACTTCTGCTGCGGCAGGAGGAAGAGCGAAAAAGGAGGGAAGAAAGTATCCTGCGTCAGGTTTTGACACAGGTTCCCACGGCGTCAGAAGAGGATATGGCGGCGACGGATCCGGTGATGGTGGAGCCTGGAGAGCTGCCCTGGGATGACCCCGTGCCTCCCATGGAGCCGGATGAGATAGAAGAGGAAGAAGAAAGCCTGGGAGATCAGGTGCTCTTCGGACGACGCATCACCGGAAAGATTGGGGCGTTATCTTCGCTGGAAGACGGTAAGAGAACCGTACTGCACGGAATCGTGTCAGCCAAAAGCGAGCGTCCCATCAAAGGGGAGAAGATTCTGGTACAGCTTACCCTGACGGATTATCAGGAGGAGGCCATCGTGAAGGCTTTCGTTCCCCAGGAGGAGTATGAGCAGTGGGGAGAAAAGCTTGTCGGCGGCGTGACGGTCATGGCCAAGGGAACGGCCCGACAGGATGATTTCCTCCACGCGGTGACCCTCATCGCCAATCACATCACCCTGTGCCGGGAGGACTATCCCATCGACCCGGCGCTCAAAGAGGCAATGGATCAGATGATTCTGGGGACGCCCTTTGAAGATACGAACGAGCGGCCTTTGCGCAATATCGAGGCAGTCAGCGGAACCGTGACCGTGCAGGGGGATGTCATCCTTCACGAGGCCAACGAGGATCGTTCCGGCAACATGTCCTTAATCATCGATATCACGGACTATACGGGATCCGTCCCGGTGTATGCCCGGGTGGATAAGGAGCGGTATAAAGTGATCGCTTCGGATCTGAAGGCAGGCAAAGGCATTACGGTCCTGGGAGAGATGCAGGACGATTATAAGGGCGATCACAGGATCCTGCAGGCGAAGGCCATCAGACGGCGCAAGAGCGTGATTAAACCTCAAAGGGAGGATAACGCCCCCGAAAAACGTGTGGAATTACATATGCATACCAAGATGAGTGAGATGGACGCGGTATCCTCTCCCACGGCGCTGGTTCAGCAGGCCAACCGTTGGGGACACCCGGCGGTGGCGATCACGGATCACGGCGTGGTGCAGGGCTTCCCGGAAGCCATGGAGGCGGCGGAAAAACTGCCCATCAAGGTCATCTACGGCGTGGAAGCCTATCTGGTGGACGATCTGCAAGAAGCGGTGAGAAGGGATCAGGGACAGGACTTTTCCGTGCCCTTCGTCGTCTTCGACATCGAGACCACCGGTTTCAACAAAGAACGGGATCAGATCATCGAGATCGGCGCCGTGAAGGTGCAAAACGGGGAGACAATAGACACTTTCAGTACCTTTGTCAATCCCCGCGTGCCCATCCCGGAGAGGATCACGGAGCTGACGAGCATCACCGACGAGCAGGTAAAAGACGCGCCCCCGATCGAAGAGGTTCTTCCCGAATTTCTCAAATTCTGCGAGGGCGCCGTATGGGTGGCCCATAACGCCGGATTCGATTCGGGCTTCATGGAAACCAAGGCGAGGGATTTGGGACTGGGCGAGGTGTCGTTTACGGTCATCGATACGTTGGCGTTGGCCAGAGGTCTATACAACCAGCTCAAGCGGTATACGCTGGACGCGGTGTGCAAGCATTTGGGCGTCTCCCTCGAGAACCATCACCGAGCGGTGGACGACGCAGGAGCCACGGCGGAGATCTTCAAACGCTGTCTGACCGAGTTGAGGGAACAGAAAGTGGAGAATCTGGGCGAGATCAATCCCTTCATCATGGAAAGGGTGGACGTGAAACGTCTCCGAGCCCATCACGCCATCATCCTGGTCAAGAATCTGACAGGGCTTCGCAACCTCTATGAACTGGTATCCATCGCCCATCTGAACTATTTCTTCCGAGTCCCGCGGATTCCTAAGACCGAGTTTAACCGCCTGCGGGAAGGCCTGCTTTTAGGAACCGCCTGCGAGGCCGGCGAACTCTATCAGGCGGTTCTTGACAACGACGGCCCGGAGGTCATCGAGAACCTGGTCAATTACTACGACTATCTGGAGATTCAACCCCTTTGCAACAACGAATTTATGGTGCGGAATCAGACCGTGCCGGATATGGAGGCCCTAAAAGATATCAACCGCCGGATCGTGGAACTGGGAGAGCAGTACCATAAGCCGGTGGTGGCCACCTGCGACGTGCATTTCATGGATCCGGAGGACGGAATCTACAGAAAGATCATTCTAAAGGGGAAGGGCTTTGACGACGCGGATCAGCAGGCTCCCCTGTATTTTAGAACGACAGAGGAGATGCTCCGGGAATTCGATTATCTGGGAGAAGAGACCGCCCATAAAGTCGTCATCGACAATCCCGTCATGATCAGTGAGCAGATCGAGAAGATTAAACCTATCCCGGACGGGACTTTCACACCGGAGATACCGGGCGCCAACGACGAGCTGGTGGAGATCACCCATAATAAGGCGAAAAGCATTTATGGGGACCCGCTGCCGGAACCCGTACAGGCCCGTCTGGATCGGGAACTGACCTCCATCATCAAGAACGGTTTTGCCAGTCTTTATATCATCGCCCAACGTTTGGTCTGGCATTCTAACGCGGACGGTTATGTGGTCGGATCCCGGGGCTCCGTAGGATCCTCCTTCGTGGCGACGATGGCGGGAATCACCGAAGTGAATCCGCTAAAGCCTCATTACTATTGTAAGGAGTGCCAGTACAGCGAGTTCGATTCCGAAGAAATTCGGGCCAATGCCGGCAAGTCCGGCTTTGACCTTCCGGATAAGGTGTGTCCTCGCTGCGGCAGCATGCTCATGAAAGAGGGACATGATATTCCCTTCGAGACCTTCCTTGGTTTCGACGGAGATAAGGAGCCGGATATCGACCTGAACTTCTCCGGAGAGTATCAGCCCAGGGCCCATGCCTTCACGGAGGAGCTTTTCGGGAAAACGCAGGTGTTCCGCGCGGGAACGATGGGCGGCCTGGCCGAAAAAACCGCGTATGGATACGTAAAAAAATATGTGGACGAACATCATATGCGGATCAATCGGGCGGAGATGAGCCGCCTGGTAGCAGGCTGCACAGGCGTGCGGCGTACCACGGGCCAGCATCCGGGCGGACAGATGGTCGTACCAAAAGGGTACAGCATCTATCAATTCTGTCCGGTACAGTATCCGGCCAATAAGGCGGAGACCGGCACGATCACAACGCATTTCGATTATCATCAGCTGCATGGCCGTCTCCTGAAGCTGGATATTCTCGGGCACGATGATCCCACGATGATCCGCATGCTCATGGATCTGACGGGAGTGGACGCCACCACGATCCCTGTGGATAATAAAGAAGTGCTTTCCCTGTTCTTGGGGACGGAGGCGCTGGGCGTCACGCCGGAACAGATCGGAAGCCCGGTGGGAACTTATGGCGTTCCCGAGTTCGGTACCCGTTTTGTCCGTCAGATGCTGGTGGACACAAAACCCCAGTGTTTCTCGGATCTGGTTCGTATTTCCGGGCTTTCCCATGGGACGGACGTGTGGAACAATAACGCTCAGGATCTGATCCGAGATCACGTGGCTACCATCTCGGAGGTCATCTGTACCCGTGACGATATCATGACCTATCTGATCCGCCATCATATGGACAATCTCTATTCCTTCAAAACCATGGAAGCGGTTCGAAAAGGCAAAGGACTGAAGCCGGAGGATGAGCAGGCCATGACGGAAGCCGGGGTGCCGGATTGGTATATCAAGTCTTGTAAGAAGATCAAATATCTGTTCCCTAAGGGGCACGCCACGGCCTATGTCATCATGGCCCTGCGAGTCGCTTACTATAAAGTTTTTTATAAAGAAGCTTACTATGCGGCCTTTTTCAGCATCAGAGCGACCGGATTCGATTATGAGCTGATGTGTCAGGGTGAGGATATCGCCAGAAACGAAAAGGCCAGGATCGAGGAGCTCGGCAAGGAAGCCACCGATAAAGAAAAAGACATGGTCACCACATTGGAGCTCGTCATCGAGGCCTACTGCCGCGGAGTTCAGTTCGATCCCATCAGCCTGGAAAAGTCCGGAGCGGATCGATTCAAACTGACGGAGGAAGGACACCTGCTGCCGCCGTTCACCTCTTTGTCGGGGATGGGTGCCACGGCGGCGAAAAGCATCGTGCAGGCCAGAGAAGAGGCGCCCTTTAAGACGGTCGAGGATTTCTGCGTCAGGGCCAAAGTGCCGAAAACTACGGTGGAGCAGATGCGCCGCCTGCACATTCTGGACGAATTGCCAGAGTCTATGCAGATGAGTCTGTTTTAAGAAATCTCAGGGGAACCCTTCGGGGTTCCTTTTTTTCGCAAGATCCGTCCCTTTGTATTCCCTCTTTACAGTTCGTATTTCTTGTGCTATAATGGGGAATACGAAAGGGGTGGCGCCATGAACAAGCAGCAGATCAATACAACATATCTTGCTTCCGAGATCTTCCGTGTCGAGCGAG
>CALWBZ010000044.1 GCA_944376225.1 uncultured Clostridia bacterium | reverse complement strand
GTGCGTTTTCTTCCGGGCTACGATTCCTTCTTGCCATAATATAAACCTCCTTTGTGATACTCCTATTTTACACCACTTTGGAGGTTTACACAATTCTTGGGATGGTCTCTATGTCCGCATCCCCATCTCAATTTCTGACCAGTAGCTAAATGTTGCTGGTCTTTTTTATGCACCCTTCTCTGAACCTTCTCATCCCAACACTTACCCCCTCTTCACCGGCATCTCCAATAGCTCTCTCACTCGCCTCTCCAGATGTCTCTCAATAACCTGCAAGTGTTCTTCCGGTAGATTAAGACTTTGATGCCGCTTAAACCGGAAACCGATCATATGCCTGAGCTGTTCTTTCTGTCTGCTTCCCATAACTTCTGCGCACACCTCCTCATAAGGGATGTTATAAGGATTAGAGCGGCTTTTGGCGTACTCATCCAGATGGGCATAGTCCTCTTTCACGGCATAGCAGAACAGGGACAACCCATTGTCAAAAATGGGAGACGGCGCGATAATCTTACCGCTGTGGTTGTCCCGCAGGACACCGAAATTTCCAAAGTGCCGATCTTCGTTGTAGATGAGCGCGTCGAATACCAGCATACTGCGAAGCTATTCGGAAAACGCCGCTCCCAGTTTATCGTAATAGGCAAGACAAGCTGCGATTCCTCCGGTGCGCACAATGCGCCCGATGGGAATATAGGCCGTATCGATATTGGTAAACAGGGCGCATTTAGAAGCGGTAATGCCCTTCCAGTTTTCCAGATCATAATGTACGGCGTTCAGCCCCATGACTTCCGCGATCTGTGAAGCATAGTATTCACAGTAAGGCTCTCGTCCGGTGTTAGACGCGCCGGTCGTGCCGCCCTTATAGAGATAGATTCCGTTGTGCTCCACGTAACGCCACGCCTTGGGCTGCATACCGCCTGTGGTCAGTTCCGGAGATGTGGTGAAAGCTTGGCGGCTTCCGCCTGCTCCGGTGTAGGCCACCAGGGCGAGGCTTTCGGAGAAACGGTTCTCATATAGATTATATTGAGAAAACTTTCCTTCAAAACCTTCCGGCACTACCCAATAGCTATCACCTAGTGACAGCCCTTTGCACGCGTCGATGATCCCTTGGGTATCGTTATGGCTGAGTCCTAAGACTTTCAGAATCTCTTCCACAAAGGCTCGATTTTTAGGGATTATCCGCCGTTGCAGCCAACGGATGACGCCCTCGCCGCTGCGCTCCATATCCAGAGGGAGCAAATGGGCCTTTCCCTCATTGATATAGAGGATTTCGGCTACCAGGCCCAAAAGACCTTGTCTTTCCATGGAAAAACGCATAAGCTCTGTGTCGTAGAGTCGAAGACTGTAAATATTGTTCATGGGTTCCTCTTTATCCTTCGGCAGAAGGAAAACATCTTTCATGATATCCGGGATGGGGAAAGGTAGGTTCTAAGCCCCCAATCATCTGCCACCATACGAATATTTTAGCGTATTTATGCGATAAGATCAAGCGTTTTCCCCCTTGACCCTTTCTCTTTTTTGTAGTATCTTTATCCGGAAGAGACGCCGTCCATAAAGCATTCCTATCCTCAGGACGCTATGCAGCCGTCTCTTTCTAAAGATTCAGCTAAAACGGGAGAAAAGTCATGTCATACGAGAATGTGAAACAGTATCTTGAATCAGTAGGCCTGGGAGATCGCCTGAAACTGCTTTCCCATGCCAGCGCTACGGTGGAGCAGGCGGCGGAGGCCATCGGCTGCGCGCCGCGTCAGATCGCGAAAACCCTGTCCTTTTTGGCGGGAGAAGAGCCGATCCTGATCATCGCCGCGGGAGACGCGAAGGTGGATAACAAGAAATTTAAGGAGCTTTTCCATCAGAAAGCCCGGCTGATTCCGGCGGATCAGGTAGAAAGTTATATCGGGCATGCCCCCGGGGGCGTGTGTCCTTTTGCGATCCGTGAGGGAGTATCCGTATACCTGGACATATCCATAAAGAGATTTGACAGGGTGTATCCGGCGGGAGGGAACGACCATAGCGCGGTGGATCTGACTCCCGAGGAACTGGAAAAGTACTCTGGCTCCTTAAAATGGATCGATGTCTGTAAGGGCTGGGAACAATGAGCGGACAATGGACGACACTGCCGTTATCGGCAAAAACCTAAAATAATACCCTACAGTTTCACGCCGAATTCGAATCGATCCACCCTTTCCAGGACGGAAACGGACGTGTCGGAAGGCTTATCATGTTTAAAGAATGCCTTAGGAATAACATTGTTCCCTTCATCATCGATGAACAGCATAAATATTCTATTATCGAGGACTACGGGAGTGGAAGTCGGAGCCAGGTTTTTTAAGGGATACTTGCCTATCGGCACAGGATGAATTTATGAAAAGCCTAGACTATTTTCGGATCCCATACGTGGATTGAAAACCTTCCTTAAAAAGCAATAAACCAAGAAATCAAGTACGCAGGGGGCAATCGCTCCCTGCTTTTTTTCTGCCCACAAAACAGGGAGTTAAGGGGACAGAAATGAAAAAATAGAAAAAACTGTCCCCTTAACTTGACTTTTCGGCGTGGGATGCTACAATCATATAAAACCCAAGAATCAGAGATAAGGAGGCCCTGCCATGCATACACCCCACCCCGCCCGTTGGCGGGAAACCATCGATCCCTTTAGCCTGACCTATCATAATTTTCAGCTCAAAGAGGTCATCGGCTATCCCCACGCCGCGAACGATGTATTCTATGTCGCAGGCATTTATGCGGGAAAGGAAATCACAGCCTATCTTAAAGTGGCGCGTCAGGAGGGAACGGGGATCGAACATGAGGCGAATATCTTATCCCAGATCAAAGGCGACCTGTTCCCCAAAGTCATCGACATCGGAAGAGAGCCGCGGCCTTTTTCGGTGACCGCGGAAATGCCGGGAAAGCGTCTGTCCCTCATCGTGGGAGAAAACAAGGACATGGCCTCCCTCTCATATATGGAAGCATATGGAGAGGCATTGGCGAAATTCCATCGCATGAATCCGCTGGCTCCCCGGCAGCGGGAGCGAAAGTTCTATCAAAGGCCTACGGCAGAAATGCTGGAGGACCTTGGCCTGGAGGATCTAGAGCCATTTTTCGAGGAGAAACCAAAAGCGGGACAGATCGTTTTCTGCCATGGGGATTTCCATTACGCCAACGTGTTATGGCAGGAACACCGTCTGAGCGCCATTTTGGATCTGGAGTTCGCCGGGTATGGGGACAGGGATTTCGACATCGCCTGGGCCCTCTTTTTGCGGCCGGAGCAGAAGTTTCTAAAGACAGACGAGGAGCGGGAAAGCTTTCTCAGAGGATATGGCCGGTATGGCGCGTACGATGAGGGAGCCGTCAAGTATTACATGGCGCAGAACTATGTTCATTTCCTGAGCCGGATCAAAACAGATCGAGAATACGGCGAGTATGCGTATGAATGGTTGAAAAAGCATATTTCATGAATATAATGAAAGGTAGGAAAATCAAGTAGATGGTGGAGCAATGCCCTCACTCCATGATTCACAAAAAATTAGGATGGATCCATGAAAACGGTGATCCAGCCTGAATTTTGTATACTTTAATAGAGCCAAGATTGCAATTTATTCTCTTTCGTAGTATCATATAAATAAATCAGAAGATAAGCTGCGATATTACCATGGCTGTATCTTCTGAGCATCCAAGAGACGAAAGTTCTTGTATAGCGAAAGAGAATGAGAAGGAATCGTTCGCGGGGAAAAAGAGAGCGATATACTGTTCAAGAGAGGATGAATCTCTAAAAGGGTATATATTCGTATGAAAGAGGAAGGGACAGATTATGGATTGTCAAGAAAACAAGGATTACAAGGAAAAAGGGAAGACTGCGGAGGAAAAACAGAATCTGGGAGCATTGCGGCTGCCGAAGGCGCGTCAAGAGATTCGTCCGATTCGTTTGCGGTTGGAATTGGTGTATCATCCTCAAAACAAAGAAAAAATGGACGATAGGATCTATCATGGGTTAAAGACATGGGGCGATGTGACATATGGAGATACGATTTCCAGAGATGTGATTGTGCCTAGCGATATGCCGTTATGGGCTCTGAATTATATGATACAAAGATGTTTTGGATGGCAGAATTCCCACTTGCATCAGTTTGAGCTCCCGCCTGAGCAGTTCAAGCGAATCCTACGGGAAAAATCAGACGATGGATGTAAACTCACGACAGGCCGCTATATGGAACTGGTGGGCGTAGTATTCCGCTCTCCCTGGATGGAGGAGGAAGAAGAATTCTGGAATGAGGATTATCGGTCCGGCAGCATCAAGACTTGGCAGCGTAAGAAATACACGGGTCCCTATCGATCATTGTGCGCAGGGGAAGAAATATGGCAGTGCAGGATGGATATGGATGAGCTGTGCGATCAATTTGCGTATGTGGAAGTAGAGCATGACTTTGTCGGAGAGATGGAATGTTTTGGGTATCCTCGACCCATTAGTCAGAAGATGTATGAAAAGAAACGAGGGAAGACGCCTCTCATGCAGGAAAAAGAAATGCATGAGAGGAAAATACAGTTCCGCCAGGAGGTATATGCGCTAGAGGATTTGCCCATTGAGGCATTTTTGAATCTGTCGGAACGTTCGTGTGTATCGCTCTTAGAAAGACTGAAAATAGGAGAGATCTTAGCACTTCATGGACAAAGGATCCAGGACGAACTGGCGCGAGACGTCAGGATTCCCTGCTGTTTTGAGGATGTGATGGATGAGAGGCTTCGAGAAGAAATCAAAGAGTGCATACGGTGTAATTCCACAGATCAGCAGCCGAAGTTACAGACGCTCACCGATACGCTGTATTATCATTACGACTTTGGAGACGATTGGTATGTGAAGATCTCTGCCAGTGCAGGCGCGCTGGACCTGATAGAGACCGGACGAGTCTCTCAGGACGAGCTGGAGAAGGCGACGCTTACCATGCTGACGACACACCGGCCTGTATGTATCGCTCAGGATGGATATTCGGTGCTGGATGATGTAGGCGGGATAGATGGATATGTTCAATTTCTGGAGGAGATTCATCAGGAGCAGAATGCAGAATCGACAACAAATATCCAGCTCTGGGCGGAGAGCATGGGATGGAAGAGGAGAAGAGTCAGCAACCAGCGTATGCTATAAGGAGTTATGCCAATCCTTTTCTTGACGATCTCTTCGTTTTTAGGAGGGATTGATGTCTGCAAGGACTGAAACACTGAGGCTGACGTCCAGCCGATAAAGGCAATTATAAAGAAGAATGAATCAGAGATGGAATGATAGGATCCTTCTTAGGTAGACAAGATCAATCATCAAAGTCTATTTAAGGGGGATTTTTTTATGTTCAGATCAAAGCTTCCTCCAGAAAATAAAATTTATGCTTGTAAGGATTTTGAATGTGGGAAGCGGATGAACAAAAATAAATATAAGATAATAGGAAAAAATTGTGAAAATGACAAGGAAGAATGGATAAAAAGAAGAAGGATCTGCCTATATCGACATAAGTCCATATTTTGTGGACATAATTCCTTGTTTCTTTTTGCCAACGCGAATATAATTTATTCAACCAAGGGGCAACACCCTATCACAATTCCAAAGGAGGGAATGTTATGAAGAAGTTGTTGGTATTCATCCTGGCCCTGATCCTTGTCATCGGGAGCTTTTCGGGCTGCGCGTCGGGAGGGGATTCTTCCGGCGAGTCGAGCGGGAAGGCGAATGAATCCTCTAAGGAGGAAGCCTCCGGGACGGATTCTCAAGGGACGGATCCGGGCAGCTCCCAGAGCGGGGAAGTCACTTATCCCCTGGTGGACGAGCCCATTGAACTGAGCTATTACATACGCATCAACGACGCCATGTCGGCCACCATGGAGACCTATGGGGATGTGGAGTTCTTTAAGATGCTGGAAGAGAAGACGAACGTGAAGATTCAGTGGGATCACAACACGAGCACGGAGAGCTTTGCGGCTATTATCTCCAGCGGCCAGTATCCGGATCTGATCAACTGGGTCATGACCGACAACCCGGGAGGCATGGAGGCGCTGTTAGAGGACGGCGTCATCGTGGACATCTCCGAGATGATCCCGGAGTACGCCCCCGGCTATTGGGCATGGATGCAGGCGAATCCGACCAATTATAAAGCCAGCGTGCTCAGCGACGGAAGGCTGGTTCATTTCAGCAGTCTCCAGGGAGATTGGTCCACCATGCAGCTCCAATCCAACAAGATTCTTGGCCCCATGATCCGTAAGGATTGGCTGGATCAGGTGGGGATGGACATACCGGAGACGACGGATGAGCTCTTCGACGTCCTGATCGCCTTTCGGGACAATGACATGAACGGAGACGGAGATCCTTCCGACGAAACGCCCTTCGTCGTTACCACATCCTTCGATTGGTTCGGCGTACTGGGCGGAGCCTTCGGCGTCCGTCTGGACATTCAGAAGGACGGAGAGCAGGTCGCCTATGGGCCCACGACGGAGAACTTCAAGAAGCTTCTGGAATACGTGCATCGTCTTTACGAAGAAGACCTGATCAATACCGATTTCGCGGTGGCCAAAGAAGAGAAGATGAACCTGATCACCCAGAACAAGTCCGGATTCACGATCGGATCCATGAGTTCCACGCTGATCGCCAATCATCAGAACCTCCAGGAACAGAATCCGGAGTACGACCTGGTATCCGTGCCCTGGCTGATCGGGCCGGACGGGTATCAGTGCGATATCAGCGATAAGAACTCGGGAGGACAGGGCGGACGCAGAACCGTCGTTACCACCGCCTGTGAGAACGTGGAAGTGGCCCTCCGCTGGCTGGATTACGCCTATACGGAAGAAGGAAGCCTGGAGATGACCTTCGGCATCGAGGGGGAGAGCTTCGAGATGATCGACGGGTATCCCACCATCAAGGACGAGGTCAAGCAGAACGATAAGGGATGGACGGAGGAACAATCCATCTGCCGCTGGATGTGCGGCCCCATCAACTACCCCGGCCTTCACGACTGGCGCTTCTATGAGCAGATGAATCTGGACGAACCCTATAAAATGGATATTCAGACGAACTGGAGCCTGGCGACGGACGATATCATCTTTGACGGTGTCGTCATGACGGCGGAGGAGACGGCGGCTTACAACGCGGTGATGCCGGACATCAAGACCTACGTGGAGACTTCTTACATGGAGTTTATCGTAGGGGACAAGAGCCTGGATACGGATTGGGACGCCTATGTAGAGATCGTCAACAGCATGGGGATCGATCAGGCGCTATCAGCCAGGCAGGCGGCCTACGACCGTTTCCTGGCGGGATGACGAAAAGAAAGGGGGACGGGTTCCCGTTCCCCTACTGAATCGTATATAAGGAAGTGCGAGTATGGGGAAATATAAGAAAAGCTATTGGCAGCGGCTAAGGGTCGATCTCGCGCGGTATAAATATCTGTACCTTTTCTTCGCGCTGCCCGTGGTCGCGTATTACATCTTGTTTAAGTACGTTCCGCTGTATGGCCTGCAAATCGCGTTCAAAGAATATCGCATCTCCCGCACCATGTGGGAATGTCCCTGGGTGGGATTCGCCCATTTCGAGGAATTCTTCTCGAGCATCTATTTCGTCAGGACGGTCAGGAACACCATCGTCATCAGCGTATTGGATCTGATCTTTGGATTCCCGGCCCCGATCCTTTTCGCGCTGCTGCTCAACGAAGTGCAAAACGAGCGATTTAAGAAGGTGGTGCAGACCGTCACCTACCTGCCCCATTTTGTATCTACCGTGGTGATCTGCGGCCTGCTGGTCACATTCAGCGCGAAAGAAGGCCTGTTTAACACCGTCATCGAGTTCTTCGGCGGGGAACGAACGGACCTTCTCATGCGAAAAGAGGCCTTTCGTCCCATCTACATCGCCAGCGGCGTCTGGTCCGGTTTCGGATGGGGGAGCATCATTTACCTCTCGGCCCTCGCGAACGTGGATCAGGAACAGTATGAGGCGGCATACATCGACGGGGCCGGACGTTTTCAGCGCATGTTTCACATTACGCTGCCGGGCATCATGCCCACGATCGTCATCAAACTGATCATGGACGTAGGCGGGCTCATGGGCGTCGGTTCGGAGAAGATCCTGCTCCTCTACAATCCCTTGACTTACGAGGTGGCGGACGTCATCTCCACGTATGTATATCGAAAAGGCCTTGTGGAAAACGATTACAGTTTCAGCACGGCGGTGGGCCTGTTCAATTCGGTGATCAATATCGCCCTGATCGTCATGGCCAACGGGGTGAGCCGCCGTCTGACGGACACGAGTCTTTGGTAAGGGGGAAATCTTATGGTCGTCTATAAGCGTAAAGCGGGAGACTATATCTTCGAGAGTCTCAATACGATTTTCATGATCTTTCTGATGCTGATCACCATCTATCCCTTCTTATATGTGCTGTTCGCGGCCCTATCGGATCCCAACGAGTTCATGGCCTTCGGCGGCGTGCTGCTCTATCCCCTGAGTCCGAACCTGGAATCCTTTAAGGCGGTGATCAACAATCCGAATATCCTGACGGGCTATAAAAACACGATCATCATCGTGACCTGCGGAACCGCTGTCAATCTGTTCATGACCTGCCTGGGGGCTTACTTCTTGTCCCGGCCCGGTCCGATGCTGAAGAAACAGGTCATGATTCTCATCACGATCACCATGTTTGTCAGCGGCGGCATGATTCCGGAATACTTGCTGGTGCGGAACCTAGGAATGTACAACTCCCTACTGGCGCTGATCATCCCGGGGGCCATTTCCACCTACAACATGATCATCATGCGCACGGTGTTTCAGGGGATTCCCGCGAGTCTAGAAGAGTCGGCGAGGATCGACGGCGCCGGCGAGGGAACGATCCTGTTCAAGATCATCCTGCCCCTCTCTATTCCCACCATCGCGGTCATCGGACTCTTTTACGCGGTGGGGCACTGGAATTCCTGGTTCAGCGCGAATCTCTACCTCCGGGAAAAAAGAAAATTTCCTTTGCAGTTGATCCTGCGAAATATCGTGGTGCAGAGTGAGACGGACGACATGACCATGGGAGCCGCCTTCGGAAATACCTACGCCATGAGTTTTACGATCAAGTACGCCACGGTCATGGTGGCCACGATTCCGATCCTGGTCTTATATCCGTGGATCCAGAAATATTTTGTCAAAGGCGTCATGATCGGTTCCTTAAAAGGATGAATCCATCCTCCTATTCCCATGCTCCCTTTTTAAGGCCGGGTTTTCCGCCCTTGGGAAGGGGGCATATTTTTTTCTCAAAAAGCGATTCTGACCCTTTTCTTTCCGACATTAATTTGATAAAATGCCACTACAACTTTTCTCCCGCCGCAAGACCCGGCGGCGGGAGAATCCCATTCGGAAAGGAAGTGGCAGCATGCAGGAACAAGCAGAACGGCCGCTGCGGGTGGCGGCCTACATACGAGTATCCACGAAGGCAGAGAGTCAGGAGGAGTCTTTCGAGCGGCAGAGCTCGTATTTTACGAATCTCCTGAATACGAGGAAGGATTGGATCTTTGGCGGGATCTACGCGGACTACGGAAAATCCGCCACGTCGGCGGGGACACGCCCCGGATTTCAGAGGATCTTACGCCATTGCGCGGAGGGCCGGATCGACCGGATCCTGTGTAAATCCGTCTCCCGTTTCGCCAGGAACACGGGGGATCTTCTGATGGCCCTCCGGATGTTGAAAGAACATCATGTGACCATCCGCTTCGAGAAAGAAAATTTGGATACCGCGAAGATGCCCAACGAATTCATATTGACCACCCTGGGAGCCATCGCCCAGGAGGAAAGCCGCAGCATTTCGGAAAACATCCGCTGGGGCTTTCAGAAACGCTATCCCCACGGGGAGGCCAGGAACATTCCCATCTATGGCTACCGCTACCAGGAAGGGGCGGCGGCCACACCGGCGGGGATCCGGCCCCTAAGGATTCAGGAGGATGAGGCGGCGCGGGTGCGAAGAATCTATGAGATGGCGGCGGAAGGAGCGGGCTTTGCGGAGATCGCGAGAAGATTAAACCGGGAAGGAATACCCGCGCCCCGTCCCGCCTGGACCCGGGAGAGCCGCAGGAGGCGGGAGGGAAGAGCTCCCGCCGTCGGAGAAGGAAGGGACGAGATTGAGATCGGGTGGACGGCGGCGGCCGTGGGGAGAATGCTGCGCCTCGAACGCTACACAGGGGATACATTATTGCAGAAAACGTATAAAAAAGACTACTTGCAGCCTAAGATCCTGCGGAATCGGGGAGAACGGCCCCGGTACTATGTGCGGGATCACCATCCCGCCATCATCAGCCGGGCGCTGTTCCTCCGGGTGCAAAAGACCCATCCCGTCCGGAGGCGAAAGGACGCGGGATCCGGCAATACCAGAAGGCGATATCCCTACTCAGGCCGCATTGTGTGTACACATTGCGGCCGTTTTTATCATACGAGAAACCGCTCCGCTAGACCCATCTGGTACTGCCCCACCAGCGCCCTGGGAAACGGACAGAACCTTTGCCAGGCCCTGCCGATCTATGAAGAAGAAGTGACGCGGATCCTGCGCCGGGCTTTTCAAAGGAGGTTTTCAGAAGAAGGAGAAGCGGCCAGAATCCTCGAGGAAAGGATCTTAGCGGATCCGCCGGGGGAAGAGGCGGAGTATGTCCTGCGAAAACAGGCGTTAGAGTGGATACGGAAGGAAGGGGGAAAAGAGGAAAGGGTGTGGGAGACAGGCTACGCCCCGGCCTTCTTTCGGTTTCTCGAACTCACGCCGGATGGCGGCGGGCGGGTGATCTGGCCGGAGGGGTCCGAGACGCCCGTAGAAAGGGGGCGAAGGGATGAGAAAGGAGATTCGTTCCGCCCTGGCGCCGAACGTAACCGTGATCCCGGCCACCATATCTTCTCTTGAAAACGGGGAAGGGGCGGAGAAGAAAAAGAAAACGCGGGTGGCGGCCTACTGCCGCGTGTCCACGGGAGAAGAAAGCCAGCAGACATCCTATGCCACGCAGAAGGAGTTTTACACAAGGCTTATTCGGGAGCGGGAGGAATGGGAATTTGCCGGGATCTACGCGGACGAGGCCCTTTCCGGCACCTCCCGCAGTAAGAGGGTTCGCTTTAACGAGATGATGCAAGACGCCGCGGCGGGGAAACTGGATTATATCATCACCAAGTCCATCTCCCGCTTCGCCCGCAATACCCTGGACACCCTCAACTGCGTGCGGCAGTTAAGGCGGCTCGACCCTCCCGTGGGCATCTATTTCGAGAAGGAAAACATCGACACCCTGGACGCCAAGGGGGAGCTGATCCTCACCATCCTCTCGGCCCTGGCCCAGGAGGAGAGCCGCAGCATCTCGGAGAACATCCGCTGGACCTTTCAGAAGAACTTTCAAGAAGGAAAACCCCATGTGAACCTGCGCCGGATGACGGGATACGATTTCGGACCGGAGGGGAGCTGGGTCATCGTGGAGGAACAGGCCGATACCGTGAGATATATCTTTCGGCAATACCTTCAGGGAAAGAGCGGGAGCCGCATCGCCGGGGAACTAAACGAAATGGGACGGCGGACGGCCCATGGCAATCCCTGGCGTTCGGAATCCGTCTATTGTATCCTGCGAAACGAGAAATACGTGGGAGACCTGGAGATGCAAAAGACGGTGACCAGAGACTTCCTCACCCATCGGTCGGTGCCTAACCGGGGCGAGGCGCCCAGGTATTATGTGCGGGATCATCATCCGGGGATTATTAGCCGCAAGACCTGGGAGAAGGTTCAGGGGATGCTGGGAGAGGGGGCTCGGCGGAAAGGCCCCAAACCGTCGCCCTTTCAGAATCTGCGCTGCGGATACTGCGGGGAAGGCCTGCGGCGGATGGCCTACAGCGTGACCCGGGAAGGCAAACGAATCTCCTATCCGGTGTGGGCTTGTCCCGGGCGCGCCCGGGGATGCTCTCTTCCCGTGCTGGCGGAACGGGCCCTGGAAAGAAGCTTCGGAGAAATGCTAAAGGAGAGGCAGGAAGAGTCGGAAGGCTTTGACCGGGGGTTTTATCAGAGCTTCGTGGCCTGGGGAAAGGCCCTGGGGGATATCGTCGAATACCATATGACCGGGGGCGAGGTATGGAAAAGCGAAGGAAACCTGCGTCCCGGAAAGGATTTCCTATGAAAAACATGGACTTTACAAATCCCCGCAAATGCGGTAAGATATAGGGTAGAATTGGGGTAAGACCGTCAATTCGCGCCATACAGGCTAGAAAGGAACAACGGATGAAAAGGGAATGGACAGGAGACGCCGCGCGGGAAGCGCGGCAGCAGGAAATGGCCATAGAGAGGCTGAGAGAGCATTTTCAGGGAGAAAAACCTTCCTATTATATTACGACGCTGGGCTGCCAGATGAACGCCCATGATTCCGAGAAACTGGCGGGGATCCTGGCGAAGATCGGCTTTACACAGAGCCCCCGGGAGGAAGAGGCGGATCTGGTCGTCTATAACACCTGCTGTATCCGGGAGAACGCGGAGCAGAAGGTATTCGGGCGTTTAGGGTATCTTAAGGGATATAAGAAAAAAAATCCCGGGATGAAAGTGGCGCTGTGCGGATGCATGATGCAGGAGAAACACGTGATCGAGAAGCTGCGCACCTCCTACCGCTGGGTGGATCTGATCTTCGGGACTCATAACTTGTACCGGTTCGCGGAGCTTCTGGAGAGCATGTACGAGAGTGGCGGGCCCATCATCGATCTCTGGGAGGCGCCGGGGGAGATCGTGGAGGATCTGCCCAGTATCCGGAAGTTTTCGTTTAAGGCGTCGGTGAATATCATGTTCGGCTGCAATAACTTCTGCACCTACTGCATCGTTCCCTATGTGCGGGGACGGGAGCGCAGCAGGAAGCCGGAGGAGATCCTCAAGGAGGTCAAGAGTTTGGCTGCCTCCGGGGTCAAGGAGATTCAACTCTTAGGACAGAACGTCAACAGTTACGGGAAAACCTTAGAGGAGCCCGTGAGTTTCGCGAGCCTCCTGTACCGGGTGGCGGAGGTGGAGGGGATCGAGCGGATCCGTTTCATGACCTCCCATCCGAAGGATCTGTCGGAGGAGCTGATCGCCGCCATGAGGGACTGCCCCAAGGTCTGCCCCCACTTCCATCTGCCGCTGCAATCCGGCAGCAGCAGGATCTTGGAGCGCATGAATCGGCGGTACACGAAGGAGAAATATCTGGATATCGTGGGCAGGCTCCGGGAAGCGGTGCCGGACATCGCCATCACCACGGATATCATCGTGGGCTTCCCCGGCGAGACCCGGGAGGATTTCCTGGAGACGGTGGACGTGGTGCGCAAGGCAGCCTTCGACGGGGCTTTCACCTTCATCTATTCGCCTCGGAAAGGGACACCTGCGGCGGAGATGGAACAGGTGCGGGAGGAAGAGGCCAAGGCCAATTTCGACGAGCTGCTGGCGGTGCTGAAGGAGGTCATGGACAAGCGAAACGAGGGCCTCATCGGAAAGACGCTCCACGTGCTCGCGGAGGCGGTGAACCAGCACGATCCCGCCATGCTCACGGGACGGAGCGAGGGGAATCATCTGGTGCATTTTCCGGGGAAGGCGGAGCAGATCGGCCAGATCCTGCCGGTGACGATCACCGAACAGATGACCTATTACCTGGCGGGTAAGATACGGGAAGATAAGGAAGAATAAGATGGCAAAATATACGCCGATGATGGAACAGTATCTGAAGGTGAAGGAAGAAAATCCGGACTGCCTTCTGATGTTTCGTCTGGGAGACTTTTACGAATTGTTTTTTGAGGACGCGGTGACCGCCTCCCGGGAGCTGGAGCTGACGCTCACCGGCAGGGACTGCGGCCAGGAGGAGCGCGCCCCCATGTGCGGCGTGCCCTATCACGCGATCGAAGGGTATCTGCAGAAGCTGGTGGCCAAGGGCTACAAAGTGGCGATCTGCGAGCAGGTGGAGGATCCGAAGCAGGCCCAGGGGCTGGTGAAACGGGAGGTCACCCGCATCGTGACGCCGGGCACCAATATCAACTCCGAGCATATGGAGGAGAAGGGCAACCATTACATCATGGCGATCAACCGGACCTGCGACCGGATGGGCCTTGCGATCTGCGATATCACCACGGGAGAATTCAGCGTTACAGAGCTTGAGGAAGAGGAGAAGTTCTGGGACGAGCTGGGGAAGTACCGTCCGGCGGAACTGATCATGAACGAGGAGAACCTGGGGGCGCTGGATCCGGAACGGTGTAAGGAAGGGTACGGCGTCTTCGTCAACACCTACGGGGCTCATCATTTCCGCCTGGAACGCTGTCAGGACACCTTAAAGAATCACTTTCGGGTGCATTCTATGGAGGGGCTGGGGCTTTCCGACATGCCCCTGGCCGTCACGGCGGCGGGGGGACTCCTGGATTATCTGGTGGAGACCCAGAAGAGGGATCTTAGCCATATCTCTAAGATCCAGACCTACTCCCTGAGTCAGTACATGATGCTCGATTCCGCCACCCGGCGGAACCTGGAGCTGACCCAGACCCTCAGAGATAAGAGCCGGCAGGGTTCCCTTCTGTGGGTGATCGATTATACGAAGACGGCCATGGGCGGCCGGCTCCTGCGCAAATGGGTGGAACAGCCCCTGATCGACAAGGCGCTGATCGACCGGCGGTTGGACGCGGTGGAGTGCTTTGTGAACGACATGATTCTCTCCGAGGAGCTTAAGGAAGCCCTGGGACAGATCTACGACATGGAACGCCTCGTGGGCAGGATCGCTTACGGGAGCGCGGGGGCGCGGGATCTTCTGGCCCTCAAGCAGTCTCTTGGGGGGCTGCCCGGCATCAAGCAGATCCTCGGGGTGCTGAAGGCCCCTTACTTTACGGAGATGGCGGGGGTCTTCGACGACCTGGCGGATCTCTGGGAGCTCCTGGAGCGGGCGGTTTATGAAGAGCCCCCCATCACCCTGCGGGAGGGGCGGCTGATCAAAGAGGGATATAATGAAGAAGTGGACCGCCTGCGGCGGGCGGACGTGGACGGCAAGAGCTGGCTCGCGAAGCTAGAGAATAAGGAAAAAGAGGAGACGGGAATCCGCACCCTGAAGGTGGGGTATAACCGAGTCTTCGGATATTATCTGGAGGTGTCCAAATCCTTTATGAACCAGGTGCCGGACCGTTACATCCGTAAGCAGACCCTGGCGAACGGAGAACGGTACATCACCGAGGAGCTAAAGAACCTGGAGGATACGATTTTAGGGGCGAAGGAAAAGCTCCTGGCCCTGGAGTATGACCTTTTCACGGAACTCCGGCAGCAAATCGCGGCAGAACTCGTCCGGATCCAGCGCACGGCGGCACAGATCGCGGAGCTGGACGCCCTGCGGTCTCTGGGCGAGGCCGCGGTCCTGCACCACTACGTGAAGCCGAAGATCTTAAGCGACAAAAAAGGGACGCTGGAGATCTTGGGGGGCCGACACCCGGTGGTGGAGAAGATGATGAAGGGCGATTCCTTCATCCCCAACGACACGCTCTTAGACGGGAAGGATAACCGCGTCGCCGTCATCACGGGCCCCAACATGGCGGGAAAATCCACCTATATGCGCCAGGTGGCGGTGATCACGCTGATGGCCCAGATGGGTTCCTTCGTGCCGGCGGATTCCGCCAGGCTCTGCCTCGTGGATCGGATCTTCACGAGGGTGGGGGCCTCCGACGACCTGGCGGGGGGCCAGAGTACCTTCATGGTGGAGATGGCCGAGGTGTCCAACATCCTGCGCCACGCCACATCCGACAGCCTCCTGATCCTGGATGAGATCGGCCGGGGAACATCTACCTACGACGGACTCAGCATCGCCTGGGCGGTGGTGGAGTATATCAGCGACAGGAAGACGATCGGCGCCAAGACGCTGTTCGCCACCCACTACCACGAGCTGACGGAGCTGGAGGGGCAGCTCTCGGGGGTTCATAATTACTGTGTGGCGATCAAGGAAAGCAGTGACGGCATCGTCTTTCTGAGAAAGATTCAAAAGGGCTTTGGCGACCGGAGCTACGGCATCGAGGTCGCGAAGCTGGCGGGGCTTCCGGCCTGGGTGGTAAAGCGGGCCCAGGAGATTCTCGCCGAGCTTTTGGAGAATAACGTGAGCAACAGTCCTTCTGCCATCAAGGCCAGGACCGAGGTGTTGGAGGGCAGCTTTCAGATGAGCCTGTTCGGCGCGGACGACCCGAAGCAGGAGGAGCTTTTGGAGAAACTCAGGAGCCTGAAGGTGCTGGAAATGACGCCCCTAGAGGCCCAGCAGACCCTGTATCAATTGTGCAATGAAGCAAAGGAGATCGGATAATGGCCCATATTAAGGTGCTGGACTCCCAAACGATCAATCAGATCGCGGCGGGAGAGGTGATCGAGCGGCCCGCCTCCATCGTGAAGGAATTGGTGGAAAACTCCATCGACGCGGGCGCCACGGCGATCACCGTGGAGATTCAAGAAGGCGGAATCAGCCGGATCCGGGTGACCGATAACGGATCGGGGATCGAGGCGGAGGAGGTGCCGAGCGCCTTCTTGCGCCACGCCACCAGTAAGATCCGGGAGGCGGCGGATCTTGCGAAGGTGCTCTCCCTCGGCTTTCGGGGCGAGGCGCTGGCCAGTATCGCCGCCGTCTCGAGGACGGAGGTGGTGACGAAGACCGCCCAGGCGCTGACCGGGATTCGCTATGTGACGGAGGGGGGCCGGCAGATCCTTTCGGAGGAAGTGGCCGCCACACCGGGCACCACCTTCAAGGTGGAGGAACTGTTCTTCAACACGCCGGCCCGACGGAAGTTCCTGAAGAAGCCCCAGGCGGAGGCCGCGGCGGTGACGGAGTTCATGCAGAAGATCGCCATGGGGCATCCGGAGATTTCTTTTCAATATATTCGGGGGAATTCCCGGGTGCTGCACACCCCGGGGGATTATCGCCTGCAAAGCTGTATCTATGCCGTCTACGGCCGAGAGATCCTGGGGGAGCTTCTGGAGGTGGATTACGAAGGGACGCTCAAGGTCAAAGGATATGTCTCGAGGCCGCAGCTGGTGCGGGCCAACCGGGGATACCAGCATTTTTATCTGAACGGGCGGATGATCCGCAGCGCCCTCTTAGAAAAGATCCTGGAGGAGTGTTATAAGGATCTCATCATGCCCGGGAGTTTTCCCATCGCCGTCCTGCGGATCGAGGCGGATCCGGCCCAGGTGGATGTGAATGTCCATCCCACCAAGATGGAAGTGCGTTTTTCCGAAGAGGGCCTGGTGCGGGAAGAAATGTATAAGGCGATCTCCCGCACGCTGGGCCAGGAGGATCTCATGACCCGCGTCGTACAGGCGGGTACCCTTCCCGCCCAGGAAAAGACGGGGGAAGAGGAAGACTGGGCCCAGGTCTTCCCGGCCTTTTCTGCCCAAGCCAGGACCGAAAGCCGTATGGAAAGCCAGGAGAAGACGCCCAAGAAGGAGCTCTGGCGGGCGGACGGATACTATACGGGAAGACAGGAGATATTGGGCGCCGCGGTGAAGGAGCCGGAACCGGCCTATGGGAGTCCCGAGGAAGAGCCGGAAGAGGAGGAAAAAGCGATTCCCGCGGCGGAGCCCATGGAAAAGGAGCCCGCCGGCCGCCGATTCCCCGCGCCGGAAAACCTTCGTCTGGTGGGACAGGCCTTCGGGACCTACTGGATGGCGGAGGCGGAGGGCGTGCTTTATATCGTGGATCAGCACGCCGCC
>CALWBZ010000043.1 GCA_944376225.1 uncultured Clostridia bacterium | reverse complement strand
CAAGGTTTTATAAAGGAATGAGAATGTATAACCTGGAAGATGGAAGGAGGCAGTTGGCAGTCTATCAAAGGAAATCGAATAACTATATCAAGACCTGTCTGGGCATGAAGAGCCCAAATGAGGTTGTAAGGAAGTATCAGGCAGTTATGTTCTAAAGCAGACAAGGCGCCAGTATATCAAAGAGAGGATGTCAAGGGCAGGTAGTATTCCCTGTGAGAATCTTCTCCTTATCCTTGACATTTCTTTTAAGGTGAAAGTGTTACCAATCCTTGACACCCGTACACCGCCTTACGGAGCCGTCTCGAAAACCCTCTTGCAAAATAAGAAAAACGTGATATACTAGGTTCGGATCGTATGAAAAGAAGGAGGAGTCAATCGATGTATTGTACAAGAGAAATCTACCCGGGCCTTCATTGGGTCGGCGGTAACGACCGTCGTCTGGCCCTTTTTGAGAACATTTACCCCATCGAACGGGGCGTCTCTTATAATGCTTATGTTTTACTGGACGAGCAGACCGTTCTGCTGGACACCGTGGATCGGGCGATCAACGATCTGTTCTTTGAAAATATCGAACACGTCCTGCAGGGACGGGAGCTGGACTATGTCATCGTCAATCATATGGAGCCGGATCATTGCGCCTCCCTGGCGGATCTGATCCTTCGCTACCCGAATGTGAAAATCGTCTGCAACGCCAAAACCCTCGGCATCATCCGTCAGTTTTATCGCTTCGACGCGGACGCCCGCGCCTGCCTGGTTAAGGAGGGGGATACTCTCTGCACCGGCAAACACACCCTGACCTTTGTCATGGCCCCCATGGTTCATTGGCCGGAAGTCATGGTGACTTACGACACGACGGATCATATCCTGTTCTCCGCGGATGCTTTCGGTACCTTCGGCGCCCTGAACGGCAATATTTTCGCGGATGAGGTGAATTTTGAAAGAGACTGGCTGGAGGACGCCCGCCGCTATTACACGAATATCGTGGGAAAATACGGTCCCCAGGTGCAGGCCCTTCTGAAGAAGGCCGCGGGACTGAAAATCCAAATGATCTGTCCCCTGCACGGCCCCGTCTGGCGGGAAAACATCGCCTGGTTTTTGGACAAGTATCAGCATTGGAGCAGCTATACGCCGGAAGATCATTCCGTCGTCATCGCCGCGGCTTCCGTATACGGAAACACCATGAACGCGGCGGAGATCCTCTCCCATATGCTTTCCGAACGCGGCGTCAAGAACATCGCCTTCTACGACGTCTCCAATACCCATCCCTCCGTCCTGGTTTCGGAGGCTTTCCGCTGCAGCCATCTTGTGCTGGCCAGTTCCACTTACAATAACGGTATCTTCACTCCCATGGAGACCCTGCTCTTAGATATGGCCGCCCATAACCTGCAAAACCGCACCGTCGCTCTAATGGAAAACGGTTCCTGGGCCCCTGCCTCGGGAAAACTCATGCGGGAAATTCTGGGTAAGATGAAAAATATCCGGATCCTGGAGCCTTCCCTGACGCTTCGTTCTTCCCTAAAAGAAGATCAGCTCGGCGTGTTGGAGGATCTGGCGGATCAGATCGCCGCCTCCTTAAAATAAAATATTTCCTATATCAACGGGGCTGTTGCAAAAGCAGAAAAGCTTTGCAGCAGCCCCTAAAATTTTTCTCTACAGCAGCAGGCCCAATGTCCCCACTACGATCAGAAGCAGCCCCCACATCTCTTTTCTCCCTAATTTCTCGTGGAATACAACGCGGGCAAAGAAAATAGTCACGAGGATGCTGAGCTTATCGATGGGCGCCACGATGCCGGCAGGCCCCTCCTGCAGGGCTCTGTAGTAGCACAGCCAAGAGGCGCCGGTGGCAATGCCTGATAAGAAGATAAAGAGCAGTTCCCGTCTTGGGATGTTCCGAATCGCCCCTGTCTTTTTCTGCACGGGAATCATCAGCCAGGCCATGAGGAGGACGACGCCGGTACGAAGGGCCGTTCCCAGGTTGGATTCGACGCCCTCGATGCCGATCTTCCCCAGAATGGCCACAAGGCTTGCGAAAACCGCGGAAGCTACGGCGAAGAAAAACCAACGGTTTCCTTTTTCACCGGAAACTTCTTTTTGAGGCTTCTGGATCATCCAATAGGTTCCGACCGCCATCACCAGGATGGACAGGGCCTGGATCCAGCCGATGGGCTCTCCCAGAATCAGCGCGGCCAGCAGAATCGTCAGGATGGTGCTGGATTTATCAATCGGTACGACCTTATGAATATCTCCCAGCTGCAGCGCGCGGAAATAGAAAAGCCAGGAGGCTCCCGTGGAAAGACCGGACAGAATCAGAAAGCACCAGGTTTTCCCGTCGATGCTTCCCAACTGATCCTGAGAGCCTACGACGAAAACCATCAGCCAGGAAAAAAGCAGCACGACGATCGTCCGCAGGGCCGTGGCCACGGTAGAATCCGTCTTCTCGATGCCGCATTTGGCGAGAATCGCCGTGACCCCGGCAAAGAAGGCCGACCCGAAGGCAAAGGCAATCCACATCTTTTTCACTCCCTCTTATTATTCGTCTTCATAAAATCTGGGTGAACTTAAGATGCCCTGGGGAACGAAGCTGTATTCATAGTTCCATAAATCGTCCGTCGATCGCCAGCAGTCCGGCCCCTGGGAAAAGGGGATGCTGGACAGATGATGAAGCGCCGCCAAGGTATTATACCGCGTCGCGTATAAGGTAAAATCGAACCGATGGCCGCCGGGGGCCAGATCCGTCAGATCACAGGCGTAAGGAGAATAGATGATCGGGAATTCCTCTCCTTCATCCGCGCGCAGCCCCACCATGGCCCCCCGATAATGGGGAACCCGAACGCGGATTCCGCCCCTCGTTTCCAGGGAGACATGATAGGTGACGTTCCCGCTGTAAAAAGGCAGTCCCTGATGAGTCCAGTCTCCAAAAGCCAGCTCCCGCACCGGCGGCGTAATGACCTTTTCGCATCCGGACACCTCCACGCCGAAATCCCCTAACAGATACATGTATTCCAGTTTCGTATTGAGTCCCAGGGGAAATTCCGCCTCTAACCAATGCGTCCCCGCCTGAACCTTCGGCAGCGGCGTCTTGCGAATGATCCGGTCGATAAACCATCCGCTGTCTTTTGGCTTCACCTCTTTTCCGTCTAACCAGAGACGGCAGACGTCCATATTCTCCATCGCTAACACGGGCACCGGGATATCGATTTTGCTTTCTATCGTAAACCGTAGTTTAAGGGTATGACCCGCCGCTTCTTTCCGCATCTGATAGGGCTGCTGCATGGCCCGCTTACGGATGGGCAGATCGCACCGCTGCCTGCACAGATTCTCCAGCTTCAGAATCTCCTCCACAGGCCGGTAATCCTCCCCGTCGAGGGCATACTCCGCCATATCCATCAGGTATATATTGGGCTCGCTCAGGCTGACAGGCACTTTATGAAAGATTCTCCTCCCGCCGGGATACTCCATAATAGGCTCTTCCTCCCCTTCATAACGCCCCGGAATGAGGCGCAAAAGCAGGCTGTCATGCATGTGCCATTTCCTGCGAAAGATCGTCTTGCCCTCTTCATACCGCGCCCCCAAACGGTGTGTCCGCCCTGTCTGCGTATCCCAAAGCTCCAGGATATACTCCCCTTGCAGCGTGAATCGCAGGACTTCCGTTTCATACTTTTGTCCCACGTTAAACTTGATCGCCTGATTGGGTATATCCACGTCCGGGCTGGGCTGGGTTCTGGTGGTCGCCAGGAACAGCCAGTAGTCCTCTCCTTCTTTTCGGAGCTGATGAACGAGATGATTCGCCCTGGAACCGTCCGGCAGATTCACCCGCAGGAACTCGTATTCCTTTAAGCAGTCCAAAAGGGCGTTGCAATTCATATCGATACGCTCCGCCCTCAGGTATAGGCGTTGTGCCCTGTCGCTCTCCACGCCGTCCACAAACTTCGGCGCGCTTCCCATGAAGATCAGACGACCGCCCGCCGCAAGGAAGCTTTCCAGAAGCGTAAGGGTCGTCTGGCGCAGAGTCTCGAGTCCGGGAACGATCACCACATCGTAACGCATCTTTCCCACGCGCAGCGGCGCGCCTCCCTGAGGACAGAGCTGGGGCAGCCTCGCCTCCGACAGAAAATCAAAATCCTGGAATCCGTGGGACAACGCGCCGATTAAGTCCTCGAAGTTTTTCTCATACTGCGCCAATACCGCCGCCGAGCGGTCGTTGGGGCCCATGTGCAGCCAAACGCTCTCGATGGGATGCACCACGGCGATCCGAACCGCGGGTTCTCCTCTGGTTAGGGCCAGATTAACCCTGGCAAAATGGTCTTCAATCCAATGATACTGCCCCGCCCAGGCGTTTTGATAGCTGATGGAGGCGGGATAATCCCGCTTGGACTCACCGTTAAAAGTGTAGAGGGCATGATGGGGCACCCGGAGCGTCACGCCCATGGCCGCCTGCCAGTCCCCCTGCAGTTTATATCCCCGGAAATCAAAATCCCACCCGGATACGCCGTAGAGCTCGCTCATCATGCCGGCGGAGCCCTGCTGTCTCACGGCGGACTGACACTGTTTCGCCGTGGTGAGTTCCAGTTTGTGTCTTCCCAGCACATCGATCCCCGGAATGTGAAACGCCCGGTAGTTGCGCATCATCTCTCCGCCGATGGCGGCCTGCCCCGCAAGCGTCCCTTCTCCCATGATATGGCCGGTAAACATGAGTCCGTTCTTTTCGCACCACTCCCCCAGCGTGTCACAGAAAGAAGAGGCGAAACGTTCCGACAAAAAGTCATGGTATAAGTACCGGGCCCTGGAAGGTTTTCCTTCCGGCAGGTTCCAGATCAGTTCCGGCAGGTAATCTAACAGGTCAAACCCCTGGGACTCCCAAAACGCCTCTCCGAAACCGTTGCTCCAGGGCAGAATCACGTCTCCTTTTTCTTTCGCGTAAGCCAGCTTCCCCATGGAGGCGTACTGGGGCTCGTCCGTAAACATGGCGGGACTCACGCTGCCGAAGAAGTCTCCCACCGTTTCTTTATACCGCTCATAGGTCACGCGGGCGAATTCCCGGATCGCCTCCGGGTTCAGCGTATCCACATAGGTCTGCTCCTCATCCGTCGTCGCCGGCTGCTTCTCGAAATACAGATACCAAATGTCGGGGGCTTCCTCCCCCTCCTCCAGCCGCCGGTAAGACAAAAGATCCCCGTTCGGATCCAGTTTTACCGTGTACCGAGCCAAAAGCTCTCCCCGGGGGTCTCTCGCGAAGCCCCGCTGGGGCACGGTATACTCCACCGGTTCTTCGTAGGAAAAGGCCGTGAACCGAAGATACCTGCGGGTATACTCCGGGTTGCGGGTGACGATGCCTCCCGCGGGGCCCGACGGATATCGATCCTCATCGTATAGCCAGGCATACAGTCCTTCCTCCTTGGCCTTCTCGCAGCAATCCCGAACTCTCTGCATAAACTCGTCGCTCAGATAGGGCGTAATCAGCCCCGCCCGGGCATGCATATGAAAACCGCCGTAGCCCATCTCCTTAAACTCATCGATCTGACGCAGCAATTCTTCCTTTTGCAGATCCCCGTCCCACCCCCAGAAGGGCGCGCTCCGAAATTCCGCCGGCGGATTTTGAAACATCTGTTTTATATCCATCCCATACTCTCTCCTTCTTCAAAATTGACCCCGATATGCCATGAAGTCTTCCTTGACACACCGCGTTCATTATATCACTTCCCTCCGAAGCTGTAAATAAAATCCGCTTGCCATAGCCTTTTTCTCCTTTTATAATAAGTTTACCAAGCAGAAAGGAGCTCCTCGAAATGATACACACCACCCTTTGCTATGTCATACAAGACGGCCGCTATCTCATGCTGCACCGTGTCAAAAAGAAAAACGACGCCAACGAGGACAAATGGATTGGCATCGGCGGAAAATTTGAAGATAAAGAAAGTCCCGAAGACTGTATGCTTCGGGAGTTTCGAGAAGAGACCGGATGCCTTCTCACAGATTATCGGTATCGGGGAATCGTGACTTTTGTCAGCGACCGGTTCGAGACCGAATATATGCATTTGTTTACCGCCTCACGCTATGAAGGCGTCCTTTCCGCCTGTGACGAAGGCGTGCTTGAATGGATTCCGAAGGATCGGCTCTCCTCCCTTCATCTCTGGGAAGGCGACCGCGTTTTCTTCGATCTGTTAGAGAAAAACATCCCCTTTTTCTCCTTAAAGCTTGTCTATCAGGGGGATCGCCTGGAGAAGGCCATTCTCAACGGACAACCTCTCCCCCTGCCTTACTCCGGCGCGTTTTCTTAAGAAACAGTAGGAGAATCGCCCCGGAAAGAAGCGCCGCCAGCAGAGAAGTCAGCGGGAAATTGAGCCACAGCCCCTGGAGTCCCATTCCCCACAGGGCGACGATGAGGATCACCGGGAAAACGAGGGCCGTTCCTACAGAGATAAAGGAGGCCTGCAGCGGCCGCTCGATGGCGGACATGAAACTCTGGGTGGCGAAGGAAAACCATCGGGTAAGATAGGTTGTACTAAAGATGCCCAGCGCCGTGACCGCCATGACCATCGTCGCCTCATCGGTATCTCCCATGAAGAGCCGCGTCACCATCTCCGGGAAGAAGAAGATCACGGCCGCCGCGGTAAGGGCCAGCGCCGCGCTCGCTATGAAACATCTCTTTTCAATGGCCTTAACCCGGGACAAATTGCCCGCGCCCCAGTTATATCCCACCGCGGGCTGCAAAGAATCGCATAGTCCGTACAGTAAGGGCTGCACTACTCCGTCGGCGAACATTAAGATGCCGTAGACCGATACGGCCCGTTCCCCGCCCATCTGCAGCAGAACCGTATTCATCAGAATAGAAGTGATTCGTCCCGCGATATTGTTCAGGAAGCTGGGGGCCCCGCAGGATGTGATCTGTCGGATCATGGAGAAACTGAAACGCGGCCGGCAGAACTTGAGCTGCATCCTGCCCGTGATAAACGGATAAAAAGCGATCAGCGCGCAGATAATCATGCCGGAGCAGGTTGCCAGGGCGGCTCCCCAGATTCCCCAGCGGAAGACATAGAGAAAGGTGAACTCTAAAATCACGCTCAATACGGACATGACGATATTTAAGATCATGCTTCCCTGAATCTTGCCGCATATCCGCAGATAATTATCCACCGCGAATATGATCGTCGTCACCGGCGAACAGATCGCGTACACCCGCAGATATTGTACCGCCTGCTCATGCAGGGTTCCCTCGGCTCCCATGAGGCGGATCAGAAACGGCGCGCCGGCAAAGAGAACCCCGCCGATCAAAACGCCCGCCGCGATAATCATGAGACAGGCGCAGGTAAACAAATTATTGGCTTTCTCCTCTTCTCCCGCTCCCAATCGCACGGAGATCGGCACCGCGGAACCGACGCCGATCAGATCGGCCAAGGCAAAATTGATAATCACAAAGGGCATGGCCAGATTCAGAGCCGCGAAGGCCGTGTCCCCAAGAATACGTCCCACAAAGATTCCGTCGATGAGCTGATACAGGGCGGATGCCAGCATGCCGGCGCACCCGGGCAAAGCCGCCCGAAAGAAGAGCCGCGTCGGCGGCGTTTTTGAGAATAGTTCTTTGTAATCCATAAAAAAACTCCTTTTGATCTTGCTTTCTCCAAGGGAAAAGTATAAACTATGGAGCAGCTCCATAGTCAAGCTTTTTTCAGGAGGTTTTTTTATGAAAAGAAAACGGGAAAAATCCTATTCTACCGGTGAGTTCGCCAAATACTTCGGGATTCCCAAGGATACGCTCCTTTACTACGACCGCATCGGCCTCTTCTCTCCCGAACAGGTCGCGCCCAACGGGTACCGCCGTTACACCGCCTCCCAGTTAGGCACCTTCGGAACCCTTTTGTCCCTGCGGGAGATGAATGTCTCCATTCAGGAAATCCGCCAATATCTTGGCGAAAAAACCCCGGAACACTTTTCCGCCATGGCCGAACATCATCTTCAAAAGCTCGAGGAGGAAATACAAAAACTGGAGGAGATCCGACGAGGCTTCCGTCGGACGATCCGGATTATAGGAGAGACGCGGGAGGCGCCTTTAGAACAGGTCCTCTTTCGCGACATGCCGGAGATGCCCCTGATCTTCTATGAAGACGTTTCGGCCATGAAAGATCTGGAGGAGAATCCTCATTCCTGGTGGGACGCCTGCAACAATTTTATCTTGGAGGCCGGGATCTTCGGGATTCCCTATGTAGGCTCCTATATCGGCCGGGAACACCTGGAGAAAAAACAGTATACCCAGGTGGACCGCCTGTTTATGTGGTCCGATTCCCCCGGGGGAATCGCGCGGCCCGCCGGTACCTACGCTCTTCTTTATCACAAGGGGCCCTATGAGACCTTGCAGGAGGCTTACGTCAAGTTTTTTGAGGAACTGGGGCAGCGCCGCTGCCGTCTCGCGGGCGGAGCCTACGAGGAATATCTGCTGGACGAACTGGAGGTTAGCCGCCCCGAGGACTATATCACCAAGATCTCTGTACGGGTTATTATGTAGGCGGAGTATCAACCGGCGGTTGAATCCTTCCATAAACTGTCCTGGCCGGCTTTTCTTTGTTCTTATCTATCAAAAACGTAGTTTTTTCCTTGACTTCTTTTGGAAAGCGTGTTGTAATCGTCCGAAATCGGACGAAAGGAGGTTTGAATTGGAAATGAATCATCCGAAGCAAAAACTCCTCTTGACTTACAATGCCCTGTACAAGCGGAATAACGAACTATGCAGAAACATGGCTAAACGAGTACATATACCGGAAACGACGCTGTGGATTCTTTATTATCTTCGATATGATGCCATTATCACACAAAAGGATCTATGCGATGTCTCCTTTCAGCCTAAGCAAACTGCGAACTCCGCGCTCAAAAAACTGGAAACAGAAGGGTATATTGAGCTGTCTGTAACAGAATCAAATAAGAAAAACAAGGTTGTTACTTTAACAGAAAAAGGCGAGAAATTGGCTCAACAGACCGCCGATAAGATTCTTGCCGCGGAGGAACGTGTATTTTGTCGTATGTCAGATACCGAAATTGAACAGCTTATGATACTATACGATAAATATCTGACCACTCTAGAAATGGAAATCGAGCATATATAATAAGGGGAAAACTCATGCGACTCTTAGAAGATAAAATCAAACGACTCTTTATTGAATTTCTGATTCCGTCTATCAGCGGCGCCATGGTTCTCGCGTTGTACTGTTTCGTTGATATGATCGCCATCGGACAGGGCGTTGGTGTCAACGGTACGGCATCTACCGCAATCATAAGCCCATTGTCTGCCTTGCATCCTTCCTCGGATTGCTTGTTGGTATGGGAGGCTCTGTGCTATACAGTAAAGCCAAGGCGAGGGTAACCAGACTGAAACAAACAAAGCATTTACCGTTTCTTTGATCTTCATGGGCTTGGTGATTGTCATTATATGGGTGCTTGTGCTGATATTCAAGTTCCCGATTTATCGTCTGCTCGGTGGCAGCGATGTGCTGATCCCCTATATTGATGATTATGCGGGATTGACCTTCTGGACATATCCATTCTTCATCTTGCTGCCCTTCCTATCCTGTTTCCTGCGAAACGACGACGCGCCAAAATTGGTGATGATCTCCACCCTTGTGGGCGCTGCCATCAACATATTTTTTGACTGGTTCTTCGTATTTCCCTGCGGCATGGGAATGTTCGGCGCGTCCTTGGCAACTTCCATGGGTACCGCGGCCCAGTGTTTTATTATGGCGATGCATTTTTTCTCCAAAAAGTGTACCTTGAAGCTGGTGGCTCCGGGAAAACTACTTTCTGTCTTTGTTCGGATCACCAAAAACGGCTTTGGCGCGGGCTTCTCACAGTTATCCCTTATCATTGCCACCTTCATAATAAATAATCTGTTCCCGAGGTCACAAAATAATTCTTATTTTTGCCGCCATTCCAAGAAAAGGTGACAATTCTGCAATAAAAAACGGCCCGATCCGTCCTGACTGACAAACCGGGCCGCCTCTGGCTGCACCTGGAAGGATTCGAACCCTCGACGCGTGGCTCCGGAAGCCACCGCTCTATCCCCTGAGCTACAAGTGCATCTCTAAGACTTTACTATTATAGCCCAAAAAGAGAAAAGATGCAAGCTTTTTTTGAAAGAACATGAAAAAAACGAGACAAGCTCCGTTTACTTTCCCGACAGTTTATCCGCTTTCCGATAAGGCGCCACACTCATCGGCCCAGTAAACGACATATACGCCGAGAGCGGCAACGATGAATGTACTTATGCCACCCAGAAAGATTTTGACAAATTCTGAACGCAGAAAAATCCCCGCCTTATCTGAGACGGGGATCCGGTTTTATTTATCGCTGTAGTGACCTTTGCAGTGCGCAATATAAATGCGGTCGTTTTCCATGTGATACACCAGACGGTCCTTTTCATTTATACGGCGGCTATATTCCCCCTGCAAGTCTCCGGAAAGGGGCTCGGGTTTGCCGATCCCCTCAAGGCAACCGTTACGTTCAATGTCCTTAATCAACTGATTGATCCGTTTGAGCGTTTTCTTGTCCTGTGTCTGCCAGAACAAGTAATCCTCCCAGGCGTCGTCTGACCATATGATCTCACTCATCGGCCGCCTCGATCAGCCCGTGGGCGGAGCCTTTCCCCTCGCGCAGCTCCCGGACGGATTTCTTTACGTAGGCAAGATTATCCTCGGAAAAGAACGGATCCGCCGTTTGCGCAATTTCAAACGGGATACGTTTTTCACGGATCACTGCTTTCACAAAAAGATTGACGGCTGTGGAAGCGTTTAAGCCGACATCCGAGCAGAAAGCGTCGAACGCAGCCTTGTCATTCTGATCGACACGGGCGGTCAAAGTCGTTAGAGCCATAGAAACATCCCCTTTCTGTGTTCTATCTGCAATCATTATATCACTATCGTATGCTAATTGCAAGCGTCCGTGTTACAAAAATTGTTTTATCATGAAAAAAACGGGACAAGCTCCGTTTACGGAAACACGGCCTTCCAGTCCGCCCTTCCGATGATCAGGGTTTCATCATATTCCATAAGATAAGAAGCCTCCTCATCCTGCGCGTAGGGAACCATCAGAATCTTATATGCGCTCAGTTCTTCCGTCTCGGACAGCTGTTCCGCGGCCCAGACTTCCTGATTGAGAAACACGCCGTTTTCATCGCCGCCGACAAACACGACATATTCTCCGCTCGTTTCATGTTCGGATACCGTTTCATACGTATCTCTGTCCAGTATCCGGCATACATACGTCGATTGGCCATTGGGCTGTGAAGCCAGCTGAGCGCTCGTATATAATACGATATAGTTCTCTGTCATCGCCACGTTTTCGATCTGCTCCGACGATCCTCCGACTATCGGCGCAATACTCCCCTTTTCTTCCCTGACTCCCGTCTCAAAGTCTAGACGAGCCTTCTGTATCGCATAAGAATCCTTATTTTGTACTTCCAGGATATCCGCCCCCGTCTGATCCACAAAAATGTCCTTGGTTAACCAGGGCTGTGTATCCGACCAAAGCAGTTTCCATTCCCGTGTGGCGATATGAAAGACAAAAAACTCCCGATCATAGGATCCCTCCCATTCCGGATCATTATCCACCGCTACATATAGCCTGTTTCCGCAGATACGATATAAATAGCTCAGGGTACCGCTGTACTCTTGGGCATATATGGTATACGGCTCTTCCTCCTGTTTCCCGAGCACATACTGCTTAATCTCCAGCCTGTGCTTAGATTCTCCTCCCTCCACTCCCGACTTCACGACCGCCGTGTATAAATAGCCGCGGTGGATCGCAAACCGAAGATCATAGCTTTCGGGATCCTGAATATTTTGAACCTGCTCCCGATTGTTTCCGTCCAGCCCCATCCGATAGACCGCCCAGCCCGTGGGACTAAGCTGTAACCAGTATAATTGTCCGTCGTATACCTGTATCCCCGCCGGTCCTCCCAAGTCAAGAAACGCGTTGCAGCCCATGCTGTTATGTGTGCAATCTGCCTTTGCGCAAAGCGCTCCGGTGGTTCCGGATGCCAGGTCATGATAGACCGCGAGATTTCCCAATCCGGCATAATAAACATTGCCGGAACGGGCCAAGAGCCCATTGGACTGCGCGTATTCCATCGGCATGTCAAAGTCTTTCAGATACTCCTCGGTATCAAACCGTGTGTCCAGCAGATAATTTGAAGATTGACACGAACTGCCGCATAAGACAAAAAGAACCAAAAGAAGAATACCTGCATGTTTTTTCATGAAATCACCCCGTTTCGCAGCCATCATTTCCTATATCCTAATTCTAACATGTCCCCCCCCCTAAAGTCAACTGGAACGGCCTTTTCTGACCCAAATCGCTACCTAGATAACTGATACTTGACTTTTCCCCGCCCCTCTTATATGATAAGAATATCTCAAATAGATAAGGGGGCCTTTTTATGAATCCTACATACCCGGGAGGCGTCTGGCCCGTGATGCTGACGCCTTTTACCGAAGATAACAAAATTGACGAGACCGCACTCAAAAAGCTGGTGGATTGGTACATCGAGCGAGGCGTGGACGGACTCTTCGCCGTCTGCCAATCCAGCGAGATGTTTTTCCTCTCCTTTGAAGAGCGGGTACGCCTTACAGAATTGGTCGTGAAATATGCCGCGGGACGCGTGCCCGTCATCTCCAGTGGCCAGGTGTCTACGGATCTTTCCGAACAGATCCGGGAGGTCGAGGCCGTCCATCAGGCCGGCGGCGCCGCCGTGGTCCTGATCACCAACCGCTTCGCCGAGGCCGAGGAATCGGACGAGGTCTGGTTCTCCAACCTGACAAAACTGTTGGACGCGCTGGATCCTTCTATTCCCCTCGGTTTCTACGAATGCCCCTATCCCTATAAGCGGGTGCTTAGCCCCGAACTTCTGCGGCGCTGCGCCGAGACCGGCCGCTTCTACCTGATGAAGGACACCTGCTGCGACGCCCGGATGCTGCGGGAGAAGATCGAAGCCATCAAGGGCACGCCGCTGCGCCTATATAACGCCAACACCGCGACGCTGCTCGATTCTCTCCAGGCCGGCGCCGCCGGCTATTCCGGCGTCATGGCCAATTTTCATCCGGAGCTCTATGTCTGGCTGTGTAAGCATTTTGCCGAGGAACCGGAGAAAGCCGCGCTCCTGTCCGATTTCCTGACCATTTCTTCTTTCATTGAGCACAAACCCTATCCGGTAAACGCGAAATATAATCTTCAGCTTATGGGCATCGGAAACACTCTCACTACCCGTACCCGGCCCGCGTCGGATCTCGACGAGACCAACCGCTCGGAGGTACGGCAGCTTAAAGAGCTCTCCGAGGAAGTAGACCGCCGGCTGGGGACCCTGCTATGAAGACCGTCGCTCTCTTAGGCGCGGGAGCGGTGGGAGCCTATTTCATCTGGGGAATGCAGGACGCGCTGGGAGCGGATTTCTGCGTCATCGCTCGGGGAGAGCGCAAGACACGCCTGGAAAAGGAAGGACTGTGGATTAACGACCGTCTTTTTCATCCCCTGGTAAAAACGCCGGAGGAGGCCCACGGCGTCGATCTCCTGCTGGTATCCACCAAATACGGGGCCCTGCCTTCCGTACTGCCGGATATCCGGGCCGCGGTGGGAGAACATACCGCCGTCATCAGCCTCTTAAACGGCGTGGACAGCGAGGAGATCATCGGCAAGTCCGTCGGCATGGATCATATGATGTACGCCGTCATGCGAATCGCGGCGGAACGGGATGAAAATCGCGTTTTCTTTGATCCGGCCGCGACCCAGGGCGTATACTTCGGGGAGGCCGGGCGACACGAGCCGACGGCGAGAGTCCGGGAAGTTCTGGAGCTGCTGGGCCGCACCCGGGTGAACCATCGGTTTTTCCCCGATATCCTCACCACACTGTGGATCAAGTTCGCGGGAAACGTTTCCAATAACCTCCCCCAGGCGATTCTGGGAGCGGGAGTGGGTATTTACGTGACCAGCGCCCACGCGGCTTTCATTGCCCGCTCGATGTGGGATGAAGTAGCCCGTCTGGCCGCCGCGCGGGGAATCGATGTCGGCTCCTTCAACCCGGAAGCCTGGGCCGGGCGCAAGAATGCCCGCTTCTCCACCTTGCAGGATCTGGATCATAAACGCCATACCGAGGTGGATATGCTGGCCGGCACGGTCATCCGCCTCTCCCAGGAAGCAGGGCTTTCCGCTCCTTACTGTACCTTCGCCTATCATGCCGTCAAGGCGCTGGAGGAAAAAAACGACGGACGGTTTGACTTCGACCGTTAAATTTAGGGCTGTTGCCATTTAACGCAACAGCCCCTTTTCATATTGGAACTTAAAAGTTTTTGCGGTTTATAACCGCAAAACATATTGAATATCCATGCATGCGGCGGACTTCCTGTTAAGCGGGGAATACTAAGGCTTCAGCAAAAAGATACGCCGTAGAGAGCCTTTATTCCGCCGCGGCTCTCTTTTGGCATCGCAGCACATGAAATCCCGACTGCCGCGCCACCGTCTCACAGTCGCCAAAGATCGTTTCCAACTCCTTTGCCGCCGAGGGCGCTCCCTGATTCTTACGAATGACCACATAGAGCCGTCCGCCCGGCTTAAGCCACTCATGGGCCTGACGGAACAGATCATAGATGACCGCCTTTCCCGCTCGAATGGGCGGGTTGGTGATCACCGCGTCCGCGCTTCCCGAAAGGACGGTTTGTGCGGTTCCCACGAGGACGCGCTCCTCTACGCCGTTTTCCATGGCGTTTCTCCGCGCCAGATCCATAGCGCGGTCATTCACATCGATCAGCCGAAAACGGGCCAGAGGATTCAGGGTCGCCAAACTGATCCCGATGGGGCCGTATCCACAGCCCAGATCCACAACCTCGCCGCTGAGACAGGGTTCCTCTCTGCGTACCGCGCGGATCAGGATGTCCGAGCCGTGATCCACACGCTCCATGGAGAAAACCCCATGGTCCGTCCAGAAACGAAACTCCCGATCCTCAAGACTGTATACAATCTGCCGTTCCTCCGAAAGCGACGTGGGAACGGCAGAATAATAATGTTCCATTCGTATCAATCCTCCGTCAGGGCATCCGACAGCGCCGCGAACTGCGCCAAGTCAAGCGCTTCTCCCCGAATCTGTTCCGAGATCCCCACCGTCTCAAAGGCGGCGAGCACCTGTTCCTTACTAAAATCCAGCTGCTGGGCATTGCGAAGACAATTGACCAGGGTCTTGCGCCGCTGTCCGAACGCCGCTTTGATTAACGCGAACATCAGCCCCTCGTCCTTCACCGATACGGGCTTTTGCCGATGGGTGGTCAGCTGCAATACGGCGGAACCCACTTTGGGACGGGGCATGAAACAATTTTGCGGAACAAAGGCGGCGATATAGGCGTCCGCGTAATACTGCACCGCCAGACTCAACGCGCCGTAATCCTTCGATCCGGGACCGGCCTGAATCCGTCTGGCCACCTCCTCCTGCACCATCACCGTCATACCCGAGAGCGGAATTCCGCTCTCGTAAAGCCCCATGATGATCGGGGTCGTGATATAATAGGGCAAATTGGCAATGACCTTGATGGGTCTTTCCACGCCCATCTCCCGCAGAAGGGCCTTAAGGTCCAGCTTTAGAAAATCCTGGTGTACGAGCGTCACGTTCGGGTAGTCCGCCAGGTTCTTTTTCAAAATCGGGATCAGACGGCCGTCGATCTCCACCGCGATCACCTGCTTGCCCCGTTCCGCCAGGGCCTGCGTCAAGCTGCCGATCCCCGGACCGATCTCTACACAGACGTCTTCCGGCTCTATCGCCGCCGCTTTGACGATTTTCTCCAATACATGCAAATCGATCAAAAAATTCTGGCCGAACTTCTTGAGAAACTGAAAATCGTTACTCTGTAAAATCTCTATCGTCTTCGCCGGCGAGGCGATTCTTTCTTCCATACCTTCTCCTTCTGTCGTGACCGGAGGGTCACTCCAGTTCCTCCAAAAAGTCTTTTAATTCCTCGATCTCCTTCTTGCTCACGGTCTTTCCGTCATACAGCGCCGTCACGAAATTCTTCATGGAGTTTCCGTACAATGTCGCCAGGAGCGACTTGCTCTCCGCCTGTAAGTATTCGTCCTCCGGAATCAGCGCGGAGTACAGATTGATTTTGCCCTGCTTTTCCATCTTGACAAAACCCTTATCCTCCAATCGCGACAAAAAGGACAGAATCGTGTTCGGCAGCACCTTGCGGCGCGGATCCATTCTTGCTTCGATCTCCATTCTGGTAATGGGGCCGTCCGCGTTCCAGATAATCATCATCAGTTCCAGCTCCGACTGGGGTAAACGTTTCATGTGCGTCCTCCTTATCTTGTATTCGTCTTGTTCACTATGACACATTTCGCGGTCTTTGTCAATATTTTTTTCCTTATACCTCTTCCACAGACACCAAATCGTCATAATCCTCGTTCAATGTACTATAGAAGGTATAACTTTGCCGCTCTCCTCCCTCCAGAAATTCCGACATTCTCCTCTCGTATTCCTCCCGGGTGACCGTCTCTCCGTTAATGATAGGATTCTCATCCGTGCCATAGGTAAAATGATAGGAAAGCGCCTCCTGCATCTGCCCGTCTATTAGGGTCAGATAGGCGTAATCCCATTCGCCTCCGCTTCGCATATACACGCGCCCGTCTTTATACAGGAAATCGACACAGGGCTGCACGCTGGTTCCCAGGTTCATGGCCCGGCCCTCGTAAATAAGAACCGCCTGAGTGCCCTGATATTGATAGATCCTCTCCCGATAATCGAATGCCGTGCCGTTTACATCATCCACGGGAGAATAGGCGCAATAGAGTTCCTCCGTACCGTCTCCGTCGAAATCGACCAGTTTTACCATGCACAGGCCCTGATACATGCTTGCGGCTACCCTGGGAAGCCCGTAGGCCATTTGCAGCTCCGCGATGACCTCCCGGTAAGCCGTCCGCATCGGATCGCCTTCTACCGGCTGCACGGGGATTTCGATGACTTCCCGGATCCTGGGCTCCGCCCAGGCCCCGTCCCAATCGCTTACCCGCAATTCTCCCGTGTCCGCCGCCTCACGAAGGGCCGCCTTCAACTCCTCTCTCTCCTGAGCGTACTGTTCTTCATACATCTGCTCCCCGTCTTCGATATTCTGAACCAGCCCGTTCGCCTCCCAATCGTTTAATTCCGCCCGCAGTCCGTTCGTGCTGACGGCTTCTCCGTTATAGTGAGGCTCCGACAGGCTCCGGCGGCCATAATCATATTGCGCGGCCGGCTCCATCCGTCCATCGATTAACGTATAGTAGGTTCCCCGATCTCCCACATAAGTTTCATCCCAGCGCAGATACACCCGGTTATTCTTACTTAAGAGCATGGTCGTCTGAGACATGCTGCCCCAATAACCGGACATCGGCTCATCCCAAACCAGCTCAAATTCCTCTCCGTTGTACCAGTAGATTCTCTCGCTGTCGACCTTCTGATAATCCCTCCCCCAGGAAGCATTTGCAAAAGTACAATACAATTCCGCCGTGCCGTCTCCGTCGAAGTCCAGCAGGCGATAGATCCCCTGTTCGGCATACGTTTGTTCCAGCTCCTCGATAACAGACAAATATCCTTCCGCCAGTTCCCGCGCAAATCTTCTTTGTGCCTCGCTCTCGTCATAGACATAGGGCTGCACACTGCTCCAACAGGCGTCATCCGACGGGATCCTGAGCGTCCCTTCTTCGGCCCCCTCCCGTAAAGCTCTCAGAGTGGCCTGCGTCAGCTCCCGCATGTTTTCCTCCGGCTCCTCAAAATCGATCACCTGCTCCAGCGCGCCGGAGAGCAGACTGTTCATCTGCGCGTAGTAATCCTGTAGGGAAAGATCCCCGCCGTTGATCTGTCCCCTGCCTTCTTCCGCCATCGTTTCATCGTACTGCCACACGGATTCCATTCTTCCGTTATGATATTCGTAGATCTCCCCCCGTATGCCCGGAGAATCCTGGGACCAGCGCAGCATGTAACGTCCCTCTTGATGGACCAGCCAGACCTTGGGATCATCTTCCGTTCCTGCCAGCGGAGCCTGCTGCTCCCACAAGGTCTGAACTTCCTGGCTCCCGTATCGATACACCCCCAACCGGGCCGTCCCCTCTTGAGCGTAAGCGATGAGGAGCTCCGGAGAACCGTCCCCGTCAAAATCCAGCAGGCGAAGCGTTCCCTCCGTCCCCTGGGGCCAGATTTCCTCTACAACGGATAAATAGACTTCTGCCAGCCGGCCGTCGGCCGTCTGCGCCTCCCCCGGCGGAAACGATTCTTCTCGACTTTCTTCTCCCGCCTGATGGTCTGGCGGCGAAGACTCCTCCTCGGAATCTTTCCCGTTATCGATGGTCAACAGCAGACTCACCACCAGAAGGATGATCAGTAAAACGGCGCACAAACCATAGGCCTTGCGCAGCCGGTTGCCGCGAACCACCTGAACAAATCGTTCTTTGATCCGTTCGATAGGGCTGCCGAAGCAAGTGGAGAATTCCATCTTTTCCTCTTGCTTACGCACCATATAACGAAGGATGACCTCACTATATTCTTTTCGTTGAGAAGCGCCCATCTCCTTGACGACCTGGGCATCGCATAAAATCTCTATGTCGTCGCTCATCTCCCGATACATCAGGATCACCGCCGGATTAAACCAATGTATTATCCGTACCAGCAGCATCAGACTCTTGACCCATACATCGTGTCTTTTCAGGTGGGAAAGCTCATGCCGGAAAATATACTCCAGATCTTTCGCGGTATAGCTTCCCTCCGGGATGACGAGGATCGGGTCCACCAGGCCTAGCATCATGGGAGATGTGATTCGCTTGCATACTCGGATCTGTACCTTATGAGAAACACCCAATTCGTCGCGGTACAAGTCGAAGTACCGGCGCACCTCCTGCCCCAGCGGAGCATAGGACCATCTTAGCAGATAACGCCGCTGATATAAGTATCCGCCCAAAAACCAGATCGCCGAGATCCCCACGCCGCCAAGCCATATCCAGGGAATCGCCCGCCATATCCGATCCCAGTCTATCCGAAAGGCTGGCTCTTGTATGCCGGTCTGTACGTCTGCCTCCGAAAGGGATCCCGTCTCCGGTCGAGTCTGGGAGGGAGCCGCCAGAGTCTGGGACGCCATCGGATCCTCGGTCTCTGATATGCCGGGAAGCACAGGCTCCGGCACAACCTCCGGCGCCGCCTGGGGCACCTTCACCGTGACCACAGGCGTGGGAAGGGAAATGTCAAAGGGCAGCAGCATACGCACCGCTAAAATGATCCAGAACACATACCGCCACTTTCGTCCGATCCGATTGCGAAAAACCTGCGTAATCCCCGTTACCAGCAGGATCGTCACTCCGCATATGAGAGACAGTAGGAAAAAATACTCAAGCACCATTCTCACCTCCGTTTTCCGTCCCGCCGCAAATATCGCGGCTCCACTATAGTTCGGCAATAGCCTAATTTCTATCTTCAGTATACAGGATATCCCGGAAGTTGTCAACCATAATTTATCATAAAATCCATTAAAATGAAAGGGCATCCCTCAAATACATAAGGGATACCCTCTTCCTGCCTCACTGTATCTGAAATAAACGTTTCGCGTTTTCCGTCGTAACCCTGGCCACTTCCTCCGGCGTCACGCCCTTGATCTGGGCGATGCGCTCCGCGATATACCGCAGATTGCCGGAATCGTTACGCTTTCCCCGCATGGGGACGGGCGCGAGGTATGGGCAGTCGGTCTCGATCAGAAGCCTTTCTAAAGGCATTTTTTCCACCGTGGCCGCGACCTTCTTGGCGTTGGCGAAGGTGATCATGCCTCCGATGCCCAGATAAAACCCCATGTCGATATATTTTTGCGCCATCTCCGGCGCGCCGCTGTAACTATGGAGCACGCCGCCCACCTGTTCCGCGTCGTAATCCCGCAGGATCTCATAGGTATCCGCGGCCGCGTCCCGGCTGTGGACGATGACGGGCAGTTCCAGCTCCTTGGCCAGTTCGATCTGCTCGATGAACCATTCCTGCTGCACGTCCCTCTCCGGGTTATCCTCATAATGATAATCCAGGCCGATCTCCCCCACCGCCACGATCTTGGAAGACTCCTCGATATAGCCGTATAAAGAAGTGACCGCCTCCGGATCCAGGCCGCCCACGGCCTCGGGATGGATGCCGACGGCTCCGTACACAAAGTCGTACCGCCTCACCAAGTCCAGCACCTTCTCGGCGCTGGCCAAGTCGGAGGCACAGTTGATCACATAGTCCACGCCGCTCTCCGGCAGGCTCAGAAGCAGCTCGTCCCGATCCGGATCAAATTGACGATCATCATAGTGGGCATGGCTGTCGAAATACATCAGCGAACCTCCCCGCCGGAGTGAACGTCCTTCTCCGGGCTGACGACGGCAAAGCCTCCCTGCTCATCCGACGCGCAAAGGATCATGCCCTCAGACAGCACGCCCCGGAGTTTCACGGGTTTCAGATTCGTCACCACGACCACTTTCTTACCCACAAATTCCTCCGGCTGATACCACTTGGCGATACCGGATACGATCTGGCGCGTCTCCTCTCCGATTCGGATTTGGGAGACCAGGAGCTTATCCGCTCCCTTCACGCGCTCGCAGGCCACAACCTCGCCCACCTTAAGCTCCACCTTGCCGAAATCGTCGATGGTAATCTCTTGTCTCTTGGCCGGCTCCTCCTTTTTCGGCTCGGGTTCCTTCTTCGCCTCGGCTTTCTTCTCCGCCTCAAGCTCCGCCAGCTTCTTCTTCTCGTCGATCCGGGCAAACAGAGGGACGGGATCCTGGGTCGTGTCTCCCGCGCGAAGCCGACCGAAGTCAGAAGCGCTTGCCAGCGTCCGCGCCTCTTCCGGCGCCGCCAGCTGGCGCAGGATCTCCGCGCCCGTATCCGGAAGGAAGGGCTCGATCAGGATGCCGATGATCCGGATCGACTCCAGCAAGTTATAGAGCACCGTTCCCAGACGCTCTTTCTGACTCTCGTCCTTCGCCAGAACCCAAGGCGCGGTCTCGTCGATATACTTGTTGCTGCGCCGGGCCAAAATCATGATCTCCTCCAGCGCGTCCGCCACATGCAGCGTCTCCATGCATTGTTCCACGTTTTGGGCGGCCTTGCGGGCGGCTTCTTTGAGTTCCTCATCTATAGGCTCCGCCGCCGTAGGCGCCTCGATCACACCGCCGAAATACTTCTTGCCCATGGCGATGGTACGGTTCACCAGGTTCCCCAGGGTATTGGCCAGGTCCGCGTTGTAGCGGGCGATCATGCTTTCATAGGTGATGTTGCCGTCGGAGGCGAAGGGCATCTCCCGCAGCACGTAGTACCGCACCCCGTCCACGCCGAAATGGCGCACCAGGTCATCGGCATAAATCACGTTGCCCAAGGACTTGCTCATCTTAGACTCCGCGAAGAGGAGCCAAGGATGACCAAAGATCTGTTTGGGCAGGGGTTCTCCCAGGGCCATCAGCATAATGGGCCAATAAATCGTGTGGAAACGCAGGATATCCTTGCCGATGACGTGTACGTCCGCGGGCCAATACTTCTTGTACAGCTCGCCGGGACACTCCGTGTCATATCCCAAACCGGTGATATAGTTGCTCAGGGCATCGATCCACACATAGACTACGTGCTTCTCGTCGAAGGTCACCGGAACGCCCCATTTGAAGGAGGTTCTGGACACGCACAGATCCTGCAGCCCCGGTTTTAAGAAGTTATTGACCATCTCCTTCTTCCGCGCCTCGGGCTGAATAAACTCGGGATGTTCCTCGATATATTGCAGGAGCCTGTCCTGATATTTGCTCATCTTAAAGAAATATGCCTCTTCTTTGCTGCGCTGCACCGGACGCCCGCAATCGGGACATTTCCCGTCCACCACCTGGGTCTCCGTAAAGAAGGACTCGCAGGGCGTACAGTACCAGCCTTCGTACTGTCCCTTATAGATATCCCCCTGATCGTACAGCTTCTTAAAGATCTTCTGTACCTGTTTCACATGATCCTCGTCCGTCGTGCGGATAAACCGGTCGTAACTGGTATTCATCAGGTCCCAGATTCCCTTGATCTCGCCGGCGATCCTATCCACATATTCCTTCGGCTCCATGCCCGCTTCTTTCGCGTTTTCTTCTACTTTCTGACCGTGCTCGTCCGTACCGGTCATGAAACGCACGTCATACCCCTGGGCCCGGCGCATTCTGGCGATGGCGTCCGTCAGGATCACCTCGTAGGTATTGCCGATATGGGGTTTGCGGGACGTATAGGCGATGGCCGTCGTAATATAATAGGTTCCTTTCTTACCCAATCTGATCTCCTCCTTGAAAATAAAATCGTCCTTTCTCCACAAAGGACGAAAGGACGATTCGTGTTACCACCTTTTCCCTTACAAACCCATTATACCGGGCCTTTTCCCGATTGTCAAGGGCGGAAGAAGATTTAATACGTGTCTACCGGAGGTTTGACGCTGTCCGGCAGCGGACAGGTATACCCGCCGCCATTGCGTCTGAGCACTTCCTGCTTTGCTTCTTCCACAATCCGCGGCTCTCCCATAGTGCGCAGGCAGCATAGGGCCAGCATCTTGCCGGCGGCTACGGTTCCCTTTTCTCCTAAAACGCTTCCCGCCTGAGCGGTCATCTGCCAGGTATGGCCAATGTTGCCGAGGCAGGCGCAGGCCACGTTCAGGTTCAGGCAGGGCACGGCGTACCCCACGTCGCCCACGTCGGTGGATCCCGCGCTCAGATAGATCTTATCCGGAGAGAAGGGACGCACCTCGCCGTCTAAGGGCTTATTCCATTTCTCCTCCCAGTCCTCGGGATATTCCTCCATGAACTTTTGCTTTATGGCTTCTTTACTTTCTGCCGGGAAGGATTCCAGAAAACTCTTGGCAAGGCTGTAGTCTTCCTCCTCCCACGAAGGCGCTCCCACCTCCCGCATGCATTCATCCGCCACTCGTGCCAGCGCCAGGTTGGGAATATACTCCGTAAAGGCCATGGCCAGCTCCGGCGTCACTTCCGTCTCCGTCATCATGGCCGCGCCCTGGGCCACCCTGACCACGCGGTCATAGAGTTCCTTCGCTTGGCTCACATAGGGCGCGCGCACCTCATAGCGCACCACGGCCCGGTCCTGCACCACGTTGGGAGCCGTACCGCCCGCGTCAATATAGGCGTAGTGCAGACGGGCCTCCGGAATCATGTGCTCCCGCAGATAGTTGCAGCCCACGCTCATGAGCTCCGCCGCGTCGAGGGCGCTTCTGCCGAGATGGGGCGTCGCTCCCGCGTGGGCCGTGCGGCCCTTAAAATAGAAGTTCGCGCCCATGATCGCGTTGGAATGCATGGCGTCTACTTCGTTTTTGGAGGCGGGATGCCAGGTATAGATAAAATCGCACTCATCGAACAGGCCCGCTCTGGCCATGAACTGTTTGGAACCGGCTCCTTCCTCCGCGGGGCAGCCATAATAGATCACCTTCCCGGGAATCCGATTGGCCTCCAGGTATTCCTTAACAAGAATCGCCGCGGCCAGGGCGCCGGTTCCCAGCAAGCAATGGCCGCAGCCGTGGCCGGGCGCCCGGTCTTTTACGGGCTTGGGCACGGAACATCCCGCCTCTTGGCTCAACCCGTCCAAGGCGTCAAACTCTCCCAGAAGCCCCATCGTCATGCCGCCCTCCCCATACCGGTACTCTCCGGTAAAACAGGTGGGAATCTCCGCAAGTCCCCGCTTTACCAAAAAGCCGTGGTTCTCCAGCGTCTCGCACAGAAGCTCCGCGGACTTGGTCTCCTTATAAGGGAGCTCCGCGTAATCAAAGATCGCGTCCCTCACCTTCATCATCTCCGGCCGGATCTTCTCCATGGCCCGGGAAATAAACTCTATATCTTTCATCCTCTCTCCCCCTCTCACAATACTTTACTGAGAAAGTCTTTACAACGCTCGCCCTTCGGATTCCCGAACACTTCTTCCGGGGTGCCCTCTTCCTGCACAAGCCCCTCGTCCATGAACAGGACGCGGTCGCTCACCTTTCTCGCGAACCCCATCTCGTGGGTGACGATCACGATGGTCATTCCCGATTGGGTCAATTCGCCGATGACGTCCAGCACTTCCTTGACCATTTCCGGATCCAAGGCGCTGGTCGGCTCGTCAAATAAAATCACCTGGGGCTCCATCGCCAGCGCGCGGACGATGGCCAACCGCTGTTTCTGGCCGCCGGACAGTTTGGTGGGATACTCGTCCCGTTTATCCAAGAGGCCGACCCTTTTGAGGAGGTCTTCCGCCATCGCCTCCGCCTTGGCCTTTTCCATCTTTTTCTCCAGTATGGGCGCCAGGGTGATATTTTCGATCACCTTCAAGTGGGGGAACACATGGAAATGCTGAAAGACCATGCCGATCTTCTGCCGGTACTGATCCAGTTCTTTTTTCTTCAGCTTCTTATTGGTGATCTCCGCCCCCTCAAAGAACACCTGCCCCTCCTCCGGCTTCTCCAATAGATTCAGACAGCGCAGGAAGGTGCTCTTTCCGCTTCCGCTGGGCCCGATGATGCTGACCACTTCGCCCTCATAAATCACTTGATCGATGCCGCAGAGCACGGGAAGCTTGCCGAAGCTTTTTTTCAGCCCCTGTACCCGGATCATCTCTCTTTCATAGTTAATCATTGGCCTTCAGCCTCCTCTCCGCCAGTTTCATCAAGAAGGACGATACCGTCGTCAGAATCAGATACAGGGCGCCTGAAATCGCGAGCGCCGGGATCGTGATGAACGTGGCGGACTGCACCGTCTTAAACGCGCTGGTAATCTCCGTAATAAAGAAGACGGAGGCCAGGGACGCTTCCTTAATCATGACGATAAACTCGTTGCCCAGCGCGGGCAGGATGTTCTTGATCGCCTGGGGCAAGATGATCCTGGTCATGGTATGAAACCCGCTCATGCCCAGGCTCTTGGCCGCTTCCGTCTGCCCGATCTCCACCGCCTGAATGCCGGAACGGATGATCTCGGCCACATAGGCGCTGGCGTTGACCACAAGGGCCATGATGATACACTGCTCCTCCGACAGTTCAAAGGGCAGGTACTGGGGCAGGAAGAAATAAAAGAAATAGAGCTGCAAAAGGACGGGGGTGCCTCGAATAATCCAGATATAAAACCCGCTGACCGCCTGCAAAACCTTGAAGCGAGACATCTTCAAAACAGAGAGCAGCATCCCCAAAACAGACCCGAAAAGCACCGTCAGAAGAGCGATATACACCGTCCCCCAGGTTCCCTGCAAATAAACATATCCGTATCGATCCCAGATCTGGCTTATCGTCTCCAGCATAGGTCATTCATCCTTTCTTGCTTACAGTCCCAGCGTCGCCGCGTACTCCGTATATTCGTCGTACCATTCCTGGTAGATTCCGCTTTCCACAACCTCATCCACAATCTCATTGATCCGAGAAAGCAGCGCGTCCTCGCCCTTCTTCATCGCCACAACCATCCCGTTATAGCGATCGTCCGCCTCGAAACGGAAACTCTCCACCATGGAGATCCCGCAGTTTTCGTTGGCGTCGATATAAAGTCTCGCGAAGGATGTGGCCGTGGCCACCGCGTCCGCCTTTCCTTCCTGCACCATCAGGAAGGCATCGTTCGTGGAGGACACATATTTGATTTCCTTATATGCGGAAACCTGCTCCTCAAGGAAATACTGCTGCAGCGACCCCTGCTGTACGACGATGACCAGATCCGCCAAATCCTCGATAGACTGTACCTGATCGATCATGTCGGAACGCACGGCGATTCCGTAACCCTCGCTGTCCTCCGAGGTATAATAAGAATTAGACAGGTTCATGTTTTCCGCCCGGTCCGGCTTATAGGCCAAGGCGGAAATGGCGATATCATACTTGCCCTCCGTCACGCTGCTGAGCACCGTGGTAAAGTCCAAGGGAACAATGCGGCATTCCACTCCCAATTGATCGGCAATGTATTTGGCCAGCTCGATGTCCGCTCCCACATACCGCTCGTCCCCCTCCTTGGAAGGGTCGATAAATTCATTCGGCGCGAAATAAGGTTCCGTCGTTACCGTAAGATACCCTCTCTCCAAAATCTCGTTAAGCCGCTGATTCTCCGCCTTTGACTCGCCGCAGCCCCCTAGAACAAAAACCAGTGTCAAGATGACCGCGATCCATCCGATTCCCCACTTTTTTTTCATTTCCCTTCTCCTTTGCTTTATGCTTTAGTTCGCTAATGCGATAAATTGATGATGCAACAAAGATATAATACCGTATTTTCTCGCTTCTGTCAAGACTTTTTATTCAAAAAATGCTCTAAGCGACCGATTCCTTCGCTTAGAGCACCTTTTTCAAATCTGTTAACGCAGCTTGACTTCGCATTCCGCGGCATATTTCTCCGCCTGCTCCGTAAGCTCCATATCCGAAATCGCCGTCACACGGCCGTTCTCATACTCCTCATCCACCCAGTCCTTAATCTTTAGGATCATCGGGCTGTCCTTGGACAGACGCGCCTCGTCCTTCAGATTATATGTACTGTTGATCCAATGGGCAATCCCCGCCGCGCCGGAAGTATTGGTGATCATCACTTTCGGAGGACGATTCAGCAAGAGTCCTGTGTTGAAGACATTGTAAATCTCTTCGTCCTTCATCAGACCGTCCGCGTGAACGCCCGCCCGGGTCACATTGAAGTACTCTCCCACGAAAGGCGTCCTCGGCGCGATATACTCTCCCAGCTCCCTCCGGTAATAGTCCGCAATCTCGGTAATCACCGTCGTGTCCATACCGTCCAGCGTTCCCCGCAGCTGCGCGTATTCCATCACCATGGCCTCCAAAGGACAGTTCCCGGTACGTTCTCCTATCCCCAGCAGGGAACAGTTCACGCCGGAGGCGCCATACAGCCAGGCCGTCACCGAATTGGTCACCGCGGCATAAAAATCGTTATGTCCATGCCACTCGATCAGTTCCGAGGGAACCCGGGCATGATAGCGTAAACCGTAGATGATTCCCGGTACGCTGCGCGGTAACGCCACGCCGGGAATGGACACGCCGTATCCCATGGTGTCGCAGGCCCTGATCTTGATGGGGACTCCCGTCTCCTTACGAAGCTTGGTGAGCTCCGAGACGAAAGGAACGACAAAGCCGTAGAAATCCGCCCGGGTGATGTCCTCAAAATGACACCGGGGACGGATCCCCACCTCCAGACAATCCCGCACCACGTTCAGGTAATGCTCGATGGCCTGGGCCCTCGTCATATGGAGCTTATTGAAAATATGGTAATCGGAGCAGCTGACCAGGATTCCCGTTTCCTTCACGCCGATTTCCTTGACCATTTGAAAGTCCTTCTTCGACGCGCGAATCCAGCTTGTCACCTCCGGGAAATCATACCCCAACTCCATGCATTTGTAGGCGGCGTCCCGATCCTTCTTGCTGTATAAGAAGAATTCGCTCTGACGAATCAGCCCCTTGGGCCCGCCCAGCCGGTGCAGCATCTCATATAGACGAACAATCTGCTCCGTCGTATACGGCTCTCTCGACTGCTGCCCGTCCCGGAAGGTGGTATCCGTGATCCAGATCTCCTCCGGCATCTCCATGGGCACTAATCGACGGTTGAATACAATCTTAGGAACTTCATCATATTTGAAGTTCTGACGGTATAGATTGGGCTGCTCCACATCCTGCAGAATATAGTTGAACTCTGCCTGTTCCAAAAGATTGGTCTTTGGATTCCTATGCAGATCGGCATTGGTGTCGAAACTGTTCATGTTCTGCTCCTCCTTTCCTGTTATCCGGATCCCCTATGGGAAACGTGGACTTTATCATACTAAATTCCCCGGGGGAAGTCAAGTATTTTTTGTATGAAACTCAATTTTTGGACAACTTATATAATTTTTTTTATAAAATAGGTGGAACACTGGAAAAGCTATCGTAATATCCTGTAGTATCGAGGGAAACTTCTCCCCGACAAAATCATCATTGGAAAGGGGGCTCTCCCTATGGGATGTGCCGGACAGAACAACTATTGGATCATTATTTTGCTGCTGCTTTGCTGCTGTGGCGATAATGGCAGCTTCCTCAGCGGCGATGGCTGCGGAAACGACAACTGCAGCTGGATCATCTTCCTGATCCTGATCATGTGCTGCTGCGGAAACGGTAACGGCAGGTCTTCCTGCGGCTGCTAAACGACTGTCACATACCAAAATACCTCCTGAATAGGAGACAGCCCGCGCTCCGGAATCCTCCAAAAGGATCCCGGGAAGCCGGGCTGTCTCTTTATGCCTTTTTCTGCTGATAGGACAGGATAAACTGTCTGGCGCTGCGTCCGGAAAACCCTTTTTGTTCCATGGCCCATTGCAAAGCGGCCCGCTCCAATATCTTCGGATCCTCTTTAACACCGCTTTTTTCCGCCAGGAAACGCACGATCTCCAGATAGAGCGTCTGGTTCGGCGCGGGATACGTAAGCGTCAGGCCGAAACGCTGGGACAACGAGAGTTTCTCGTTCATCGCCTCGATGCCGTGTACTTCTTCGTCGTAATGCTCTGTCTGACGGTCCTTCCATTTCTGCTGAATAATGTGCCGCCGGTTTGATGTGGCGTAGAACACCACGTTTTCCGGTTTCTTTTCCACGCTTCCTTCCAAAAGGGATTTCATGTACTTATAATCCGTTTCGAAGTCTTCAAAGGAGAGATCGTCGATAAAGAGAATAAAACGCTTTCCCCTTCCCGCGATATAGGAGAGCACCTGGGGCAGCTGATCCATCTGCTCTTTTCCGATCTCCAAGAGACGAAGCCCCTGATCGAAATACTCGTTTACCAACGCCTTGACGGCGGAGGATTTCCCCGTGCCCCCGGCTCCCGCCAACAAGACGTTATTCGCTTCCTTCCCCTGTACGAAGGCGAGCGTATTCTCTACGAGGGCTTCCTTCTGGTAACGATATCCCACCAAATCATCCATACGGACGGTATCGTAGTTCTCTACGCCGACCAGACCCTTCTCCTGCTCCCAGCGAAACATGGGATACATGGCGAGGATCCCGCAGCCCTGATGGCGGTAATATTCCGACAGGCATTCGATCAACTCTTCCTCCGTCGCCGCTCCGGACAGACTGTGTCGTTCGCAGAAATCCCGCAGCACGGCGGCCCTGTGCTCTGCCGGAGACGTATCCGCCCGTTTCTTCGCGCAGCGCACGTATCGAACGGCATATTCCGCGAGTCCATAGCCTTCCAGTCGCTCCACCGCGTCCCCTAAGGCCCTTTTTATGATCTGCAGATCCCTCTTGACGCCCTGATACAGACTGCTTTCGGGAGGCACGTTCCAACCGTTTTCGCAGTTCATGCTAAAGGCGTTCACATCCCCTAGGATCCGGTGCCAGAGCCAGGCCTCCAAGACAGGCCCCTCCAGCAGGTATTTTTCCGATTGACGAATTAAAAGCGCCACCAAGCGGCTCGCCTTCTCTTCTCCTTCCTCGGGCGCGCTTTCGAGCAAATCCGACATCATCTGCAGGATCGGATGTTCCATAATTCGACGGTAAACCGTCAGATGATTCAAATACACTTGTTTTCCTCCCTCTGTCGCCGTTTCCATATAAACTTACAGTTTATAAAACTTGAAAAATTTACCAGTTTTGTCAATTGTAAGCAATTTGGTTTTACGCTATAATAAAAGTATTCAAGATCTTGTCCCGCAAATTTTGTCGAATTTGCGGGACCATGAAAGGAGCGTTTGATGTCCGTGCGCATTATTCCCTTTGATTATGTGGAGATCGGCCGCGAGATCCGTGCCAGGCGAAATAAATTGGGCATGACACAACGCCAGTTGGCCGACAAGATCCCCTGCAGCCTTACTTATATCTCGCGCATCGAAAACGGCGCCAAGCCTAGCCTGGAAGTGCTTGTCCGCATCTCTCACATTCTGGATATGAGTCTGGACTCCATCTTTTGCGTGCAGGCCGAGGATGACACGGAGTTCACCCGAATTCTGCGGGTGGTTCTTCATCAGTCTCCGGAGGTTCGGAAGATCGCCTTAAACATGCTCTATGCCTGCCTTCGTTCCCAGGACACCGCCTCCGGCGCTTATAAGACTCCCGCCCCTTCAGAAGCATCGAATCTGGAAGACTCCGGTTCCATCCAGTCACTCCTGGCCGACGCTCCCGAAGATTGGCAGTGAATACGCTCGTTTTTTATTGTATCCCCTCGCTTCCGCCTTGTCAAGAGGAAGGATGCTGCCTTCCTTGGGAGTCTATATAACCTCCCTCCTTCAAGATCAAATCGGATACCGTTCCTATATGATACCCTTGTTCCTCCAATCCCGTTAAGATCGCGTCTAACGCCTGGGCCGTATACTTCGTATTATTGTGAAAGAGCAAAATCGCCCCGTTTTGCAGCTGAGAATGCTTAAGGACCCTTTCGATCATCTCTTCTTTTCCGTATTCCTTCCAGTCCAGACTATCCACCGACCATTGTATCGTCTCGTACCCGCATTGCTCCGCCGCCTGCATGACCGTATTATTATACGATCCGTATGGCGGCCTGAACAAATCCGTGGTGAATCCGGTCTGCTGCCGAATCTCCTCCTGGGCCCCCAGGATCTCCTGCTTACATTCCTCCAGGCCTAGTTCCGTGTAATCCACATGATGATCCCCGTGATTAGCCAACTCGTGACCGGCGTCGTATAATCTCTTTACCTCTTCCGGCCAATGCCGGATCCAACTGCCCAGCAGAAAAAACGTTGCCTTTACCTGGTGTTTTTCCAGAGTCTCTAGGATCTGTTCCAAGTCATCGGTACCCGTAGCAATATCAAAAGTAAGGGCCACCCGAGGCTCCTGTGTATCCACACTGTATATCGGCAATATCCTTTCATTAGCCGACGCACGGATTGCTGTTTTCCCTGTCTCTCCATATCCGAGCCCCAAAAAGTATACAGATAGTATAGCACATAGTAAGATACTGAGTCCTACCGTTCCCATATCCGTCGGTTTTCTTTTCATGATCATCCCTGCCTTTCCGCAACATTTACATTTTGCGCCTTGTTTTTTCCCTATGATTGTGGTATTGTAAACAAAGACAGACGCCGGAAGATCTGTCTTGACAGGAGGCTGCTATGAGATTTCGCCTTATCATCCTGGGGCTTCTCTCCATTCTTTGTCTGTATGGCTCCGGATGTTCTTCTAAGCAGGAGTATACGGCTTATTTTTTCGATTACTTTGATACTTTTTCTACGCTGACGGCATATGCCCGAAACGAGGAAGAGTTTGAAACATACCGTCAGATCGTAGAAGAGGTTTTTGAAGAGTACCATAAACTCTGTAATTCCTATGAATCCTTCGAGTCCGTCGTCAATCTGTATACGCTAAATCAATCCGCGGGGCAAGGCCCTGTCTCCGTGGACGAGAAACTTTACGATTTTCTGGAATACTGCCTGGATGCCTATAACGAGAGCCTCGGCGCCGTAAATATCGCTTTAGGTTCCGTACTGGGCCTATGGCAGGAACAAATGAGCTCACAAACTCCCTCCGTTCCGCCTTTTTTCGCCTTGTCTCAGGCCGCGGAACATACGGATATTTCTCAGATCGTCCTGGACCCTGACGCCCGGACCGTCGAGCTGCGGGATCCGGAGATGTCTTTAGACGCCGGCGCCCTAACAAAGGGATACGCGATTGGTATCGCTTGGAAACGGCTTTGGGAGGCGGGCTGTGAGAGCGCTCTTCTCAACGCCGGAGGCAATATTCTCTGCATAGGGAACTATCCGGGCCTAAACGGATGGAATGTGGGCATTCAAAACCCAGATACTTCTTCCGGAACCTCCCTCTATACCACTTGGCTGGTTCGCGACGCCTGCGTCGCCACCAGCGGCGATTACGAGCGGTATTTCGAGGTGGACGGCGTTCG
>CALWBZ010000042.1 GCA_944376225.1 uncultured Clostridia bacterium | reverse complement strand
AACCCTCACCCTCAAGAATTCATAAGGAAAGGCAGGGATCGAGCAAATCCCTGCCTTTCCTTATGAATTCTTGGCTTTGTATTCTTCGCCCCAGTTCCACATGGCGTCCAGAATCGGTTTTAAGCTGTATCCCAGGTCTGTCAACGTGTATTCCACGCGGGGCGGGACCTCCGCAAACACCTTCCGAGTCAAAAGCCCCGTGGCCTCCATTTCCCGAAGCTGCGCGGTCAGTACTTTTTGGGTTACATGGCTAATCGAATTTTTCAGCTCCCCAAAACGCTTTGTCCCCGGCATCAAGTCGCGGAGAATCAGAACCTTCCACTTATTGCTGATGAGCGTGAGCGTCGTTTCCACCGGGCAGGCGGGCAATTCTTTTTTCGTTTCCATAAGCAGTCCTCCTTTAGTATCTAAATGGTAACTACAGCACAATATTGTGCCTACTTTACTATTTGGCGGTACGGTATTATTATAGAATACGTGGAAGGGAAAAGCAATCCGTTTCCATAAAAAACAGATTTGGAGGTCTATAAAATGAATGCAGTTGTAAAGTTTCTGAATGAGAATCCCGTACAGTATCTGGCCACCGTCGGACGCGACGGCAAGGCGAAGTGCCGCCCCTTTATGTTCGCGGGAGAAAAGGACGGTAAGCTGTGGTTCTGCACCAACAACCAGAAAGAGGTCTTTAAGGATATGCAGGCCAACCCCAACGTGGAAGTCAGCGTTTCCAGCCCCACCTACGCGTGGATTCGCTTAAACGGCAAGGCGGTCTTTGAGAACAACATGACGGTCAAGGAGATGTGCATCCGTAATCCCATCGTCAAGAGCCAGTACCAGACTGCTGACAACCCCATTTTTGAGGTGTTCTATTTGGCGGACGCCCATGGGGTGATTGCTGATTTTTCCGGCAACCCTCCCCAGGAGTACGATCTGTAAGAGAAGACATAGAGGGCCTCTTTCCACGGTATTTTCAAAGATTTAAGGAAGTGAAGATATGACGACACAAGAGATTTTGAACCTTCTTCAATCAGACATCCATTCTACGGTATTTGCCACCTTGGACGCCCAAGGTCTGCCGCAGACCTGCGTGATCGATTTAATGCTGGCAGACGAACAAGGACTTTATTTCCTGACCGCCAAGGGAAAATCTTTCTATGAACGACTGATGGCGAAGCCCTTTGTGGCGCTCTCCGGCATGAAAGGCGGCGATACCCTTTCCACATCGGCCATCTCCCTGCGGGGCGCGGTACGAAACATCGGGAAAGAACGTCTGACAGAGATTTTTGAGAAAAACTCATACATGGCGCGAATCTACCCTACGGAAAAAAGCCGTGGCGCACTGGAGGTCTTTTGGATTTACCAAGGAGAGGGAGAATATTTTGACCTGGGACAGCTTCCGCCCTACCGCCAGAGTTTTTCCTTTGGCGGCGAAGTCCTTCGGGAGAGCGGTTATCGTATTGATCCCGAAAAATGTATTGGCTGTCAGGGATGCCGCGGCGTTTGTCCATCGGGCTGTATCAGCGACACCCTTCCTCGGAGCATTGACGCGGCCCATTGCCTGCACTGCGGCAACTGCCAGCGGATTTGCCCGGTAGGGGCCGTAAGACGACTTGGAGAATAGTATGAACCGTTTAGAACAAATACAATACCTGATCGAGGCGCTTCTTAACGAGATGCCCGCATATCGGGCGCAGGCAAAGGTTTTTTCCGGGGAGGAGCAGTCACAGCGGAGATTACTCCGCAGCCTGATGAATGTCCGTCCGCCGTTTCCTCTGGATAAGGAGTTCCTGGCGGTGCAGGACGCGCTGCTTCTAGCGGAGCGGGAGGAAAAGGGGGTGGTGGATGTCGCCGATCTTCCGGCTTCCGCCTCCGATTCCCGCTTGATTCTTTGGCAGGGGGACATCACCCGGCTGAGCGTGGACGCGATTGTCAATGCCGCCAATTCTGCTATGCTGGGCTGCTTCGTTCCCTGTCACGGCTGTATCGACAACGCAATCCACTCGGCGGCGGGGCTTCAGCTTCGGGACGAATGCAACAGGCTCATGGAGCGGCAAGGCCATCCGGAACCTGCCGGACAGGCTAAACTGACGGCCGGCTACAACCTGCCCGCCCGGTATGTATTGCATACCGTAGGCCCCGTCATTCAAGATCGGGTATCCCGGCGTGATCGGGAACTGCTTGCCTCCTGCTACCGTGCCTGTCTGGAGCTGGCGGCGGAGCATGATCTGCAAAGCATAGCATTCTGCTGCATCTCCACCGGAGAATTTCGTTTTCCCAATCGGGAAGCGGCCCAAATCGCGGTGCAGACGGTGAAAGAATTTCTGCGACCCCCGACTTCGATCAAAAAGGTGATTTTCAATGTTTTCAAAGAGATTGACGCAGACATCTACCGCGCCTTGCTCTTATAATTTAGGAAGGATTCAGTGAATTTATGAAAAGAGGTGCGCATGATGTTTGGATGGAGAATTCCTAAAACAGAAAATACGACGGAAAATGTGGAAAAGCTGCACGCGGCGTTGGAGAAAGCAGAGGCGGTCATTGTCGGCGCCGGCGCCGGATTATCGACTTCTGCCGGTTTCACTTATTCGGGAGAACGTTTTGAAAAGTATTTCCACGATTTTGCGGCTCAATATCATTTCAGCGATATGTATTCCGGGGGTTTTTATCCCTATGAAACACTGGAAGAATATTGGGCGTATTGGAGCCGCTATATTCTTATCAACCGCTATGAGGACGCGCCGAAGCCGGTATATGACAAGCTGCTTTCGCTGATTCGGGACAAAGATTATTTTGTATTGACAACAAACGTCGATCACTGCTTTCAGAAAGCGAGGTTTGACAAGCATAGACTCTTCTACACGCAAGGGGACTACGGATTGTTCCAGTGCAGCGAGCCATGCCATCAAAAGACATACGAAAACGAAACCGCCGTTCGTCAGATGGTACAGCGGCAAAAAGACAGAAGGATTCCATCGGAGTTAATTCCCCGTTGTCCTGTATGCGGAAAACCAATGACAATGAATCTCCGCGCGGATCATACTTTTGTGGAAGATGAGGGTTGGCACCTCGCTTCGGAACGGTACGCGGACTTTCTTCGTCGTCATAGACACATGAACACGCTGTTCTTAGAATTAGGTACCGGCATGAATACGCCGGGCATAGTGAAATTTAGTTTCTGGAGGATGGCATATGAGTGGCCGGACGCGGTTTATGCCTGTATCAATTTGAACGAGGCCTATGCGCCGAAAGAGATTCAAGAAAACTCTATCTGTATCAATGCGGATATAGGGGAAGTGCTGAACACACTGTAAGTTGTCGCGAAGCTGCGTATTTTCGCGCGAACAGGGGGATCATCCTTGGTAGATTTTCCGGTATTTATAAGACTTTTGTCAGGGCTGCATTTTTGCGGCCCTTTTTTGATGACAGCACATTCCCTCAAAAACCTGTTAATTTAACACGAAAAAACCGAAAAGCGCTGACACTAACCTCTGGAATATATATAAATAAATAGCTTTTCCAAGGAAATAAAAAGAAACGAAATATTCTGTATAAACCAACACTCAGCACATAGATAGCACAATTTTCTTCATCAAATGCAGAAAATGGGTAATAAAACCAAGAAACTTTGTTCTGTGTTCTATTACTTTTCGGGTTTTGGAGGGATTTTGCCCTCTGGAGCGAGTCCTGAAAGCCGCTTGTTAAGCGGGCTATAAAATTCAAAAAATGTTTACAATTAAAAAGGGGGAAAATCACAAAATTTCGAGGGAAATTTTGATTATATATATGGGAGAGATAATCTCGAGACCCGGAAAGGAGGTGTGTATCCATGTACATG
>CALWBZ010000041.1 GCA_944376225.1 uncultured Clostridia bacterium | reverse complement strand
AACCTTCGAGCGGATGAGAGAAGATATGGATTTCGACGCGGGAAGGGTTCTGCGGGGAGAGTGCGGCATGAAAGAACTGACCGACTCCCTGGAGGAACTGGTCAAGGACGTCGCCTCCGGGAAGCTCTCAAAGGCGGAGGCTCTGGGCCACAAAGAGTATTTTATTCCCTACAAATATCAGAACGAGACTTGCAGGAAGGAGTGATCATATGTTTCAAACGGACGAAATGTTTTCCCTTAAGGGTAGAACGGCGGTGATTACCGGAGGGCTCACGGGTTTGGGCCTTGCCATCACCAGATGCATGGTGGGAGCGGGAGCCAAGGCGGTGGTGCTGAGCCGGGAAGAGCCGGAAAAAGCGGAGCGGATCCTGGAGGAGTTTGAAGGCCGGGCGGTGTTTTATCAGTTTAATGTGACGGATACGGAAAAGACACAGGAGATGGTCAACCGGATCATCGCCGAGCAAGGGCCGGTGACGATCCTGGTTAACAACGCGGGTAATCATTTTAAGAAAACCATCGAAGAAATGAGCGTGGAGGAATACGAGAGCGTGCTGAACGTGCATCTTGTGGGAGCTTTCGCGCTGACCAAGGCGTTGGTGCCCCATATGAAGGAGCAGAAGAAGGGCAGCATCCTCTTCCAGGCCAGCATGACCAGCTATATCGGGCAGCCCCAGGTGGCGGGATATGCCACGGCGAAGGCAGGGTATCTGGGTCTCGTGCATGTACTGGCCTCAGAATGCGGACCGGAGGGCGTGCGGGTCAACGCCATCGCCCCGGGATGGATCGACACGCCCATGTTCCATAAGGCCACGGATAACGATCCGCCCCGCCTGAATAAGATCTTGGGACGCATTCCCATGAAGAAAGTAGGCGATCCCATGGATATCGGCATGGCCGCGGTGTTCCTGTCCAGCGACGCGGCGCGCTATATCAACGGCGTCTGCCTGCCCGTGGACGGCGGCGCGCTGATTGGGTTCTAAAAGATTTTTCCGATTGACAGGCAGGAGATCCGGGGATATAATGAAATTGCGATAAGCAAAATTTTAACAAGGAGTGATTCTCATGAAGGATTTGTTCGATCTGACGGGTAAGGTTGCATTGGTGACCGGCGCTTCTTCCGGTCTGGGCGTCCAGTTTGCCAAGGCCCTGGCCAGACAGGGAGCGGACGTGGCGATTTGCGCGCGTCGTGTGGAAAAGTTGGAAGAAGTCAAGAAGGAAGTGGAAGCGCTGGGCGTTCGGTGCTACGCCCACGCCTGTGACGTTCTGAAAGTAGAAGACATCAAGAAGACCGTGAAGGATGTGGCGGATTACTTTGGTAAGATCGACATCCTCGTGAATAACGCGGGTGTGGGCGATACGGCTCCGGCGGAGTCCATGACGGATGAGGTATGGAACCGGGTGCTCAGCACTAACCTGGACGCGGTCTATTACTGTGCCAGAGAAGTGGCGCAGTATATGATCCCCAGAGGATATGGGAAAATCATCAACGTAGGATCCATTCATTCCGAAGTTGTCATGAATCCCGCCACTTGGCCGGTGACCGCCTATGCCACCGCCAAGGGAGGCGTGAAGATGCTGACAAAGGGTCTTGCCAGCGAATGGGCGGCTAAAGGAATCACGGTTAACGCCATCGGACCGGCCTATTTCGGCAGCGAGATGACAAGCGCGATTCTGGACAGCGGCGCCTTCGACGCGGTGGCCAAGGCTTACTGCCCCATGGGAAGACCCGGCCGCGAGGGAGAGCTGGACGGGGCGCTGATCTACTTCGCCTCGGACGCTTCTTCTTACACCACTGGCCAGCTCCTCTGCGTGGACGGAGGCTGGACTACGATCTAACAAAAAGGCATTGATAAGAAATCCGGGCTGGATCCATAGTGGGAGATCTGGCCTGGATTTTGTCATTTATATGGTAGAGGAGGAACGCGGAATGTTTTCCTATATTGTAACAGGAATGCGGGTGATGTGGACGCATGCCAGGAGCATGTTTATGGCGCGGGTTCTTTCCGCCATGCTGGCGGCGCTTATGGCGCCGTTATCGCTCTTTTTCCTCCAGCTTGCCGTGGATGAGATCATGCGGAATGGGGGAAGATCCGGCTTGCTGTGGATCCTTCTTCTTTTCATCATTCTATGTCAGATGGTTAGCCTATTTAGCGGAACGACAGCAGGATATTGGAACGGACGGCTTAAGAGGATGTTGGAACGAGGTTGGGGAAAAGAATTACTGGAGGACTTCGGAAAGATTGAGTATGCCGCCTATGAAGACGCGCATGCACAGGACGTTTTGGCTAAAATGCGTAAAACGCCCTGGAACGGAGTCGTTTCCCTATGGGATACCGTGATACAGATCGGTACGGTGATCGTGATGCTGATAGGAGACATGCTTCTGTTTGCGCAGGTTTCCTGGGCGCTTTCCTTGCTCTTGACGGTCTTTATGCTGTGCGCGGGCTTTTTTCAGACGCGCTGTATGAAGGTGATGAACGATATGTTTGCGGATCGGACAGCGGATGAACGGGAGATGGAGTATTATGAAGAACTCTTATCTGAGAAACAGTCGGTTCTGGAATTAAAAGTCTTTTCCGCCATAGATTATATTCGAGCCTTATGGCATAAGACCAATGAAATAGTCCTGAGAATGCGAGTCCACACCACTTTTTTCGCGTTAAAGTATAATATATACAGCAGTATCGCGATCGTCATTTGGATTTTGATTTTGTTATGGACTCTGGTGGATAGAGCGGGGGCAGGAACCATTACACTGGGTGAATTCACCGCTTTAATCGGTTCTGTGGGAACGCTCTTGGGCGCGGTAGAAAGGGCGTCCTATTTGTGTTCTGTCATCGCGAGGCGAAGCCTGTTGATGCGTTATTACGAGGAGTTTCAAGCGCTGCCGCGCGTGGATGAAGTCGGTCATGAAGAACCGAAAACATCTGTAGAGGACGGAATGGTTGTGGAGTTTCAACACGTATTTTTTCACTATCCCGGAAGTGAAAAGGAAGTGCTAAGAGACTGCTCATTCCGAATCAGAAAGGGAGAAAAAGTAGCCCTTGTGGGAGAGAATGGCGCGGGAAAATCCACGATTGTGAAGCTGCTGTGCGGTCTATATTCCCCGGTACAGGGCGAAATCCTTCTGATGGGAAAACGAGCGGACGCCTATACGCCGGAAGAGCGCAGATGCATCATGAGCGTCGTTTTTCAGGATTTCGGAAAGTACCAGATGCAGCTGCGAGAAAACGTGGCCATTGGGAATCTGGAAAAGCTGCGTGATGAAGAGGCGATTCGTCGGGCATTAACGGCGGTGGATCCCACTTTTGATACATGGGAACTGGACCGGAATCTGGGAAAACTTGCCCAGGATGGCGTAGATCTTTCAGGCGGCGAATGGCAAAAGGTTGCTATCGCGAGGGCGTTATTGGCAGATAGTCAGATGATATTGCTGGACGAGCCTACCGCGTCCCTGGATCCGATGGCGGAGAGCGAGATGTATCATACTTTTGTGACGTTGCTCCGGCGTCAAAGCTGCCTCATGATCTCTCATCGTCTTGCCAGCGCGCGAATGACCGATCGAATCCTGTTACTTCAAAACGGAGGGATTGCGGAAGAAGGTTCCCATGATCAGCTGCTTGCCTGTCAGGGGGCATATGCCGCGATGTGGCAGGCACAAAGTCAATGGTATCAAGAGGAGGTGGATGAGCGTGGGGACGAAAACATCGTTATGGAGTAACCTAAAAAGAGTGTATGCGATGGTGCTGTCCACATCCACCGGCGCGGGGGTGCTTTCATTGGCTTACCATTGGATTGAGGGGCTGTTTCCCGCGTTCATTACTTGGAGTACCATTCATATAGTGGATGAAGCGGAGAAGATGATAACGGGAGCATCCCATCATCTTTGGTTTTGGTGCGCGTGTATGTTGAGCGGCTATATTGTTAAGGAGCTAGGGCTCAACTTGTATTCCTTGTTTGTGAATGCCTCGGTATACGAGAAGGTGATGAACGTGGCCCGTCTTAAGCTTTACGAGAAATCCGCGAGGCTTCCCTATATCACTTTTGAAGACGCGCGGATGATGGATAAAAGGCAGCGGGCAAAAGAGTGCGTAGATCAGGAAAAAATCAGTCAGATTTTTGTAAACACTTCGCAATTCATCATCAATATCATCAGCATTATATCGATTGTTGGGATTCTTTCCTCATATCATATTTTATTTCTGCCCATATCCTTGATAAGCGTCGCGCCGTACCTGATCGTGCGGCTGCTTAGAGGAAAGGAATTTGATCAGATTCGGAAAAAACAGGTTGGTCAGGAGCGACGCAAGGAATACATGTGGAAGGTACTGTCCGAAAAGGAGACGCAGCGCGAGCTGCGAGTCTACAATGCCCAGACCTATATGCAAAAGAAATGGCAAAAAAACATGATGGAGGTTCAGGAGGAGACACAAAAACATCAGCGTAAAGAAACATGGCAGCTGCTTGGCTGCGACGGTCTGAACTTACTGGGCTATGGCGTTAGTATGGGGATGGCTGTATGGCTCATCCTGCAGGGCGAAATATCGGCGGGCGCTTTCAGCGCCTGTGCTATGGCATTCTTGAATGTGCAGAATCAGGTGAAAAACTTCCTGGTCGACTTAGGTTCGCTGCCGGGCGATATTTATCTTGTATCCGACTACTTTGATTATTTAGAGCTGCCGGAAGAGGAGGACGGAAGGGAGAGGGCTCTTAAACCGGAAGAGATTCTGTTCGATCGGGTATGTTTCTCTTATCCCCAGGCCAAGGAAAGAGCCTTAGACAACGTTTCTTTTCGTCTTCGTAAGGGAGAAAAAATCGCGATCGTCGGCGAGAATGGAAGCGGAAAAACGACGTTGATGAAACTCCTTTTTAGGCTCTATACGCCGCAGGAAGGAAAGATCACGGTAAATGGGAAAGATCTGGAAGAGTGGGAGAGGAAGGCATATTACGGCAATTTGTCAGTGATTCAGCAGCAATTCGTACCCTATCAACTATCTGTGAGGGAGAACGTAGGCATTTCCGACGTGAAGCATTTGACGGAGGAAGAGCGGATTCGGCAGTGCTTAGCGCAATGCGCGCTGCAGGGTTCCCCTTTTGATGAGATCGATCAGAGATTGGGGAAAAGGCTGGGCGGACGGGAGCTTTCCTATGGACAATGGCAAAAAGTAGCGATTGCAAGAGGAATCTTTAAAAACGCCGAATGGATCCTGCTGGACGAGCCGACTAGCGCCCTGGATCCGATGACGGAAGCGGAGATTTTGCATCAGTTTCTTAATATCGTACAGGATAAGACTGCGGTTATCATTACGCACCGCATTGGTTTGTGTACCAGAATGGATCGAATCCTAGTGATGCGGGATGGACGTATTATACAGGAGGGCAGCCATCAGGAGCTTATGGCTAGGGAAGGCGAGTACCGCACGATGTTCTTGAAACAGGGAGAATGGTATAGGGAATAGCAATGCCGCAAGAATCTTTTTTTGAAAAAATCTTAAAATACCTCTTGACAAATGATACTACGTGTAATATAGTATTATGTGAAAGGGGGCATCAATCATGGATGTACAGTTAAAGCGGGGCGTGTTGGAGATCTGCGTGCTGGCGGTTCTAAACCGAGGCGAGTCCTACGGATATCAGATGATCAAGGATCTCTCGTCCTGTATCGAGGTTTCGGAATCGACGCTGTACCCGATTCTGAAACGATTGGAGAAGAACGAGTGCGTCACCGTCTTTACGGTGGAACACAACAGCCGACTCCGAAAGTATTATCGGATTACCGGTGAAGGACAGAAGAAAATTCGAGCGTTTCTCGAAGAGTGGAAAGAAATGATGGGAATTTATCATTTTATCGAAGATCAAGTGACAGGAGGAGCCGGAGCATGAAAAAAGCAGAATTTTTAGCATTGCTGCGGGAGAGACTTGCGGATTTCTCGAATGAGGATGCTGAAAAGTCGGCAGCATTTTACAGTGAGATGATCGATGATCGGATGGAAGAAGGAATGACGGAGGAAGAAGCGGTGGCGGCGCTGGGCAATCTGGACGATATTGTCCGCTCGATCCGGCAGGAATCCCATCGGGACGGAGAGAGCCAGCGGCATACACAGCGGCGCGAGGAGGAAAGAACCTCCGAGGAGAGGCCGATTTCCGGAGAAAGAAGCAGGCACTTGTCCGTGGCGGGAATCATCGGGATCATCATCGGAATCATAGCGATTCTGATCGCGGTTACGATCCTGCTGTTTACCACGGTTCGCCGTAATGGGCAGGGATCCACGCAGAACGTGTCTCAGAGTGTGCAGCCGGTTGACGGAAACAGCAGCGTGCAGCAAAATCCTCAGCAGACGGGAAACAGCAGCGTGCAGTCAAATTCCCAGCAGACCGGAAACAGCAGTACGCAGCAGAATCAGGGAACGGTGAGCGCAGGATTTACGCAGCAGGAATATTCGCTGGACATGGCTTCGGTACAGCAGCTTTATGTGAGCAGCTTGATCGACGAGATCCGCATTGTGCCGGGAGACGGTACGCAATTACGCGCGGTGTATTGGCAAAGCAGCGAATTGTGGTACGAGACGAGACAGGAAAACGGCGCGCTCTATATTGAGCAGAAGTCCAGCCAAGAGCAGATATCCAGGCGGGGCCGGGACGATGATGACTATAAAATATGGATTTATCTGCCCCAAGGGGCCACGGCGCTGAACGTGTCCACCACCGGCGGAGAGATCGAGATCACGAACCTGAATCTGCCGGGGACCACGATTCTGTCCAGCACAAACGGAGATATCGATCTTAAGAACTGTACGGGGAGCGATGTACAGATTACCAGTACCACCGGAGATATCGATGTGGAAGCATCCGTGATCAATAACCTGCAGGTGAACAATACCGCGGGCAGCATCGATCTGGAGATGGAGGCGCAGGCCGCCGCGATCGTGAACGCCAGTGGTGAAGTGGAGGTAAAGCTCCTGGGAAGCGGCGCGGACTATACGGTGCAGACGCAAACCACCACCGGCAGGGCCATGGCCGGATCCGGCACCGGATCTAGGTTGATCAGCATCACCACAGAGAGCGGAAAAATCGAATACGAGTTCATATACGGATGGGACTAATCTCTATTAGGGAGCTATTGCGAAACGGGGCAATGGCTCCTTTTGGCTATGGGAGTGTGTTTTTACGCAATAAAACAGGGCGCCGCGTTTCGCGACGCCCCGTTAGGGTTCTTTCAAACTTAAGACTTAGAAATATCTCTTCAGAAGACCCTGGAAGGCACATCCGTGTCTTGCCTCGTCCTTGCACATCTCGTGAACGGTGTCATGAACGGCGTCGTAACCCAGTTCCTTCGCCAGCGTGGCCAGATCCTTCTTGCCCTGCGTCGCGCCATGCTCCGCCTCAACGCGCAGCTCCAGATTCTTCTTGGTGGAAGGAGTGACAACCTCGCCCAGAAGCTCCGCAAACTTAGCGGCATGCTCAGCCTCTTCAAAAGCGATTCTCTTATAAGCCTCGGCAACCTCGGGATAACCCTCGCGATCCGCCTGACGGCTCATAGCCAGGTACATGCCGACTTCGCTGCACTCGCCGTTGAAGTTCTCACGCAGTCCTTCTACAACGCGGGGATCCAGATCCTTCGCGATGCCTACACGATGCTCGTCAGCCCAAACCTTCTCGGCAGACTCGTCGACCAGCTTGAACTTCTCGGCAGGAGCCTTACACTGAGGACACTGCGCCGGAGCGGAATCGCCTTCATGAACATAACCACAGATCGTACATACGTATTTTGCCATTTGAAATACCCTCCTAAATGATAATAATTATCAACTAATAATAGCTGTTGATTTTATTATAGCAGTACGAGGGAAGAATGTCAAGAGATTTTCGCAAAAAATTTGCGAAGTTCTCTTGTACGTTTTAAGAAGTTCGTATATAATACGATTAAATGCTTAAACACATTGTCCTGAAAAGAGGTATGAGAGTATGAATCTTGAGAAAACCAGAGAATTGGAGCGGGAATTTCATGCCTGTCAGAAGATACTGACCGCTATTGGAGATGAGGTTCGCCAGAAGTTATTGCTTCTGATGCTTATGGAAAACCGAGAGGAAATCAGGGTAGCCGATCTCGCGGATAAGACAAGCCTTACTCGTCCCGCGGTCTCTCATCATATACAGATTCTGAAAGACGCCGGGGTAATAAAAAGCCGAAAAAGAGGAAAATGTGTTTATTACTACTTTGACTCTACCTGCCAAAATGTGGATGCGTTACTTCGTCTGTTAGAAAACGTCAGAAGCATTATAAAAATGATGAAACAATCAGAAACCACATTGGAGGAGAAGTAGAAACGGCATCTTAGTCTGGAAGATCAAAAGTTTACAAGAAGAAGGAGGAGAACCCATGGCAAATTACACACGCAAGGCAATTTTGCAGACATTTGAGGATATGCTGACAGAGCTGCCGTTTGATAAAATCACCGTTTCTGCTCTCGTCACCAGATGCGGCATCAGTTCTAATACGTTTTATTATCATTTCCGGGATATCTATGATCTTCTGGATGTATGGATGGATGAGCAACGAAACAAGTATTTTCAGGAAACGCAACATATTGAAAACTGGGTTGAACAACTCAAGATTCTCTTGCATAAAATTCAAAAAGAACCGGAGCGGGTGCAGCATATTTTTAGTTCAGTCTCCCGGGAACGGGTAGAAAACTATGTTTTTAATTCAGTAGAAACCTGGTTTTACGAAGGAGTCAAAAAACGTGTGGCCGCAATTCCAAACTTGGCCGAAGAAAAAGTACGCAGGATTACCGGATTTTATTGCTATTCGTTTTTGGGCTTTTTCTTGAAGTTCATATGGGAACATATGAAAGCAGATGTGGATGAGAGCGTTGACGGCATCTATCAGATATTTCGGGAAGTCTGGAGATACTTGACGGAGCCGGAAACGGATGAGAAGAATATAGAATTTAGAGAAGGCGGAGCCCATTAGGCAGGGTATTCTATAGCGATATTTTAGGATAAAAATCGAATTTTGCGCAAAAATTGATGAATTTTGTCGGTTTCTCCTATTTTGGGGGAAACCGCTTTTTTTGCCCATAGAAGCTTTTGGGGGGAGGCCGTATAATACAAATAGACCAAAAGATGAAGGTTTCAAGCAGTACCCAAGAAAACCTTATTCGCAGTGGTCATCATATGACAGAGAAGGAGAGCAAATATTTATGAATGTAAGTGCAACGCTGAAAAGATTCGGAATTGAGCAGACTATGAAATACCTTTATAAGGATCCGGAGAAGAACATTCGCAGATTGATGGACTGGGCGGACAAATTCTGCAAGGGAGAATTTGAGACACAGAGGGAGGTTATCCGGCATGCGATTGAAAATCCGGATGATCCTTATTATTCCTTTATTCGACACATCATCCATGATGTGGATCATGATGTTTTGACCACGATCGCGGTTAACTTTTTCATCAATGCCAATTTGGTCGGCTGGCCAATTCAGGAAGAGAATCGAAAGAAACATAACTGTAATATCCCCTGGGCGATCCTTCTGGATCCCACTTCAGCCTGTAATCTGCATTGTACCGGTTGTTGGGCGGCCGAGTACGGGAACAAGCTGAATCTGACCTTCGATGAGATAGACGATATTATTCAGCAGGGGAAGGAACTGGGCGTCTATATGTATATTTACACCGGCGGCGAGCCGTTGGTGCGTAAGGAGGATCTAATCAAGCTTTGCGAAAAACACAATGATTGTGTATTCCTGGCCTTTACGAATGGCACGTTGATTGACGAGGCGTTTGTTGGTGAAATGTTGAGGGTGAAAAACTTTGTGCCCGCGATTTCTTTGGAAGGCGACGAATCTGCCACCGACGGCCGGCGGGGAAGCGGCGTTTTTGGAAAGGCGACCCACGCGATGGAGCTGCTGCATGAGAAGAAGCTGCTGTATGGGATCTCCTCCTGTTATACCAGCGCCAACTATAAGTCCATCACCTCCGATGAATACTATCAGAGCCTGATCGACATGGGAGCTTATTTCATCTGGTATTTTCATTATATGCCCGTGGGTAACGACGCCGCGCCGGAGCTGCTTCCAAACCCGGAGCAGCGGGAATATGTTTATCATCGTATCCGTAAGCTCCGCGAGACCCGTCCGCTGTTTGCCATGGACTTTCAGAATGATGCTGAATACGTGGGCGGCTGTATTGCCGGCGGAAAACGATATTTGCATATCAACGCGAATGGGGACGTAGACCCTTGCGTATTCATTCATTATTCCAATGCGAATATCCGGGAATGCACGCTTTTGGAGGCATTGAAAAGCCCCATTTTTATGGCGTATCATGATAACATGCCCTTTAACGACAATATGCTGCGTCCCTGCCCGATGCTGGAAAATCCGGAGTGCATTCAGGAGATGGTACGAAAAACCGGCGCTCACTCCACCGATCCCATGAGCCCGGAAAGCGTAGAGCATCTTTGCGCCAAGACCTGCGGCTATGCCGAAAACTGGAAGGCCGCCGCGGATAGACTCTGGGAGGAATCCTTGGAGCGGAACCCGGAGCTTGCCCATAGGGCGGAGGATGAGAGGAAACATACGTATTAAACGCGATGTGGGTAAACCGTCAAAGCATAGGAAGGGAGGGTTCCATATTAATAGCCATGAAAACTGCAATCATGACAGACAGTAACAGCGGGATTTTTGAGGCCGAGGGAAAAGCTCTGGGAGTGTTTGTTTTGCCAATGCCGGTTATCCTGAATAATGAGGCGTATTTTGAAGGCGAGAACCTTTCTCATGAACAACTTTTTCGTTGTTTATATGAGCATAAGAAAGTATCCACATCCCAGCCCAATATCGTCGACGTTTGCGCCATGTGGGAAACTGTGTTATCGGAAGGATACGATGAAGTGGTTTATATACCCATGTCCAGTGGACTCAGCAGTTCCTGCGCGGTGGCACAGGGACTTGCCCAAGAATATAACGGTTGTGTGCAGGTTGTGGACAATCGCCGCGTGTCTGTTACATTGCGGCATGCGGTTATGGATGCGCTCCGTCTGCGTGAAAGAGGCTTGAATGCGATGCAGATACGGGAGATTCTTGAAAATACGGCAGGAGATTCCATTATTTATTTAGGCGTCAGCACATTAGAATATTTTAAGCTAAATGGCAGGGCAACGGCAGCCAGCGCCGCAATTGCGACGGTTTTGAACATTAAGCCCTTGTTAGTGTCGAGGGGCGATAAATTTGAAGCCTGTGACAAAATACGGGGTAAAGTCAAATGCCAAAAAAAGTTGATCAGTAATATGAGAGATGAAGCAGAGAGATTGACCGCTAATGGCGCTCGTATATATGTCGGCGCGGCCGGGAGCTTTGCGGATGCAGAGGCAGCCGCTGAATGGGAAAATATGGTCAAGGAAGCGTTTCCGGAACAGGATGTGCGCTATGATCCGCTCACCTTCAGCGTGGCTTGTCATACTGGGCCGGATGCCTTCGGAATGGGAATCAGTCGTGTCGCGGCAGAATAAATAAATGAGGAGAATCGGTATGAATACATTTTTTACTTCAGAATCCGTTACCTGTGGACATCCGGATAAGGTATGCGACCAGATCGCAGACCGCATTTTAGATGAGATGCTGGCTCAGGACCCGGAATCTAGGTCGGCGTGCGAGGTTACCTGCGCGACAAATCAGGTGCATATTTTCGGAGAAGTCACGACGACGGCGAAGGTCGACTATGAGGCAGTCGCCAGAAAAGTCATCGCGGAGATTGGCTATACGGCGCCCAACCGTGGGTTTGATACAAAAAGCTGTCGGATCACGGTGGATCTGCACGAACAGTCCCCGGACATTGCCATGGGGATCTCTCGCCGTTTCAAGGAGGAAGAGTTAAACAACGGCGCGGGAGACCAGGGAATGATGTTCGGCTATGCCTGCCGGGAGACAGACTGCCTGATGCCACTGCCCATTGAACTGGCCCATTCTCTGGCGAAACGACTGGAACAGGTGCGTCGATCAGAAGAACTGGTCTATCTGCTTCCGGACGGGAAAACCCAAGTCACGGTAGAATATCAGGGGGACATGCCAAAACGAATCTCTACGGTAGTTCTGTCGGCACAGCATCGGGAGGATATAGATATCCAGATATTGCGAAATGACCTTTTGGCCCATGTGATCATGCCCACATTGCCAAAAGAGTTGGTGGACGTGAACACCCAGTTTTTCATCAACCCCACGGGACGGTTTGTGGTGGGTGGTCCGGCAGGGGATTCCGGATTAACCGGAAGAAAGCTGATCGTGGATACTTACGGCGGTTATGCCCGACACGGCGGCGGGGCGTTTTCCGGCAAAGACGCCACGAAGGTAGATCGCAGCGGCGCGTACATGGCTCGTTATATCGCCAAGAACATTGTGAAAGCAGGCCTGGCGGAAAGATGCGAGGTACAGCTTAGCTATTCGATTGGACTGGCTGATCCGGTTTCCGTACGGATTGACACCTTTGGCAGCGGCAGGACAACAAGAAGCGCCCTTTATGAGGCGGTTATCCGTTCTACAGACCTGCGCCCGGCAGCAATTATCCGTAAATTTGGCCTAACAAAACCGATCTACTCTGACGTATCCTGTTATGGACACTTTGGCAGCAACGCCCTTACAATGCCATGGGAACAGACGGACTTGGCAGAGAAGCTAAAAGAGCAGTTGGATTAAGGTTCGTAGAAGAAGGAGGGATTTAGTGTGAAAGAAAGATGGAAACGATTTCGTTATTTATCTATGGCGATAAGCTTTTGCATGTTGGCGTTGGGAGTTCTTATGATCATATGGCCGGAGATTTCTGCCGTGGCAGTATGTTGTATCTTGGGAATTATCTGCCTCGCGACCGGGATTTATCAAGTGGTACGGTATTTTAATCTTGGCTTTGCCGGATTGTTTTTCCGATTCGACCTGACACTCGGCATATGCAGTATCTTGGCCGGGATTTTGCTGTTGCTCCATCCGGCGGGCGCTACAGTGTTGCTGCCTTTTGCGGTCGGACTCTACATAATAACAGGAAGCGTTTTTGACATCCAGTATTCTGTGGAGATGCGACGATGGAGGATCGGAAATTGGTGGTTGTCAATGGTGTTAGGCATTATCAGTACGATCTTTGCTTTTTTCCTGATGTTAAATCCATTTCAGGGTGTGTCGGCATTGATGATCTTTATCGGGATCTCTTTGATCGTAGGCAGTATTCAGAATTTTTACGCCATACATTGCATTTCCAGTGCCGTAAAAGCCAGTAGGAAAGACGACGTGATCGATGTCACATGGGAATCCATAGAGTAAGATAGACCGATTGTAAGGTTCTCGGGAAATTTGCGAAGTTCTGGTGCTTGTTTTCAGAAGCATATTGGGGTATAATAGGCGCAGCAGACAGCTTCCTCAGAGGGAAGAAATAGAGCTGCGCCTTAAGTTTGCCGCCAAGGGGCGTCAAACTTCCAAGGATAATGCAATTTGGAGGTATAGGGCGCAGCAGACAGCTTCCTCAGAGGGAAGAAATGGAGCTGCGCCTTAAGTTTGCCGCCAAAGGGCGTCAAACTTCCGAAGATAGCGCGGCAGACAGCATTTTATAGGAAGGAAAAGGGAAATCATCATGCAGACGCATATCACAAAAGTAGCCATCATCGGAGCGGGAGCGGTGGGAGCCACCGTGGCTTTCAGTCTGGTCGTCAAAGGAGTGGCCGCGGAGATCGCCCTGGTGGATCTGAAGAAGGAGAAGGCCATGGGAGAGATGCTGGATCTGGCCCATAGCATGGACTTTCAGCGCCGCAACGTGCGGGTGAGCTGCGGCGGATACGAGGAATGCAAGGACGCGGACATCGTGATCATCACGGCGGCCGCGCCCTACGGAGGAGAGACGGACCGGATGCAGATGCTGGATCGGACGGCGGGAATCATCAAGAGTATCGTGCCGGCCGTCATGGAGAGCGGGTTTGACGGAATCTTTATCGTGGTCTCCAATCCCGTGGACGTGATCTCCTATCTGGTCAAGGAACTGTCCGGTTTGCCGAGAAACCGGGTAATCGGCACGGGAACGATCTTGGAGTCCGCCAGGCTCAAGCAGGAGATCGGCCAAATTCTGAACATGGATCCCAGGAGCGTGGAGGCCTATGTGATGGGAGAACACGGGAATTCTATGATGATTCCCTGGAGTCACGTGCGCGCCGGAGGAAAACCTTTTTTGGATGTGATGGCGGATAATCCCGGCCTATTTGGGGATACCAGCCTGGAGGATCTGACGGAGAAGACAAAGCTCGCCGGCAATGTGGTCCTGCAAGCCAAGGGGAATACCCAATACGGCATCGCCGGGGCAGTCACGGGCATGGTCACGTCGATTTTGCAAAACGATAACAAACTGTATCCCGTATCGGTCTATCTGGACGGGGAATACGGCCTGCGGGACGTGTATTGCGGCGTGCCCGCCATACTGGGACGGGAGGGAATCCTGGATATCGGGGAGTATCACCTGCTGCCGGAGGAGAAGCAGAAACTGGAGAATTCC
>CALWBZ010000040.1 GCA_944376225.1 uncultured Clostridia bacterium | reverse complement strand
GCCTCGTAAGGATGCTTCCGCGTCCCAGCCGAAGCAGGAGAAAAAGAAGGAATACAAGCAGGTAGAAGTGCCCCAGGAGTTTTTGGAGCGTGTGCATGGCATCGTAGAAGGTCATCTGGATGAGGAGCAGAAGAAGTACGATAAGGTAGTCGCGCAGGCGATCCTGTCCACGAAGGCCAAAAACGAGTTCTATCAGTTCTTCCGCCGCACCCTGGGCGTGCAGAAGGGCGGCGATTTGTATCGCGCCGTGCGGGGCGATTATGAGAAGCTGAAAGCCGCCGCGGCGGTCAACCGTCAAGAGGACGGCGCGGCCGAATAAAGGCAAGACAGAATAAGAAAGGGGAATGAGCATGTCCGGTTCTTCATCACGGCGTAAGAGGAAAGAGCAGATTCGCCGCAGACAGATCTGGTTTACGATTGTTGTTATTTTTTTGCTGGCATTTCTCATCTGGTATTTGGTTGACTATTTACCGGCAAGGGACGGTTCTTCGGACAGTCTCGCCCAGGAATCCTCCGTGAGCCAGAGCCAGACGGCGGAACTCTCCGAGACAGATTCCGTCCCCGAGATCCTGCCCCAGGAATCCTCCGGGGAGGAGTCGATCGAGGAGAATTCGGTGGAAGACGAGTCGATCGCGGAAGAATCTTCCGCGGAGGAATCCGTCCCCTCGGAAGAATCCTCTCAGGAGAAGCAAGTGGATGAGATTCTGGGCATCGAGTATGTGGTCGTCGATCCTGACGCGAGAGACTGGAATCTGATCTTGGCGAACAAGACCCATCGCCTGGCCGAGAATCTGGAGATGGAAACCAAACAGATCTTCAGCGAAGAGGTGGATGCCAGGATCTATGACAGCCTGGTGCAGATGTTGGAGGATGGGGAACGGGATTCGGACCGGAGGTTTTTGGTCTGCTCCGGGTATCGCAGCGTGGATTTCCAACAGGAATTGTTTGATAATAAGATCGCCGAGATCCGGGCGGAACATCCCGAGTATACCTATGAGGAAGCTTATATCGAAGCCTCTACCATCGTGGCCATTCCCGGGGCGAGCGAGCATAACACGGGGCTCACGGTGGATATCTGCGCCATGGACTTTCAGATGCTGATCGAAGAGTACGAAGAGACGGACGAGGCGCAGTGGCTGAAGGAAAACTGTTATAAATACGGGTTTATTCTCCGCTACCCCAAAGGAAAGGAAGATATCACCCAGATCATCTATGAACCGTGGCATTTCCGCTATGTGGGAGTGGAGGCCGCGACCGAGATCATGATGCAGGGGATCACGCTGGAGGAGTACCTGGGAGAGGTGGATTAATATGAACCAATGGCCCCTGATCTGGGAGCAGTTAAAGCTTCTGATCTATACGGCTCCCGCCACGCTGCTTGCCATCGCGGCCCATGAGTTTGCTCATGGGCTGGCGTCTTATTGGCTGGGAGATCCCACGCCTAAGCGGGACGGACGCTTGTCCCTCAACCCCCTTAGGCATCTGGATCTTCTGGGGACCGTCTGTATGCTGATCTTCCATTTCGGATGGGCCAAACCGGTCCTGGTAAATCCCCAGTATTATAAGAAACCCAAACAGGGCATGGCTCTCACCGCGCTGGCGGGCCCGGGAATGAATCTAATCCTGGCTTTTTTGTCGGCGGGTATTTTCGTGGGGATCTTTTACCTGACCGAGGGCACGGCCGAAGGGTTTCTGGACTATCTGATGGTGCTGTTCCAATACATGGCGGTTCTGAACATCGGCTTGGGTGTCTTCAATCTCATTCCCATACCGCCCCTCGACGGTTCTAAGATCCTGGGAGCGATTCTTCCCCAGCGGCTATATTTTCAGCTGATGAAGTATGAGCGCTATGGAGGGATCCTGATGATCATACTGCTTTATACGGGCGTATTAAGCGGTCCTCTGGGAATCCTCCGAGACGGCCTCTTGGAATGGATGATTGGGGCATGGGCAGGTATTTTCGCGTAAAAAGGGCGCGGCAAAATGATCGAATTCCATTTTGCTGCGCCTGTTTTTTATTTACGCGATGGGTTCAAAATCCTGGGCTCCATGTTTGCAGAGGGGACAAACGAAGTCTTCGGGAAGGGTGTCTCCCTCGTAGACATAACCGCAGATCTTGCAGACAAAGCCCTTTTTGCCCTGGGTCTCGGGCTTGGGTTTGACATAGTTCTGATAATACGTATAGGTCATCGTTTCGGCGTTGGAAAGAACGCGGGCTTCCGTGACCGTACAGATGAACATGCCGTGGGTGTCGAGATCGATATATTGCTCCACTTTCAGGGACATAAAGGAGTTGATGTATCGGGGCAGGAAGCGAAGGCCGTTGTCGGAGCGAAGAACCTCGTAATCCGTAAATTTATCCACGGCGCGTCCGCTCTGGAAGCCGAAGGTCTCAAAGACCTTAAAGGGGGCGTCCACAGACAGGCAGTTCACGTTCAAAAGCCCCGTCTGCTTGATGATGTGGTGGGAATAGTTGCGCTTGTTGATGGTCACGGCGATTCGGTTCGGCGCGTCCGTAACCTGGGACACGGTGTTGACGATCAGGCCGTTGTCCTTTTCACCGTCGCGGCAAGTCACCACATAGAGGCCGTAGCCGATATGGAACAATGCTTTTAGGTCGTTCTTATCGGCGGTCTCGTTCTGCCGGGCCAGATAGTCTTGACAAAGCTCATCGGCCAACTGAGCCAGCTGATTTTGACTCTCCGAGGAAAGGGCGGAACGGATCTGCACCGCGGCGTCCGTAAAGCGAAGTTTCGGGCTATTCGCCAGCATCTGGCGCATGGTCTTGGCGGCCATGGGAGCCCAGGTTCCGTTTTCGATAAGGGCTACGGTACGGTTTTGGAAGTTTCGTTCCGTGAGGTGACAGAGGAAGTCCCGCATCGGAGGAAAGACGCCGGCGTTATAGGTGGTAGTAGCCAGAACCAGCTTGTTGTAGCGAAAAGCGTCGGCAACGGCCTGGGAGAGGTCGCAGCGCGCCAGATCATGAAGGACGACGCTGGGGCACCCCTTCTTCCGCAGGGTCTCCACCAGCTGTTCCACCGCCTTTTTGGTATGACCGTATACGGAAGTGTAGGCGATGACGATGCCGTCAGATTCCGGCGTGTAAGAAGACCAGAGATCATACAGGCGCAGGGCGTGGGGGATCTCATCCTTAAGGACGGGGCCGTGGAGAGGGCAGATGATCTCTATATCAAGGCCCGCCGCCTTCTTAAGGAGATTTTGCACCTGAGCGCCGTATTTGCCGACGATGCCGATATAATAACGCCTGGCCTCGTCGTCCCAGGGTTCGGGCATATCCAAGGCCCCGAATTTGCCGAAGCCGTCGGCGGAGAAGAGGACCTTATCATGACTGTCGTAGGTGACGATGACCTCCGGCCAGTGGACCATGGGAGCGGTGACGAAGGTGAGGGTATGGGCTCCCAGTTCCAGGGAACTCCCCTCTCCCACGACCACGCGGCGATCGGAGAAATCCGTGCCGAAAAACTGTTCCATCATGGCAAAAGCCTTTTGAGAGGAGACAAGAACCGTTTGGGGATAGATCTCGGCAAAGGTGGCGATGTTGGCGGAATGATCCGGCTCCATATGCTGAATGATCAGGTAATCCGGTTTGCGGTCGGCTAAGGCGTTTTGAATATGATCTAGCCATTCGTGGCCGAAATGAGCGTCCACCGTATCGAGAATGGCGATTTTTTCGTCCAGGATCAAATAAGAGTTATAAGACATCCCGCGGGGAACGTGGTATTGTCCCTCGAAGAGATCCACCTGATGATCGTTGACTCCAATATAATAAATATCCTTCGTAATGTTCATGGCGACTCCTTTACAGTAAAGATTTTCTAAGGGGATTGTATCATAAATAAGGGCAAAAAGATAGCATAAATTTATGAAGGCTCTTGAATCATCCTCGCGTCTCTGATAGAATAGGGACGAACGATTAGAAAGGAGGACACATATGTATACATACAAGACATCCGGGGTCTGTTCCCGGCAAATCGATTTTGAGATCGTAGACGGCAAGGTGCATAACGTACGGTTCACCGGCGGGTGCAACGGGAATCTGCAGGGGATCGGACACCTGATCGAGGGAATGGAGGTACACGAGGCGATCTCCCGCCTAGAAGGGATTCGCTGTGGGATGAAACCCACTTCCTGCCCGGATCAGTTATCCAAGGCGCTAAAGGAGCGAGTATAAAAAGGAGCCGCTGTTCCGTGGAGGGACAGCGGCTCCTTAAAATATGCCGGATGGCTGATTTACTTGGATTCGATATAAGAAACCAGGTCAGAAACCTTTTCCATATCCTTCAGGTCGTCCTGAGGGATCTCGATCTGAAACTCGTCCTCCAGAGCCGTAACGATGTCGACGATGTCCAGAGAATCTACCTCAAGATCCTCCTCCAGACTGGAATCCATCGAGATCTCCGCCTCTTCCATTCCCAGTTTCTCCGCGATAATTTCCTGAACCTTCTCAAATACCATTCTTTTCTCCTCCTTGATGATCTTGCAAATCGATAATAGGCTTAAGCAAGCGGTTTTTATAGCTTGCCAATTGATGCATGCACTATCATAGCCCAGAGTATGAGGATTGTCAACCCCTTTTTATACCATTTCTGCAAAATCTTTTTGTTTTTGGTTTCCTGCCTCTTGCAAGAAAAAGGGATCTGGGGTACAATAAGTTTATTCTGGCGGCGAAAAGCCGTCTGAGGAGGTTGTATATGACCAAGATCCATCGCCGAACCATACTCGCGGCCCGAATTTGTTTCTGCGTTTATCTGGCGCTGTTGGTATATTTTCTGTTTTTGATGGAATCCAGAGAAAATACCTTCCGGGAATATAATCTGGTTCCTTTTCGCAGTATTCGCATGTTTTTTGAGTATTACTTTATCTATCACGATTTTTCATTTCAATATTGGTTCCTGAATATTTTCGGGAACATCTTCTTGCTGATGCCCTTTGGATTCCTGCTGCCGGTCATCGTAGACCGCAGGCTGAGCCGAATACGAATCTTCCTGTTTTCGCTCCTGCTGACCGCGGGAATCGAGCTGACGCAGTTCTATACGGGTTTAGGAGAGATGGATGTGGACGACGTGATTCTAAACGTCTTCGGCGCGATGCTGGGTTACGAGCTGCTGCGCCGGTTGAGCTCCCTGCTGCGGAGCCGTCTGCATCTTCACATATGATAAAATACTAGGAAAGAAGGTGTCGGCATTGTCCAGCCCAGAGCGTTTTCCTTTATCTACGTTTCCGCCGGAGCATATGGGGATTTCTTCCGCCTCGATTCTGCGGTTCCTGAAACGGTTGGAGGCGAGCCGCCTCTGTATGCATAGTTTCGTTTTGGTTCGTCACGGGGCCATCGCCTGCGAAGGGTATTGGGCTCCCTATACGGCCGAGAGCCTGCAGCGGATGTACTCGGCGACCAAGAGTTTCGTGGGAGTAGCTGTCGGGCTCCTGGCTCAAGACGGCTATATTCGCCTGGACGATCCTGTGATTTCATATTTTCAGGATAAAGTCATCAAACAGCCCCATCCTTATACGGAGCAGATGACCGTTCGTGACCTTCTGCGGATGAGTACGGTGCATACCCGGACCGCCACCCAGATCGTCCCCCATCCGGACCTTCTCAAGGCGTTCTTTAATGTCACGCCTTCCCATCGGCCGGGGACCGTTTTCAATTACGATACGGGGGCGACCGTTGTGCTTTCGGCGCTTGTGGAGCGGTGTACCCGCATGCCCCTTCTGGAATATCTCAGGATGAAAGCCCTGGGGAAGATGGGTTTTTCCGACGAGGCCTATTGCCAGAAGATCGGCAGCGTATCCCACGGAGGGTCGGGGCTCTTGTGTACGGCCCACGACCTGGCTAAGTTCGCCTTGCTGTGTATGCAGCAGGGGAACTGGTACGGATTCCAGCTCGTCCCCAAGGATTATATGCGTATGGCCACATCGAAGCAGATCGACACCCGTTTCGCGCAGCCGGGACACGGGGCCTTCGGGTACGGATATCAATTCTGGCGCACGGATCACGACGGGTTTGCCATGTTCGGTATGGGCGGACAGCTGGCGATCTGCCTGCCGAAAGAGAACCTGATTCTGGTGACCACGGCGGACGTGATGGAAAACCCCGGCGGGGTGGACCTGATCTTCCAGGCTTTCTGGGACACGATTTACAAAGAGCTGCAGGGTGATTCCATCCCGGAGGATCCGGAAGACGCCGCGCTTTTATATGAAAAGCTCCAGACGCTGCGAGTGCGCCATGTGGAAGGCGACGCGGACAGTCCCATCGCACGCCGGATCGGCGGCCGGCGGTTCCTCTTGGACGACAATCCTTCGGTTTATCGAGAGATCTCTGTGGGTTTCGGACCCAACTACGGCACGCTGGAATACGTGACCGAGTCGGGAAGCCATGAGATTCGTTTCGGGTTTGGGCACAACGAGCATCAGATCTTCCCGGAACCCTCGCTGGAATGCCTGGCCTCCGGGGCGTGGGCGGATCCTTCGACCCTCTTTATCCGGGTCTACATTGTGGATCAGAACCTAGGATCCTTGCAGCTGCAGCTCCATTTCGAGGAGGACGGGAGTTTGACCCTATCGAGCAGGACATACGGAGATTCTCTCCTCGTGGGCATGGATGCCTGCGTGACGGGATACGCGGATCCCACGGCGGGAGAGGACTTTGAATAAAAGAAAAAAACAGAAGGGCGAGACAACCTACACCGCGACCTTCGAGGCAGAGTGGGCGACGACGCAGGTGAAAACTGTGGAAGATATTGAGATGACGGAAGAGGGAAATGGCAGCTACAGCTTTATTCAACCGGAAGGCGCGGTAACGATCAAGGTTGACTTTGAAAAATTGCCGAATGCGTCGGAAACGACAAATAGTCCACAGACCGGAGATGAC
>CALWBZ010000039.1 GCA_944376225.1 uncultured Clostridia bacterium | reverse complement strand
TCTTGATACGGATATTTACAAGGCTTCAAGAGAAATAAAGAAAATGCAGAAACTTCATTCAAATATATTAAGCTCTTGGTATGAAGATACTCTACATAAAAGACCTCAAATCGAACTCACATAAAATTGGACGTTCTACTTATTGGGGCTCATGAAAAATACGATTATAAATCACAGGGAAAGGGTAAACGAGGATTTTATATACGCCCTATCTGTTGATAAACCAGTCCTATTCTTGCGGCTTCACACCATGCAATCACAGCCCTGTTTTCCTGCCATTTCAAATACCCTTGCCCTCCCCTGCGGCAACGTCATTTTTACAGCAACACCGACAGAGCTCATAACACACTACACTTTGCAAGCAAAGTCGTGTGCCTAGGGGCAAGCCCCTTTGGAAACCCCGGACAACAAAACAGGCGGTATGTCCCCTCTGGGAACATACCGCCGTTTGTTGTCAGCAGCCCGTTTCACGGTCTGTTTTCGTCCTTTGTAAAGTTTGGTGTGATATAACTCTTATGGTATATTGGGTTATCGGTCACATCTAATTATACCACGGATTACGGACTCTTGGGAGTCCGTTTTCTGTTTTTAGATATAAAAATGGAGCTACTGCTCCGTAGATGATTTCATCTACTTTTGCAGCAACTTTCATGCCTTTTCGTCCTCGTTCCGTAATTCTTTGACAAGCGCTATCACATCATCTTCTGAAGTCAGGCCGGTACGTTCTGCTTCTCCGGATTAAAAAGACCTTGACAATTCGTTTCTGAATCGAAACGGCATTTTTTACACTTCTATTATTTCTTATCGCACATCAACAAATACAAAGAGAATGAAGCAATCACTATGCAATACAAAAATGGCAGCCTATAACCGTACTTTGGCTGCCAAAGAAGTTTTTTCGTTTTCATCGGTTTGTGTTAAAAAATAAGCTCCTCGGTTCCCAAACGTTAAACATAAACCGATAAAGAATAACAGGGTTAAAAAACTTTCATTTTAACGCTGAACACAAACTGATTCCAAATCATATAAATAAAAGATAGATGATGAAAACGACGGAAAACGGCCTCTTATTCGAGGCATTACAAACAGGAATTATAAATCGATTTCAAAGGTCTCCGTTTGATTCACCTTATCCAGCGCCAGCTGCGCCCGGGACAGTTCATCGGATACCCTTTCATAATCCGCCTCCACAGCCTCTAAATCATAATTCAGATAGATGTAGTCGATAATATTAGAAGTTCCGTGATATGCAACGACACGAGTCTTGGGAAGTTGCGCCCTCATGACGGAAAGTTTCTCCTTCTTCTTGGTCAACTGCGGGATGTGAACCAACATCTCGTCAACGGTCATGTCAAATCCCGGGACGATATGGGTCGTATTGAACACATTAATTGCGTGCTTTATGCGGCGAACCTGCGCCTGTATCGTATCCAGCTGCGCCTGTACGGCGCTGTAATCGTACGCCGGACGCACAGACTCCACGTCTTCTCCCACCGCCGCGTGAAACTCACGGCTAAGCTCTTCCTTGTCGATCAGCGCCTGATAGTTGTCGTTTAATTTGCGCAGCAATTTTGCCGCCTCTGCCGATGTGTAAGTCATTTTATTCCTTCCTTTCTTTCCAATCACAGTCTTTTTCATGGGCCCAGATGACCCCCACTGCCTGTAAATACGCGTAGATTATAATTGTGCCGACAAACCGCATTCCTCGGCGGTACAAGTCCTTAGAGATCTGGTTGGACAGGGGAGAATGCGTCATATCTGTCTCCCGAAGAACTTGACCGTCTGTCCAGTGCCAGAGGTAAGCCGAGAAGCTTCCCCATTCCTTCTGAATCTCCAAGAATATCCGGGCATTTTTAACTGCCGCGCAAATCTTACGCCGATTGCGAATGATGCTGCTGTCCCGGACAAGCGCTTCGATTTTCCCTACGTCGTAGGCGCTCACTTTCTCCGGCTCGAATTGGTCGAAAGCCCTGCGAAAGGCCTCTCGTTTATTTAGAATGCATTCCCATGACAGCCCGGCCTGAAAAGATTCCAAAAGCAGCATTTCGAAGAGTTTCTTGTCCTCATACACTGGTACGCCCCATTCCTCATCATGGTAACGTATATAGATTTCATTCTTGGGGTTGGCCCAGCGGCAGCGTTTTTTATGATCTTTCCACTCCATGCGATCCTCCGTCGTCTCCGTTTATCCTTTCTCCACGGATTGCTCCGCCAGGAATATCTCCTGCCGTTTTCTTCTCCAATCCCCCAGCCGTCGAATCAGCGCTCCTATCATCATGCCAAAGGCAGAACACAGGATTCCGCCCATCATGTTCTCAAGCCGGGGCCAGCGAACCGTCTCAAAAGATAAGGAAATCATATTGGCAAGGGAAAACGTGGCATAACCCGCCATCATATACATGAATCCAAAGAAGAGCAGCAGGATCCATTTACTGCTGGCCCAGGACTCATCCCTGCCGATGCAGACGGAGATGATGATCGTGGTCAACGGTAAAATAACATAAAAAACAAGAATCGAGTAGCCCATGGCGTCCTCTCGAGCCCCCAACCAAAAGGAAAGGATGGAAAAGGCCCAGATCAACAGATAAGTCAGCGCTAGGATCAGACGGGACATGTCGCGTCTGCTTTTCACTACATTGGTGCTTTCCTCCAGATGGGCGATCATCTTCTTATCCTCCTTTAACAGCGTATCCAGACTGACGCGGTAGAGATCGCTTAATGACAACACACTGACAATATCCGGATACGACCGGTTATTCTCCCAATTGGAAATCGTCTGCCGGCTCACGCCGATAGTTTCCGCAACCTTCTCCTGGGTATGTCCAGCGGCCATCCTGGCCTCCCGCAGCTTCTCCCCAATCTCCATACGCGTCACCCCCCCTTTATGGCTTAATTATACACCAAGAAGGCCTGTCACGTCCAGTCAAAAATCACGGACAACCGGCTTTTTTACGTGTCAAAATAGTTTTACATCCCTTCTGGGAGCTCCTCGACCCGAGTACATACTCGTTCCAACAGGGCGTCGCTATGGCTGACGATCAGAAGTCCCAGCCCGCGTTTCTCCGCCGTCTGGAGCAGGAATTTCCAGATTTGCGCCTGAGTAACCAGATCTAACATCGCCGTAATTTCATCGCACAGAAGGTACTCGGTGGTGGGCTGAAGCGCGCGTGCCAGGCAAAAGCGCTGCAATTCTCCACCCGAAAGTTCCGAGGGGTAACGATCCATCCAGGCTTTTTCAATATGGAGCCGTTCCAAAATCTTTGGATCTATGGGCCCCGCCTCCCGCAGCGTATCTCCCAAGCGCAGCAGCGGATCCACCGCCGTCTCGGGATGCTGCCAGATCATCTGCACAGGGCAGGCCCCTCTCCATTTATATAAAGGCACACCGTCCAAAAGAACCTGCCCGCTCAAAGGTTTCTCATATCCAGCAAGCAAGCGGCACAGCGTCGTCTTTCCCCTTCCGCTGGGTGCCTTCAACCCCAGCCTTTCTCCCGGCGACAAGGAAAGACTTATATCCTGCAATATCATTTGCTTTTTCCGTCCCCCATACCCGAAAGTCACACGGGAGGCTTCCAGACTCATTCTTCCATCCCCTCTCCTAAATCGCCGTTTTCTGTTCCGGCTTCCGTCGTATCTTGCTGTACCCGCAGGCATCTTACCCAACCGCCCCGGACATATCGCGGGGCAATCTCCTCCGCCTCCCGACACTTATCCACACAATCCACACAGGAACTCACAAAAGGGCATCCCCTCTCCGCCGTTCCCGGATAAGGCTGCGCCCCAGCAATCGTTCTAAAACCGTGCCCGGGCATGGCATGCCACAAAGCTTTTGTAAACGGATGCCGCAAAAGCGAAGGATCCGCGAAATCCGACGCGGCCGCGTCTTCTATCGTTTCCCCCGCGTAGAACACCGCCACCCGATCCGCGATCCGCAGCGCCAGTTCAAGATCATGAGTGATCAAAAGAACGCCCGCCCCGGCGTCGGCAATCTCCCGTAGGTGTGCAAGAATTCGCCCTGCAGATACGGTATCCAATCCCGGCGTGGGCTCATCCGCGATGACGAATCTCGGTTTTTCTACCGTGGCGGCGGCGATCAATACACGCCTGGCCATTCCCCCGGACAACTCAAAAGGATACAAATCTTCTGTATCGGGAGATAAACCGTAACGTCCTAACGCCTCCCTACTCATCCTCCGAGAAGCCTCATCTCTGCGTCCCTTCCGAATCTGTGCTCCCACCTTCATAAGGGGATCGAGATACGTCACTCCCTGGGGAATCAACACAATCTCCCGGCCCCGCAGTCTTTTCGCCCGCTCTTTCGTAAGAGGTTCTCCGTTATAGAGAATCTCCCCTCTCATATGGCTGTTATAGGGCAGGATATGTAAAATCCCGTGGGCCAACAGGCTTTTTCCGGATCCGCTGGCGCCTACCACCGCCATTACCTGGCCCGGATATAATGTCAGGGATAAGTCTCGAATGACCTGTAAACATCTTCTGCTCGTACCTTTTCTGCTTTCGTACTGCGTAAAGTCAATCGACACATGCTGAATCTGCAAAATCGGCTCCATAGCCCCTCCTTACCTATGGGCGCTGGCTGGATCAAGCCAACGCCTAAGCCCGTCTCCCAACAACGAAAAAAGCACCACGACAAAAACCAGAGAAAGGCCTGGAAACAGCGCCAGCCACCATTTCCCGGTGGTTAGATAGCGCATGCTCTCCGACAGGATGACGCCAATGGCCGGCTGTTCCGAAGACAAACCAAAGCCCAGAAATGTGACGCTGGCCTCATGCAGAATCGCATGTGGAAATAAAAGAACCAAACCTGTAATAAATTGGGGCAGGACATGGGGCATCACATGGCGTCCGGCCTGTTTGAGCCGTGACACCCCCAATTTCTCCGCGGCCAGCATGTAAGGCGCCTGCCGAAGCTGTAGAATCTCTCCCCGTACTAACCTGGCTAAAGATGTCCAATGGCTTAGGGCGACTCCGACTACTACGCCGGTAAAACCCCGTCCACAGGCGATGGAAATCAACATCACCAGCAGAATATGCGGGATTCCCATCACCCAATCAATACACCAGGAAATACACGCGTCCACACGACTGCCTAGAGTCGCCGCGCATAATCCCAAAACGAAAGCGACTGCCGCGCTAACTGCCGCCGTTAGTAAGCCGATTCGGATGCTGAGGGAAAGTCCCGCCAGGGTTCTTTGGAACATATCCCGCCCCATCCAATCCGTTCCGAAGGGATATTGAAGGCTGGGCGGCAGATTGGTTCGCGAAAAATCCGTTACTGTCGCCGCTTCTTCCACGAAAAGGCCGATGACAACCAAGCAAAACAAGATCAGCGACGCGACGCCCCAAAAAATCAACGTTCCTTTTCTTCCGTTCAACTTTTTGCCCTCCCCCGTCGGATTCTGGGATCGACCACGCCGTACAGCAGATCGGCCGCGAGATTCCCCATAAATACGATGGCCGCCGTGATCACCGTGATGCCGAGAAGCAGGGGCAAATCGCTGCCCAATCCCGCCGTCACCGCCGCCTGGCCCAAGCCCGGATAGGAAAAGACTTGCTCTGCGAGCACGGATCCGCCGATGATCTCACTGATCGAAGCAAACTGTAACGTGATGGCCGGCAGGGCTACGTTACGCAGTCCATGGCGCAATATAATTGAAATTCCGGACTCTCCCCGGGCCTTGGCAAAGAGGATGGCGTCGGACTCCAATACGTCGATCATCTTTTCTCTTGTATGCATGGCAATGTTGGCCACGCCGGTAATGCTAAGCGTCAGCGCAGGCAAAACCGCATGCCGTACGCGGTCTAAAAAACTCACCGCGGAAGTTTCCATGCCCACCGGAACGGAAAGGCCGATCGGAAGCCATCCCAACCATACGGAAAAAACAAGGAGCAGCAACAGCGCCAGCCAAAAGGCGGGCGTACTGGAGATTAGAAGACAATACCATCGGATACAACGATCCGGCAAACGGCCTCTGTAGACGCCCGCAAGCACCCCCAGCAAAAGCCCGAGCGCGCCTGAAAAAAGCCAAGCAAACCCCAATACCCATACGGAGTTTCCCAGGCGCTGCCCGATGATCGTAAGTACCGGCTGCCGATATAGCAGAGACATTCCGAAATCCCCTCGCGCCACGCCGCTAAGCCACCCCATATAGCGTTCTGCCGGCGGGGTGTTGACGCCCCAATAGGCCTCCAGTTTCTCCACCTGTTCTTGGCTCATGGATCCTAAAGCCACCTGTCCTACATTCGTCTGAAGCGGATCCAAAGGGGAGGCGCACATCAGCGCGAAGGTAATCGCGCTGACGCCCAGTAAAAGCAGTATCATTCGCAGTAGTTTTCTTAAAAAGAATCTCAATCGATGCCTCACCCTAAACCTCCAACTTGTGTCATGACCAACTCCACCGGTCTACATTATTCACCAGAGACCAACCGTGACCATGGGGATGGATCTTCTGTTCCGCCACCGTAAGTCCGTCTCTCACCCAATACAAATGGTCGATATTCACCAGCCACACCCATGGAATGTCCCCGTCTTGGGTTACTCCGGTGGTTCCGTCCCATTGCGCATCGCGCCACAGCGCATAGGATTCTTCCAAGTCCCCGGTTGCCAGCGCCTGATCCATATAAGAGTCCACCGTTTCATTGGCATAGGGAGAGTATTCCGCATAGCCCGCAGCGGACATGGTATGATAAATATTATAAAGTTCCATTGGCGTGTGCGCTCCCCATCCCCATAAAAGGGGGGTACTCAACGCTCGGTCATAGGCAGTATCCCAACCCACACCCTCTAAGGTACAGTCAATCCCCAGTTTTTCCAACTGATTGGCAAAATCCGCCGCAAGCGCCTGGCGCACCGAATCTCCATTCGAATAGAGAAGGGTCAGCTCCGCCCGTACTCCGTCCCTCTGCCGGATCCCGTCCTCTCCCAAAATCCAGCCGGCTTCTTCCAAAAGCGCCGCGGCTTCCTCGGGATCATACTCCACTTCCCCGCTTTCGTTATACCAGGGCATCCCGTCACAAACGCTGTATGCCGGCGTTCCGTAGCCGTTTAAGACGTTATCGATCATTTCCTTTCGGTCGATCCCGATATTGATGGCGCGGCGCACCCGCACATCAGAGGTGAGATCGTTTCCTATCGTCCGTCCTTTTTCATCCTCCATCCTCGGGATGGCCGGCAGATTAAACCCGCGATTGTCCACGCTGTCATAAGCGGCTAAACCATAACCGGTGACGGTCTGATCCGAATAGGTCGCCGAGGTATAGGCCACGTCCACCTGCCCGGCCTTCGCGGCCAGAAAGGCGGCGTCTTCCTCCATGAATAAAATCGTGACGCGCTTCATTATGGGTGCTTCTCCGTAGTAATCCGGATTTGCCTCCAAAATCACCTGCTGCCCTCTGTCCCATTGTTTCAAGATATATCTGCCGGATCCGATCGGATTGGAACCGTATGACGCGCTGTCATAGGCGTGTTCCGGAACGATTCCTACAATCGCCATCGTATACGGCCAGATAGAGAAGGGCCTGGTCATATGAAAAATGACCGTCGTATCGTCCGTCGCCTCGGCATAATCAAGCATGGTGAAATCGTTCACCGAACTGGATTCCTTCACCGTATTATAGGTAAAAGCCACATCCTCGGCCGTCAGTTTTTCCCCATCCGTAAAACGTACATCGCTTCTGATCTTCACCGTCCAGGTCATTCCGTCCTCACTGACATCATAACTTGTCGCCAAATCGTATCCGATGGTCAAATCCGTATTCGTCACCAGGAGGGTACTCTGAATCAGAGGTTCATGTACATGTTCCCCTGCTCCCCAACCAAAGGCGGGGTCAAAGCCCGCCTCCGGTTCTGAGGTTGTCCCCATGGCGATAATGACCCCCTCCCTGTCTGTGGGAGATATGTTTCCCCCTTGGCATCCCATGAAAAGAACCGTCGCCAAAAACAGTATAATCCCTTTTGTCTTCCATAATTTCATCGGTAAAACTCCCTTACATTCTCACATCTTATGTAAGATGTCATTGAGCACGGTCTGATACGATAGTCCCTGTTCCCTGGCTAGACGCGCCACATCTTCATACTCCGGCTTCTCATGCTCAATGCCGCGCCCTTGGGCAGTCTTTATGCGAACCGGCCCCCATTGGCTTTCTACCAAGCGCGATCCGGGATGTAAAAAATATTTTCCACAGTGACGAACCCGCAATCCGTTGGTTGTCGTCTGCTTTAAGATCTGTTGGGCAAGCTCTTTTTCCTTGTCCGGGGGACACAGTACAGTCAGAACATGACCGGGACGCCCCTTTTTCATGGTTCCCGGCGTCGTATATACGTCTAACGCTCCCAGTTCCAGGAGTCTTGACGCGGCAAAGGCCAGGGCTTCCGGCGTCATATCGTCGATATTGCACACCAGCTCGATGATTTCCCCGGTACTCTCCTGCACCGTCTCTCCCCAAAACGCCCGCACACAATTGGCCTGAGAAAACTCCTTTGTGCCGACCCCAATGCCGACTTTTTCCACCCGCATGACGGGCATGGAACCATATCGATCGGCAAACTGCGCCAGCAGCGCCGCCCCCGTCGGCGTACACAGTTCTCCTTGTATCGTCCCCGTGTAATAGGGGATTCCTGTTAGAAGACGAGCCGTGGCAGGCGCGGGGACGGGCATGACGCCGTGGGCACAGCGTACTGTCCCGCTGCCCACATGAATGGGCGAGACCAAGATTTGATCCGGCTTTAGGAGATACAGCGCATAGCAAACACCCGTTACGTCCGCCACCGCGTCTAACGCGCCCACTTCATGAAAATGCACATCCCCCACCGGGCACCCGTGGGCTTGGGCCTCGGCAAGCGCGATTCGATCATAGACGCTTCTCGCCTGTTTCTTAACTTCAGAAGGAAGATTCAGCCCGTCGATGATCTCCGCGATATGTCCCGGCGTAGCATGATGATGGTGATGGTGGTCGTGATCATGGTCGTGTCCGTGGTCATGATGATGGTGGTCGTGGGGGTGTTCATGACCGCCCACCGGCTCCTTTTCTTCTTCTCCCTGCACCGTGACCGCCATATGCGTCCCCGCAATGCCGCAAGTCGCCGCCTTTCGCGCGCCTATGCGCACGCCGGGCAGACCTAACGCGTTCATTTTATCCAAAAAACCCTGTTGATCCTCCAAAAGATCATATAACGCCGCCATCAGCATATCCCCGGCGGCCCCCATATTGCACTCGATATAGAGCGTCTTCATGTTCTTATTCCTCCTTTATTCCTTCCATTTGATTGATCCTGCTCGCCAAAAATCCCGCGCCGAATCCGTTATCGATGTTCACTACGCTGCATCCCGAAGCGCAGGAATTGAGCATAGAAAGAAGGGCGGCCAGTCCGCCAAAACTGGCGCCATATCCGACGCTGGTAGGCACCGCGATAACCGGACAATCTACCAATCCTCCGATGACAGAGGCTAACGCTCCTTCCATTCCTGCCACCGCGACTACACAACGCGCGCTCATCAGTACATCCAGATTGGATAAGAGCCGATGGAGTCCCGCCACGCCTACATCATATAACCTGGTTACATGATTGCCCATGACCTCTGCCGTAAACGCCGCTTCCTCCGCCACCGCCATGTCGCTCGTGCCGCCGGTGGCTACCACGATGTTGCCTCTGTCCGCCCGTTCTCCGGGATAAGCGATGGCCAGCTTGGGAATCGGATGATACTCCATGGGAATCGATACCCCCACCTGTTTTGCGGCCTCCGGAGCCATACGCGTAATAAGAACGTTATGACAACCCCTTTCTCCCATTGCTCTGGCGATTCCCGCGATCTGTTCCGGGGTCTTGCCCGCTCCGTAGATGACCTCGGCCGCTCCTTGGCGGACGCCGCGATGAAAATCGACTTTGGCATATCCCAGGTCTTCAAAGGGCGCTTCCTTTAGTTTGAGCAGCGCCGCCTCCGGCGCGACGACGCCTTTCGAGACTTGGCGCAAGAGCTGTAAAATATCTTGTTTATTATCCATTGTCCTCCACCTTCTTTTACATCGACGGATTACGGCTTTCCAAATCCAATAGGACTGCGGAAAAATAGGGCCGTAACGCTGTCAAAATCTCTTTCCGTTTACTAATCAACATGTCTGTTTGCTTTTCCGTTACCTGGAGCCTGGCCGTGCCATCCAGAAGCCGCACACGAAAATCCGAGAAGCCCAGGCGGCTCAGCGCGTTTTCCGCCTCTTCTATTCTCACCAGATCTTCCGCGCCGATAGGCCTGTCGGTGGGAATTCGCGTCGCCAGACAGGCATACGCGGGTTTATCCCAAGTGAAAAGTCCCGCTTCCCGAGACAGGCGCCGCACCTCTTGTTTGGTAACGCCGCATTCCCGCAGAGGCGAACGAACCTTTAATTCCCGCAGCGCCGCCATGCCCGGCCGGTCGCCCGCGTCATCCGAGGCATTTGTCCCGTCCAACAGATCATGATATCCGTCCGCCCTTGCCGCCTTCCACAGCGCGTTAAACAAGGCTTGTTTACAGTAATAACACCGTTTCGGCCCGTTCACCCGAACTTCCGGCACTTCTAGGATATTCACCGGCACTTCCTTCAACGGTACTTCCAGTTCAGCGGCCAGCCTTCTCGCATCCTGCCATTCAAATTCCGGCTGAAAAGCCGTCCGAGCATAATAGGCCCGCACGTCGCATCCGTACTTCCTCGCGGCCCACAACACCAACGCGGAATCCGTCCCTCCCGAAAATGCTACGGCGGCTTTCGGAATCTCCTCGAAAAATTCCTTTAGTGTCATATGGATCACCCTTTCTTTTTCATAATAAAAGGAAGACGCGTCCTCTTCTGAGAACACACGCCTTCCTGGCTTCGTCATTCTTTATATGGTCTGTCCTTGTCACCCCTGCTGGGGTATTTTCTGCTTCTTGCAGATGTTTCTTATCGTATCAGCGTTTCTAACACATCCATCGCGCTCTGCACATTGCGCGTCATGGAAGCATCCGCCGTGCCTACCACAATGTTATCGCAATGGTTCACCGGGATCAGAACCCTTTTTGCCGCGCTTTGACCGATCGCGACCGCCATACGCGGCGTAATCTCCCCCAGCATGGAGTCGGCGATCACGATTCCAATGGGGCCCATGATTACGTCCGCTCGGGATACGGCCACGACTACGGCGTTCTCGCCCGTTGCCGCCTGATCGGCGCCCGCGCGCAGCATCGCTCCCGTCGCCATGGCATTGGTCCCTACGGCCAGAACCTCCGCCAGAGGAAATCGCTCTTTCACGGCAGTGACCAAGCTCTTTCCCAAGCCGCCGCCCTGTCCGTCGATGACTAAGACCCTCACGCGATCCCCACCCTTCCTGTCAATTTGAACCACTGTGATATTATAACAAGGAAAAAGAGTCCTTGTCAATACGGAGTTCTCTGGCTCTCGCCAGGGCCCACGAAATTTTCTCGTAAACTCGTTGACTTTGCGCGGGTCTTGTGATATACTGCCTCTTGAAAATTGAAGAGCGAGTTTCTTGCCGCCGGGTAAGCATAAGCGCTGGTTTCGTATCGATAGGCCATGAAGATACGAGACGGGCGCTTATTTTTTTTGCGGAGGCGCTTGCTCAAAAACAGGAGGTTTATTTATGTTATTTCTCTTAGGCACAACCATCACGACAAGCTTTTTGGACAGCCTTAATCCGTCCGCGATCGCGCAGCAGATGCTGCTGCAGACGATGGTCAAAATAAAACGACATATCTGGTTTTTTATCCTGGGCATCGGTCTGGCTAATCTACTGCTCGGGCTCGCCGTATATTACGGTCTTATCGCCTGGATCTCCCGTTTATTCTCTCTGACCGTCCAGAATTATCCTTTGCCGGTTTACGGCGTCGCTCTTATGGCCGGCGTCCTTTGCCTCGTGCTGGGCATATGCTTAATCCGGAAGACTCATCGCAGCCTGTGCAGCGCCAGTCCGGCGGGGGAGGGATCATCTCCCTCTCCCCAAACCGTCGGGTTTTCGTTCGATTTTCCGTTTACGCCGCATTTTGTCGGGGCGTCGGGGTCGCCGAACCGCAGATACCACTCGAAATGATCCTCGAAAATCACGATCTTTTCAACGAACGCCTCCAGTACACTGTCCGGTATCTCTCTGCCCTCGTCAAAGTGCGTGTACTGCTCCAGCGCGAATTTGAGAAACTCGATCTTGTCCTCGTAGTCAGACGCCGTTTCCTCCGGTACGTCCGCCGTCAGCTCGGCGATCTCCGATTTCAGCCGGTCTATCGTCTCGCGGATCTCGTTGCTGCTTGAAATGAAGACGTCCGCCGTGACCTCGCCGTCCATTCTCATATTGAGTAGTCGCTCAAACCGCTTGTCCAGCT
>CALWBZ010000038.1 GCA_944376225.1 uncultured Clostridia bacterium | reverse complement strand
AGCTGTCAGTGTCATGGTTGCATTCCGCCTTGCCGCACACCTTCCCGCCGCTTCCTGTCTTCGTATCGTAGTAATATAACCAGTCGTTCATACAAGTATAGTACACGGAATGATCGTTGTAGAAGGTGTTCTCCGACATGACATATTCTGGCTGCACGTCATACTCTTCCAAGAAAGACTGGCTGCGTAAAAGGTTCTGGGGGAAAGCCTCAGAGCCAAGGCTGCAACCTCCATTCATCACGATAAAGAGAAATACTAGAAATAAAACAGCCCTTCTCACCTATACTCTCCCCCCTCTGTAACATATTTAGGTCATTTTCGAGAACTTATACCTTCTTTTGAAACTCCCCTCTCATCTATGATTCGATCTGAATGAGGGGCTCTATTACCGAAGGATTGTCCCAGGGTATACGATATAACCCGCTTTCTGCCATGCCAACGCCTATCTTCAGCAGAATGCCCTTCTCGTCTGCCCCTATTATGTAAGGACGCCCTTCCATTTCCCCTTCCCCTAAGACATTCCAGGACTCATCGTACATGCGATATGACGCCTTTTCTTCCTCTCCTATCCACGTATTGCGAAAGGCGATGTAATGTCCCTCCACCCAGTATACCATGGTATAGCCAGGGTCCATAGCATGTTCTTCCTCGCTCTTCATCTCTCCTGTCTCAAAGGAATACTCCGATCTCCATACTGGCCACTGATCTTCCGTATTGATGAATATATAATCCCCTGTCATCCTGAAATGAAGAAACTCCAGTCCGTCCTCCGTCACCGTAACATTTCGCAATCTGTCGCTGTCTTGAGTTGACCATATGTTTTGCAGCTCTTTATCCGCTATGTCATATACATAAAGATCATGCTGATACGGCGTTGGTCCCTCTATCAGTTCTAGCGGCTCGCAAACCCTGATATACAGCTTGTCTCGGTAGAAGCGACACCAATGCTCTATATTGCTATACGGATAAGTCTGTGTAAACACCTCTTCTTCCGAAGCATCCCGATCTTCCATGGAGTAGCGCGTGATTCTTAGCTCGTTTCTGGCATCTCCCTCTTCTACCCCGATCGCTATGAAGCTCACATAAATGGAACCACGGTGAATATAAAACCGACAACTCATATTCACGGCGCTTCCCTCTAAGACGCGATATATCTCCCGGTTCTCCCCGTTCAGATCACTGCGGTATAGAACCCCGCTCATCCAATAGAGCTTTCCGTCATAAACCTGTACCCCGCTCACAATTTCTCCGAGATAGGCATTACAGCTGGCAGTGTCATGGTTGCATTCCGCCTTGCCACACACCTTCCCACTGCTTCCTGTCTTCGTATCGTAGTAATATAACCAGTTATTTATACAAGTGTAGTACACGGAGTGATCGTTGTAAAAGGTGTTCTCTGCCATGACATACTCTGGCTGTACATCATACTCTTCCAAGAAAGACTGGCTGCGTAAAAGGTTCTGGGGGAAAGCCTCGGAGCCGCAACCTCCATTCATCACAATAAAGAGAAGTACGAGGAATAAAACAGCCTTTCTCACCTATACTCTCCCCCCACTGTAACATATTTAGATCATTTACCGGAACCTATGCTCTCTCTCGAAATCAAAACTCCATCTGACATTACCCTCATATCGGCCTGAATAAGAGTCTCCATTACCGAAGGGGTGTCCCAGGGTATGCGATATAGTCCGCTTTCTGCCATACCAACACCTATCTTCAGCAAAATACCCTTTTCGTCAGCACCTATTATGTACGGCCCTCCCTCTATCTCTCCTTCCCCTAAGACAGTCCAATCCTCAGCATACACTCGATATGACGCTCTTTCTGCCTCTCCTATCCACGTACTGCGAAAGGCGATGTAATGCCCCTCCACCCAGTATACCACCGTATAGCCGGGTTCCATGGCATGCTCTTCCTCATTCTTCATCTTCCCTGTCTCAAAGGAATACTCCGATCTCCATACCGACCACTGATCTTCCGTATTGACAAATATATGATCCCCTGTCGTCCTATAATTGAGAAACTCCAGTCCGCTCTCCGTCATCGTAACATTGCGCATGCTATTGCTAACTTGAGCGGACCATATGTTCTGCAGCTCTTTATCTACTATATCATATACATATAGATCATGCTGATATGGGGTAGGACTTTCCGTCAGATCCAGCGGATTACGAACTCTGATATATAGTTTATCCCTGTAAAACCGGCACCAACACCCTATAGTGCTATACGGACCGGGTTGTGTAAGTACCCTTTCTCCCGGAGCATCCCGGTCTTCCATAGAATAACGCGTGATTCTTAGCTCGTTCCTAGTATCTCCTTCTTCTATCCCGATCGTTATGAAGCTCACATAGACAGAACCTCGATGAATATAAAAGCGATAATTCATCGTCGCATCGCTTCCTTCTAGGACGCGATACGTCTCCCGGTTCTCCCCGTTCAAATCGCTGCGGTATAGGACAATACCGCTCGTCCAGTAGAGCTTTCCGTCATAAACCTGTATCCCACTCACAAGCTCTCCGAGATAGGCATTACAGCTGTCAGTGTCATGGTTGCATTCCGCCTTGCCACACACTTTCCCGCTGCTTCCTGTCTTCGTATCGTAGTAATATAACCAGTCGTTCATACAAGTGTAGTACACGGAATGATCGTTGTAGAAGGTGTTCTCCGACATGACATACTCGGGCTGCACATCATACTCTTCCAAGAAGGACTGGCTGCGTAAAAGGTTCTTGGAAAGAGCCTCGGAGCCGCAACCTCCATTCATCACGATAAAGAGAAATATGAAAAATACGGTTACCTTTCTCATCCCGTGTCACCCCTTTCCATGGCCCTCAAAAACTCATAGGATTATTTCTATGGGCTTATCGAAACACCGACAACTTTTCGACAGTGACATCACTTATCGAGTATTCTGCAAAAGCATAGGTATAGAACCCATCCGATTTAGCATAGCATCCTCCATAACCAGCTGCATTAAATACCCATTGATTTCCTTCAGCATCTTTCACTCTTCCAATTACCATGGTATATAACGCATCGCTCGGACTTTCCGTTTGATACGACAGCGCTTCCGCAACATACATCGGCTCTATCATAAGCATGGCTTCATACGTTCCGCCCGCATATTCCCCATGAACCGTTTTTGCGTTGACCACGCAAGTGCTCCCGATCACCAACACCATCACCATAAGAATGATCGCTGTCTTTTTCCGTTTCATAGCATTCTTCCTTTCTCCATTGAAAATGGCAAGACTTAACCGTTCATCAACTAACTTCCATCAGGAATACACCGTTATTGTTGCTACACAGGTACTATCCATATAATAATCCCCGCTGAGATAAATATAATACCTTTCATCTTTTCTATAACATGCCCCTATGCCGCTTATCCGCCCATTCCAAACATCGCCATCTTTATCCACTCCGAGAACATCTATCGATGCGATCGGAAGAGATCTTTGAGCATTCGCCATACGCGGCATAGGATCTTGATACGATAATGCAACCGCGGCAAAGGTGGGATCAATCATCGCCATTGCCTCAAAAGTTCCCTCGCCGAAGTCTCCGTGTACGGTCTTGGCTTGTACCGGAATACTGGCTCCTATCATCAATACTATGACCAACCACGGGATTAATTTCTTGGGCTTCATTCTCTTTTTCCTCCTTATTTTTACACCCGCGGCCCCGCGTTGGCTATCGATCCTTTTCTGCCGGACTCTCCGGCCTGCTGCGCATTATATCGGCTCATTCATGTGAAATGGCTGCGCGTTATTTCTTCATCGATATGCCCAATGCGGAAACCGCGGGTGGTATAGAAGTAATGTCATGACATTTTGGTTTTCTGGTTTGTTGTCCCAGTCACATTCCCCCTTTCCTACGGTGCGAGTCTGCTGTTCATCCTCTGCGCGCATGGGCATTCCCCCTTTCTAAATGAGAATATCTATATGAATTGAGTCCATGGTCGGCAGTCTTTAATCCTCTGTCTCGATCAATCCGTATGTGCCGGCTTCCTTTCTCTTGTAGACCACGTTGATCTGCTGATTCGCGATATTGCGAAAGACGAAGAAATCGTGGCCCAACAGCTCCATCTGTAAGCAGGCTTCGCTTACATCCATCGGTTTTGCCGGTACTCTCTTGATTCTGCGCACCACCATGGTCTCCTCCTCGGCGTCTTCCGGTGTGGCCGTAAAATACGCGGGATTCAACGTCTTATCCTGTTTCGCGCGAGCCTGAAGTTTCTTACGATACTTCACGATCTGGCGCTCCAACTTATCCATTGCCTGATCCAGTGCCGCGTACTTATCCGTATCCTTGACTTCCGCCCGGATCGGAGACGATCCCTGCACCGGAATGGTGATTTCCGCGACGACCGTATTGCGGTTTTCCGCACGGTAGGTCACGTATACCTTCGTATCGGGAGAAAAGAACTTGCTCAACCGCTCCAGTTTCTTCTCAGACATCTCTTTCAGCTTATCGCTGATCTCAATATTGCGGCCCTTATACTCGTACCTCATAGTAACACTCCCTCATCTCAATATCAACCGCCGTATCGGTAGATACTCCCGGGAGCTTGCCCGGAGAGTTCTCCGTTCCAGCTGCTTGTATTATCTATATTCGACGCCGGCACCGAGTTTCCTTTTTTTTGACAGAGTTTTTTGAAAAAAGTTATCCACGTTTTCCTGTGGATAACCTGCTGCAAGAGGCGAACAACTTCCCTTGCAGTTTTCAATCACCCTCAACTTATCCACGAATATGTGGATAAGTTGGATAACTCTGTGAATAACCCTATTTCGGGGCAGAAATGCACCCAAGTTATCCACATCTCTTCCACTTCCCCAAATCTTTTATATTTTCAGAGTATTATGGTTAATCTGATATCTGAACCAACTTTCATTTTTCCAAATAATAGTCCTTTTTTCTTCCAGTTTTTACATAATACTCCCTTTTTTTACAGAAAAGAGACGAACGTGCGTTTCCGCTTCGTTCGCCTCTTTGTCGTGCCGTGTCGAAAATCGAGGGGGTTCGTTTTTTCCCGTCTCAGCTCTGCCTTCTCCGAATCCTTTCCGCCTGCTGTTTATTCTCCGGATATTGCTTTAACAAATGTTCCATGGCCTTCATGACCTGGGTCATCTCTTTGGTGCGCAAAACATGACGGCTTTCCTGCATTTCCACAAAGCCTCTCACTTTTTCGCCGCTTCCCGCCAGCACGAACCGGTTAGCCTCCCGATCCACTTCTTCGATCCCTTCGATGTCCGTATGGGCCCCAAAAACCGCCACGGAATAGATCGGGATATCGTGCAGCCAAAAGCCGGGACAGAGAGCCCGCAGCGCGTCTCTCAAGGCCTGGATATCTTCCTCGTTCTTCAGCAGCGGGTTGCCCAGGTACCGGACCCGGCCCGTGTAACTCTGAAGCCTCCATTCCTCGTCCTCCGCCATGCCGCTGACGTGGCCCGTAATCCCGCTTACGTTCATCACGTAGATCGCCTTTTCTGTCACCAACATGAGATCCATCACCGCCAGGCCGCGCCTTCCCGGCAGGATCATGGAGGGGATCATATACCCTCTAAAATTGCTGAAGGGTGACTTGGGCAGCCTGGGACTGCGGTAGCAGAAAGGCTGAAACTCCTTCTGGAGCGTGACGTAGATCTCGTATTGATTCTGCACCGCCCGGTCCAGATCCTCATAGTCCTTCTGATGCTGCAAATAAAAGGGGGTGCCGCGGAAATACAGCCTGTCTCCCGCCCGTTGATAGGCCACGTCATAGCCGTAATAAAAACCGATTCCCGCCCCCAGAACCGCCAATACCGTCGTGATGATTCCGTATAGGGAACTTCCGCCGGAGAGCAGCGCCAAAAAGACCGCCGCCAATGCCGCCATAAGAAGACCCGCCACGGCTCCTACTCCCGCGAAAATCAGTCCCGTCTTCAGATACTCCGGCGCGAAACGGGGAGCCCGCATCTCGGGCTGGGCCTCTCCGATGGCTGGGCTATGCTGCGGCTCTTCCGGATCCGGTTCCGGCACGCCATACTCCACCGGCGTATCCGACTCGACCTGATCCTTGGAGAATTCCCACTCTCCCCTGGGAGAGCTGTATTCTTCCGACTTGCCCGCCATAGGGTCCGGTTCCTCGTCATACCCCTTGGCCCTGGCCGCGTTGATCCACCTTTTCCCTTCTTCCTCGGAAACCGGCGTGCCGTAACCTGTCAGATAACATTTCCCCAGCCAATACTGGGCCTCCGCGTCGCCCTGTTCCGCCGCCAGGCGGTACATCCGAATCGCCTCCCCGGGATCCTCGCTAGGAAAAGGCGCGTGCTGGGCGCTGGTATACAAAAGCCCCAACGCTTTCTGCGCCTTGAGGCACCCGCCTTCCGCCGAAACCTTCATCCACAGAAATCCTTGTCTCGGGTCCTGTATCTCCCCGCTGCCCTTATAGAACTTTAAGGCCAATAAATACTGCGCGTTCGCGTCTCCCGCTTCCGCCTGCCTGCGAAGCTCTTCCGCCGCTAAAATCATGATTCCCCGCTCCCTCTTTCCGCCGACATATAACTGTTATGATACCGTATATCCCGGGACACATCCTCGCCAAACCACGCCGGCTTTTCAAAGGCCAGCATGCCCGCCTCATCTGGAAACTCTACCTCGGCCAGAATCAGTCCCCGCCGGTCCCCCTCGAAAACATCTACTTCCGCTACAAGCCCCTGGGGAAGGGCATACCGGTAACGCCGCTTACAGATTATCCTGCCCTCGCACTTTAACCGCAGCCTCTCATATTGCTCCCGGCCCAGGGCCAGTTCATACTCTTCCCGCATCACCAGGCCGCCGCCCTTGATCGTTAGAATATACTCTTCTTCTTTTTCCGTCTTCTGACGGCGCACGCGAATCACCGGATCCGTGCTGATGTATCCCTGTTCGATCTCCACCCATCCTAATGGGGTCTCTTCCGGCAGTTTCTCTACCAGATACTTGCGCTCAATCTCCATCCTATCTCCTCCCCGCATATCTTTATTGTACCGATTCCCCCCGGATTGTCAACAGTTTTATTGACAAATCCCGGGGCTTGTACTACAATTAAATTATTCTATAGATTTATGCCGCTTGGCAGAAAGGAATATACCATGGAAACGAAAGATCCTCAGTGCGCTTATTGTATGGAAGGCGACTTGGTCGCGCAGTTTGGCATCAAGATCTGCGAACTGCCCACCAGCAAACTCTACTTGTTCAAGGAGCAGAGCCATCCCGGACGCGTCATCGTCGCTCATAAAAAGCACATCGGCGACATGACCCTTTTGTCCGACGAAGAAAGGAACGCTTATTTCGCGGATATCGCGCGGGTTTCCCGCGCTCTGCAGGCCGCCTTTCATCCGGACAAGATCAATTACGGCGCTTATGGAGACACCGGCTGTCATCTCCACTTTCATCTCGTCCCCAAATATAAGGACGAATATGAATGGGGCGGCGTCTTCGCCATGAACCCCGGCCTCAAGACTTGCGACGAGGCCCGCTATCAGGAACTGATCGAGAAGATTCGAGAACACCTGTAAGAGAAGCACCCGCTTCGCGAAAACGAGCCGCCAGGGATGATCCATGGCGGCTCATTTTTTCGCACAAATCATTTATCATGCCGCGCTGCGTCCCCGCTTGGCTTCTTTGGCGGCCTGCTTCTCTTCTTTACGCCGCGCTTTCTCCATGCGGCGTTCTTCTTTTTGTATTCGCTTGTTTTCGCGATACTGCTTAAACTGCTGGCTGCGGTCCTCGAAGATCCTGAACATGAAGTTTAAGAGCCCATAGGCCGCGGACATGAAGAGCAGCATAAAGATCAGAAGGTCGCTGTTCATGACTTCCAAGGAGAAGAACTCCGGGAACATCGCGATCCCGCCCCAAAAGAGCAAATTCATGGCGATGAACAGCGTAACTCTGAGCCAGTTGAAAGGCCGGCTGATCCGGAAGAGAATCAAGAGTCCCGTGAATCCGGCCACCACCACACAGAGCGTGGAAACGGTACTCTCCGCCATATCGAACTTTCCCGCGCAAAAGAGAATAAAACAGATATTGATGACGACCGATAATCCTCCGGGAATCGCCTTTAACATGACATTTTTCAAGAAACGTCCCTTCACCCTGTCCCGGTTCGGCTGCAAGGCCAGGATAAACGCCGGAATGCCGATGCAGCTCGTGCTGATCAGGCTCAGCTGAATGGGGATAAAGGGATAAGGCATCGTAACAAACAGGAATAGGATCGCCAACAGACAGGAGTACACCGTCTTAATTAAGAAGAGGGTCGATGATCTCTGCACGTTGTTAATGCAGCGCCTGCCTTCCGCCACCACCCGGGGCATGGAATCGAAATTGGAATTGAGCAGAACCAGTTCCGAAGCGTTTCGGGCCGCGTCCGTTCCGGAGGCCATGGCGATGCTGCAATCCGCTTCCTTGAGGGCCAGCACGTCGTTTACACCGTCTCCTGTCATCGCCACCGTATGACCCTCTTTTTTCATGGCCCTCACCAGCGCTCGCTTCTGCTGGGGCGTGACCCGGCCGAACACGGTATAGGTGTTGGCCGCCTGGGCAAGCTCCTCATCCGTCTGCAGGGTGCTGGCGTCCACCATCTTATCCCATCCCTGGACGCCCGCGAATTTCGCGATGCCCGCCACCGTATGGGGACTGTCTCCCGAGATGACCTTAATGTCCACGCCCTGCTCCGCGAAATATTCCAGCGTGGGACGCGCTTCCTCTCTCACCTTATCCCGTAAAAGCACCAATGCCATAGGCCGGATCGCCTCCGCCTCCGGCAGAGCTTCTCCCACGAAATCCTTCTCCGAATGCACCATGAGGAGCACTCGGTATTCCATGGCGTACTCGTCGATTTTCTTACGCAGCTCTTCATCCATGGAAGGATACAGAAATTCCGCCGCGCCCAGGCAGACCGTCCCGTGATCCTGAAAGGACGCCCCGGACCATTTGGTTTTACTGGTAAAGGATACCGCTTGCTTGCAAACCCAGCCCTCCTCTTCTCCGGCGGGGTATTTCGCGGCGATCGCCTTGAAGGTCGCGTTATGGTCGGGAATCGCCTGGGTCAGGGCCGTCAGCGCCTGGGGAATCCAAGCCTCGCGGCCCTCCTCGAGACACGCCGTATCCACCACTTCCATATAGCCTTCCGTCAGGGTACCCGTCTTATCCAGACACAGCGTGTCCACACGCGCCAAGGTCTCGATACAATAAAGCTGCTGAACCAGCACCTTGTGGCGTGAGAGGCGAATGACGCTGACCGCGAGCGCCGTACTCGTCAAAAGCATCAACCCCTCCGGGATCATCCCGATCAGAGAGGCCGTGGTGGAAACCACCGCGCTCTGCCAGGTGGCGTCCGCCAGATTCAACTGTTTAATAAAAATGGTGATTCCTAACGGCACGATCAGGATAGAGATGATGCGCACAATCCATTGCAGAGAAGTCATGATCTCCGAATTGATCTTCTTTACGAACTTGGCGTCGTTGGATATAGAAGAAACGTACTTATCATTACCTACCTGCACCGCCTGGGCCCGACACTTTCCGCTGATCAGAAAGGATCCCGCCATCATGGTATCTCCGGGTTCCTTTACGATGGCGTCCGCCTCTCCCGTGATAAAGGACTCGTCCACGCTGCACGCGCCTTCCAGCACCACGCTGTCCGCCTGAACCTGATTTCCCGCCTCTAAGATCATCAGATCGTCCTTGACGATTTCCTCGCTGACCACTTCTTCTTCCTGTCCCTCTCTTACCACCTTGACTTTGCTGGCGGAAAGAAAGGACAGCCTGTCCATCGTGCGTTTGGAACGAATCTCCTGAAAGATTCCGATGGCCGTATTGGCGATGATGATTCCCATAAAAGTTACGTTTTTATAAGAGCCCGCGATCAGGATCGCCACCGCCAGGACCAGGTTAATCAGGTTAAACAGTGTACAGATATTGCCTAAGACAATCTGTTTCACCGTTTTCGTCTGTCCCGCGTCATCCACATTCGTTTCTCCCCGCGCCTGTCTTTCTTCTACCTGCGCGCGGCTTAACCCCTTCTTCGCGTCTACCTGGTAATCGGAACGCTTCACTTCCGGCGCGGGCGCGGCCCCCGTCGTCTGCCGCAAAACCGCGGCAGGTTCCTTTATACCGGTTTTCTCTGGTGTCATCCTCTCGTTCACTCCTTTTCCCCTCCTTCTTTTCTCCCCCATTATACAGGATTTCATAAAGAAAGACCATATGTTGTTTCCTAATAATTTTTTAAGAATTCTAAAAAAGAAGGGGAAACACGACACATCGCGACTCCCCTCTCTCTACTGTTTTATGAAGCATCCGTATTGACCGGCGTCGCGTTCGGATATATTTTATCCATCACCTCGTCGGGATATACCTGATCCAGGAAGCGCTCCACCCCGTTACGAGGCGGTTCTCCCGCGCGGCGAGCCGTGTGTCTTCCCGCCGCCATCGCCGAAATAGTGAGATCAAACACCATAAACGCGCAGAATGCCGCCGTCAGAATCCGTCCCCATTTTCGCGGAAGGCTCTCGATCAGCCGGGATAGAAAAGGATAAATTCCCGCCATCCACAGGCTTCCCAGAATCCCCCAGCAAAAGGCGAACGCCAGGTTTGTTCTGCCTCCGATATTCCACATGGTATCCTCATACTGCCAGGATACCGTACCGAAGGCCAGCTCCTGAAACCAGCTGCACACATACTCGAATCCGGCCCCCAAAAGCATGCTGATGACAAAGATCCATACCAATTTCCTAGTGGGCAGCGCCGTGAGGACCAGCGTAATGAGGACGGCCCCGAATCCGTATACCGGATTAAAAGGGCCATATAAGAGACCCGCGCGGAACTCAAATTTGTGCTCTATAAAAATACAGTACAATGTCTCGGCGATAAAACCGATCACGCAGCCGATCATAAAGATCCAAAACAGCTTCGCGAAGCACATCCCCTGGGCAAACTTCTTCTCTTCCGCCGGAGGCCGGGAAGAAAGCGCCGAAACGCGGTCCGCTTCCTGTTCGCGGTCTTGATCCTGTCTGACCGGGTCCCGGCTCTCTTTCCCCTTCCTTTCCATCCTGATCGTTCCTTTCCTAAAGCCGCCCTTCCTGTTCCCTCCAAAAAGAGAAGGGGGCAAATTGTAAACATATTATGAAGTATAGCATAAGATCCCCCGTCTTGCAAGAGAATTTCACAAGACGGGGGATTCTTATAAAAATATTAGTCTGTTCTTAATGTTTCATGTCGTTTAATTCTACCAATTCGGTATTATCCTGAGAATATTTACTCATCAGGCTGTCCGCCAGAGCGTTCGCCGTATCCAAGGACGTTAAGCAGGGGATGGAATGCTCCACCGCCTTGCGCCGGATCTTCACGCTGTCCTTCTGGGGCAGGCGGCCCTTCGCCGAGGAGGAGATGATATAGTTGATATCGCCGCTCTCCACCAGCGTCATAGAGTTGTATTCCGGATTCTCATGAATCTTCGGCACTTCGATCACCGTCATGCCCGCATCCCGCAGGATCTCGGCGGTTCCCGCCGTCGCGTACAGCTTGAAGCCCATCTTCGCGTACTTCTCGCCGATCTCCGCGATCTCGTTCTTATCCCGATCCCGCACGGTGATGAAGATGCCGCCGTCCTTCTTCATCTTATACCCGGCGGCCACAAGGCCCTTATACAGCGCCTCGTCCAAGGTTCTTCCGATACCCAGCACCTCGCCGGTGGACTTCATCTCGGGGCCCAGCTGCACGTCCACGTCGATCAGCTTCTCGAAGGAGAAGACCGGAACCTTGACGCACATATACTGCGGCCGACGATACAGTCCCGTGCCGTAGCCCATGTCCTTCAGCTTCTCGCCCAGCATGCAGCGCGTGGCCAGATCGACCATGGGCACGCCCGCCACCTTGCTGATATAGGGGATCGTCCGGGAGGAACGAGGATTCACCTCGATGACATAGACCTCGTTATCGAAGATGACGTATTGGATATTCACCAAACCCTTGGTCTTCAGCGCCACCGCCAGCTTCTTGGAGTGGTTGATGATCTTCTGACTCAGGCTCTCGCTCAGGTTCCAGGCAGGATACACCGCGATGGAGTCTCCGGAATGGACGCCCGCCCGCTCGATATGCTCCATGATACCCGGAATCAAGATATCCTCACCGTCGCAGATCGCGTCCACCTCGATCTCGATGCCCATGAAATACTTGTCGATCAGAACCGGATTCTCGATGTTATGGGACAGGATGATATCCATATACTCCCGGATATCGTCGTCGGAATGGGCGATGATCATGTTCTGACCGCCCAGTACGTAGGAAGGACGCATCAGCACCGGGTAACCCAGGTCATGGGCCGCGCCCAAGGCTTCTTCCAGCGTGAAGACCGTATGTCCCTGGGGCCTCTTGATCTTCAGCTCTTCCAAAAGCTCATCGAACCGCTCTCTGTCTTCCGCCATGTCAATGCTGTCCGCCTGGGTTCCCAAGATCCGCACGCCCGCCTGATCCAAGAACTTCGTCAGCTTAATGGCCGTCTGCCCGCCAAAGGCTACGACTACGCCGTAGGGCTTCTCCACCTCGATGATGTTCATCACATCCTCCGGGGTCAGAGGCTCGAAGTACAGACGATCCGCCGTGTCAAAGTCGGTGGAAACCGTCTCTGGGTTATTGTTGACGATGGCGACCTGATAGCCCGCCTTTTTCAGGGACCATACGCAGTGTACGGAGGCATAGTCGAACTCGATACCCTGACCGATCCGGATCGGGCCGGAGCCGAATACGATGATCGTGGGCTTCGTGTCTTGCTTCGCCGCGATAAACTCCTCCGCCTCGTTTTCCTCATCATATGTGGAGTAGAAATAGGGGGTCTGGGCGGCGAACTCCGCCGCGCAGGTGTCTACCATCTTGAAGACCGCGCGCTCATGCCGAGGAATCTTCTGTCCGGAGATGCGCTCGATGGCCTTATCCGGATATCCCAGCACCTTGGCCTCATGATACAGCTCCTGGGTGAGCTCCGTCTTGGCAAGCTCCTCCTCGAAGCGTACCAGATGAAGCAGCTTATTCAGGAACCATTCGTCGATCATGGTGATCTCGTGGATTTTCTCCACGCTCATGCCCCGCTTCAACGCCTCGAAGATCACGAAAAGACGCTCGTCGTTACACTCAGACACTCTGGAGAAGACTTCCTCGTCGGAAAGCTCCTTAAGTCTCGGCATGTTCAGAGTATCCAGCGAAATCTCCGCGCCCCGTACCGCCTTCATCAGGGCCTGCTCGAAGCTGGTACCGATGGCCATCACTTCGCCCGTCGCCTTCATCTGCGTACCCAGGGTTCTCTTGGCGTAAACGAACTTGTCGAAGGGCCACTTGGGCAGCTTGACCACCGCGTAGTCGATGGTGGGCTCGAAACAGGCATAGGTGGTGCCTGTCACCGCGTTCTTGATCTCATCCAGCGTATAGCCGATGGCGATCTTCGTGGCCACCTTCGCGATGGGATAACCGGTCGCCTTGGAAGCCAGCGCGGAAGAACGGGACACACGGGGATTCACCTCGATGACCGCGTATTCCATGCTCTCGGGATGCAGCGCGAACTGAACGTTGCAGCCGCCTTCCACGCCCAAAGACTGGACAATATTGATGGCCGCCGTGCGCAGCATCTGATATTCTTTATTCGCCAGTGTTACCGCGGGCGCCAGCACGATGGAATCTCCTGTGTGTACGCCCACCGGATCCACGTTCTCCATGCTGCAGACCGTGATGCTGTTGCCCTTGGCGTCTCGGATCACTTCAAACTCGATCTCTTTCCATCCGGAGATGCACTTTTCCACCAGGATCTGTGTGATGGGGGACATGCGCAGGCCGTTGGAGGCGATCTCCTTCATCTCTTCCACGTCACTCGCGATGCCGCCGCCCGTTCCTCCCAGTGTAAAAGCCGGACGGATAATCACGGGATAGCCGATCTCGTCCGCGAATTCCAGAGCGGACTCCAGATCGTTCACTACCTTGGAAGGAATACAGGGCTCTCCGATGGACAGCATCGTATCCTTAAAGATCTGGCGGTCTTCCGCCTTGTCAATCGTATCCGGCCGGGCGCCTAAGAGCCGTACGCCGTGACTCTCCAAAAACCCTTCTTTCGCCAGCTGCATGGAGAGCGTCAGTCCGGTCTGTCCGCCCAGGGTGGACAGGATGCTGTCCGGCTTCTCCTTCTCGATGATTCTCTTAACCGTCTCCAGCGTCAGAGGCTCGATGTAGATATGATCCGCCATGGCCTCGTCCGTCATGATTGTTGCGGGGTTGGAGTTGATCAGGACAACCTCCAGCCCTTCTTCTTGCAGCGCGCGGCACGCCTGCGTCCCCGCGTAGTCAAACTCCGCGGCCTGTCCGATGACAATGGGCCCGGAACCGATTACCATTACTTTCTTCAGGTCTTTATTCAGCGGCATTTGCATCTACCTCCATCATCTGCATAAATTGGTCAAACAAAAAGCCCGTATCCACCATGCCTTCATCGTTGCCCGGCCTAAACTGCACCGACAGCGCGGGGATTCCTTCATAGGATAACCCTTCGCAGGTGCCGTCATTCAGGTTGACAAAGGTCGCCTTCGCCCCCTGGGGCAAACCGTCCATGTCCACCGCGTAGCCATGGTTCTGACTGGAGATGTAAACCCGGCCCGTGGGAAGATAGCGCACCGGCTGGTTTGCTCCCCGATGGCCGTGCTTCAGCTTCGTAAGCTTGCCTCCCAAGGCGCCGGCCAACATGAGGTGTCCCAGGTCGATTCCGAAGATCGGAACCCCGGACTCCGCCAGCTTTTTGACTTCCGCCAGGATCTCGGGCTCCGCCTCGGGACTTCCCGGACCGTTAGAAAGCAGGATTCCGTCCGGATGATCCTTCAGAATCTCCTCCGCCTTGGTATACGCGCCGACCACATGTACCCGGGCGCCTCTCTCCAGAAGGTATCTCTTAAAACAATCCGTCATGCCAAGATCCACCAGCGTCACATGATACTTGCTGTCCTCCGGCCCTTCCGCGTAATTCCGCGGACAGGTGGCTTCCTGAACCAGGCCCTGGGGATGACACCCCTTGGCCGCCTCCAGCGCCTCCGGAATCCGCTTCTCCTCCGACACGATACAACCGTTCATCGTGCCGTTTTCCCGCAGAGTCCGGGTCAAGCGGCGAGTATCCAGGCCGTACAGGCCCACGATACCCTGCTCTTTCAAAAAGGTGTCAATCGCTCCCTCACTTCTGAAATTGGAAGGCTCTTGACACCATTCTCGTACAATATACGCTTTTAGATAACACTTCCTGCTCTCGAAATCAGAGGGAATCAGACCATAATTCCCAATCAAAGGAAAAGTCTGAACGACAATCTGCCCGCAATAGCTGGGATCCGTCAAGGTCTCAAGATATCCCGCCATTCCGGTTGTAAAAACCACTTCGCCCATAGTCGCGTCTTTGGTATCGATTTCGGCGCCAAAGCTCTTTCCCTTGAAAACTTCGCCGTTCTCAAGTACCAGATACATCTCTTTGTCCATTCCTATGTACCTCCTACATTGCTGCATATTCTCTCTGAAATGCCCGCAGGACAATAACGCAATCAAAACCCCGAGGGCTCTGACTGCGCAGTGCAACCACTCTCAATTCTACTTCATCGCAGCCTGCTTGCACCCTGCCTTCCAAATATGATATCATAAATCGGAGCCGAACGCAAGAGTTATTTTTCATTTTCTGCAAGCTTTTTGGCGGCGGGTTCTCAAAGTTCCCAAGATACATATCCGAAGTCAAAGAAGGCACACCGCCACAGGGAAGTATGCCTTCTTTCCGTAAACCTGTTTTTCAATTATTATAGCCGCTTATGTCATTATAAGCGGTGTACGATCATTATCCCAGGGCCTCTTTTGCCCTCTCCAGGTTGGCCTGCCCTGTCAAATCCCACACCATCTCCTTTGCCTCTCCGTCCCAATACAGCATGACCAGAGGCGTTCGGTACATCTTGGCGCTCATCCAGTAGGGAAGGTCGGAGAAATCTTCATAAACCGCCACGCGAGAATAAATTTCTTTCTGAGACTCTTTCTCGAAACTGCTGTATACCTGCTCTTCTGACACCCAGAATACGCTCCCCTCCGGCATATCGAAGGCAAGGAACCGTTCGCTTGAGGGTCCCAACTTCTCTCGAAATCCGTCCAATTCCCCCTCGTCACAGGGGATCCGTATCTGTTGTATCCGGCCGTCCTCCGAAGGAACCTCTCTTCCGCCCTCCGCCATCTCCATGAGCGTCTCCAGCGGGACTTTACCCGATTGTTTTTCCTCCGAGTATTTGGCCACCATCGTATACCGGAACGGGTTCCAGTCTAGTCGCATGGCCTCCTCGTCGAAGGTAAGGGTCACAAGGTATCTTTCACACAACTCCTCATATAGACGGTACAACTGATCGAACCGGCTGATTCCGGGCATCTCGGTCAGCTCTTCCAGCTCCTGCCGGCATTCCAGGGCCGTCTCCTCGTCCAGACGATCGATCATCCTCTCTTCCGATCTCCATCGATCTCGTCCCTCCTGCCATGCATATTCTTTCCATGGCTCGCCATATGCCGCGCGGACTTTTTCCCGAATCGCGTCCGCGTCTTCTCCCTCGTAAAGGCAGCTGAGAATGTTGATATGCCCATTCCGAAACTCAAAGACTAGGGTGACGGTATCCCCCCATAGTTCAGCGCCGTTGACCTGGTATTGCTGAATACCCATATTTTCATACGTGCGCGTTTCTCCGCCGGGAAACAGCTCACAAACTTCCTCCATCCCCGCGTTCCAATCCAGCCCCGGAAACTCCAGCAGGGATGAGGGGGTATCTCGTGGTTCTTCTTTCTGACAGCCGCACAATAAAAGAATCAGCAAAAACAAAGCAAAATACTTTTTCATACGATCCCTCCTCATCATGCTTGATCTTGAGTTGAGTATAACATTTTTCGAATACTCTGTCAATTTATTTCCCGCCCTAAACAACAAAAAAGCTGCCGTCCCACAATCCTAAGACCATGGACGCGGCAGCTTTTCTTTGCCGGACAAATTCTCTTATTCTTTCAAAGATCCGATCATCATACCGCCTACAAAATACTTCTGCAAGAACGGATAGATCACCAGGATCGGCACCGTGGTCACGATCACCATGGCTGCCTTCAGGCTCTTGGCCAGCATCTCGTAATCCGCTACGACCGCGCCGCCCAGATCCAGGTTGGAACCCTCGATCAGGATGTTGCGCAGCACCAACTGCAGGGGCCATTTGGAGCGATCCTGCAGGTACAGGTTCGCGTTAAACCAGCTGTTCCAGTGCCCTACGCCGTAATACAGCACCATAACCGCCATGGCGGGCAGGGACAGAGGAATGAAGATCTTAAACAGGACCGTCATGTGTCCGCCGCCGTCGATAAAGACGGATTCCACCAGGCTCTCCGGAATGGAGGAGAAATAGGAACGCAGGATGATCATGTTGTATGTGCTGATGGCCGTCGGAATAATGACGGACCACAGGGTATTATACATCTGCAGGCCGCGGACGGTTAAATACATGGGAATCAATCCGCCGGAAAAATACATGGTAATCAATACGAACATGGTCATCAAACGATGCCAGTAGATATGTACTCTCGTCAGACAGTAGGCTCCCAGACAGGTCAGCGTGATATTGATGACCAGGCCCACGACCAGGATGAACAGCGTATTCGCGTACCCCGTGAGGATCTGATGGTTGGAAAGCACCAGCTGATAGGCCGTCGTATCAAAGCCCAAGGGCCAGATCAAGAGGCCGCGATGACGGATGAGTTCCGCCGGTTCGCTGAAAGAAACCATCAGCTCATACAGCATGGGATACAGCATGATAACGCCCAAAAAGATCATGACAATAATAATGATGATATCGACGATTCGATCGCCTTTGCTTCTCGCGTTTACCATTTTCTCCCCTCCTTAGAACAGACTGGTCTCTGTCAGCTTTCGGCTCAGCGCGTTCGCCAGGAATACCAGCACGAAGTTGATGACTGAGTTGAAGAGGTTGACCGCCGTAGAATAGCTGTAGTCCTGATCCAGAAGACCTTTGCGGTATACATAAGTAGAGATAACATCCGCGGTCTGATAGGTGGACGGGTTGTACAAAAGCAGGATCTTTTCCGATCCTACGCTCATCATCTTACCAATCGCCATGATGAAGAGGATCACGATGGTTCCCTTGATGCCCGGCAGCGTGATATGCCAGATCTTGCGGAATCTGCCCGCGCCGTCCAGCGAAGCCGCCTCGTAGAGCTGGGTATCGATTCCCGCGATCGCCGCCAGATAGATGATGCTGTCCCAGCCCATGGACTGCCAGATACCGCTGGCTACATAAATGGTTCGGAAATACTTTGGCTGAGAAAGTAAAGACACCGGTTCCGCGCCAAAGAAACCGCCGATCTGATTGAACAGACCGTCGCTAAGACAGAACTCGGTCAGCATACCGCATACAACAACCGTGGAAATGAAGTGCGGGAAGTAGGTTACGGTCTGCATAACCTTCTTGAACTTCCGGTTGTGCAATTCGTTCAGCATGATGGCCAGGATGATGGGCATGGGAAAACCAAAGATGATCTGATAGAAACTGATCAGAATGGTGTTCGTAATCGTCCTCGCCGCATGGCTGCTGCCGAAGAAGTCAATAAAATGCTCGAATCCAAAATCCCCGGTAAAGGGACTCCCCCATATTCCCAGGGCCGGTTTGAAATCCTTAAAGGCAAGGATGATACCGCTCATGGGATAATAATGGAATGTTATGTAAAAGATGACCACCGGCAGGAACATGAAGTATACGGCCTTATTCTTCTGAAAATCCAGCCGTATCGCGCCCGGTTTGCGTCCTTTCCCTTTGGTGGCGCCGCTTTTTTTATTTTTTGCCATAACGCAGCCTCCATTTTTCTAAAAGAGGGGCGGCAATCCCGCCGCCCCAGTCTCCTTGATGATTCGTGCGGTTAACGAGCCTGATAACGGTCATAGGCTGCCTGACGAACCGCCAGTACATCCTGAATTCCCATACCCTCGATCTCCGAGATAAAGGAATCCCAGTTGGACAGATCCTCGTTGCCGAGAATGAATCCAAGAATTCTCTCACGGCAGGTCGTGTCGATATCGTTCCAATCCGAAATGGTATCCACTTCCTCATCCGTGTACGTAACGGTGGGATACGCGTAATCTTCCATGTGCGCGAAGAAAGTCTTCTGGATCTCCAGCGTCTCCGGCTGCAGATGGGACATGGCGTCGATCACGCGAATCGACCAGTTCTGATAATTGCTGACGAAGTACCGGGCCGCCTGAGAGTCCGGCGTCTCCGGATTGTTCGTGATGATTTCCTTAAAGGTGGGCACGCCGTCCACATAATCCCAGGAGAAGCCTTCTTCTCCGTAGGTCTCAAACAGAGAACCTTCTTCGGTATACGCGTAATCCAGGAATCTGGCCGCGGCGCCGATGTTCTCACACTGAGTGCTGATGGAAGTCGCCGTACCGCCGTCAAAGGTGTTGGTATAGTGACTCATCTGCGGCTCGTCGCCTTTGTTCATCACCGGGGAGTTGAGTCCCGTTACTTTATAATTGGCGTCTCCCTCGTTGGCCACGATACAGTTCTGGATATTACGGATCTGCTGCAGGGCGATACCCGCCTCGCCGCTGGCAAACTTGGACTGTACGGTACTCTTATCCACCGCCGCCAAATCGCGGTCGATCAGGCCTTCGGAATACCACTTAGCCATCTCCGTCACAAATTCCTTATATCCCTCTTCCAGAGGACCGAACTTCACCGTGTCTCCATCCAGGTAGAAGGGATAGCATACGCCCCAAGGAGAGCTGAGTCCCGCGGTAGCGTACTCCAGGAACAGCCAGCGGCTCTCGAAAGTGAGGGGAGCGGACAGGTTCAGCTCAGTCTTGAACTTCGTCAAAACATTGTACCACTCCTCAACCGTCTGAGGCGCCTCTTCTCCGATCTGATCCAGGAAATCCTGACGAACCGCGAAACCGGTTCCGATCTGGCTCTCATCCCTCTTCAGGTGGGGGAAGCAGAACCAGGTGCCGTCATCCATGCTGACCATCTTGTTATAGTCTTCATTCTCTTCCAAAAGCGTCGCCAACGCGGGGAAATATTGCTTGTAATCATTCAGAGGAATGATATAGCCGTCGCCAATCGCCGCGGCGGGGCCGCCCTTAAAGGTAATCCAGTTGGCCTGCATGATATCCGGGTATTCGCCGGAAGTCAGCAGCAGAGAGAAAGCCTCGCTCGTCTCCTGGGGCGAAGACGCGGAGCCAATAAACTCCAGGTTCACGCCCGTTTTTTCCTGAACAACGTCCCAGAAATAATGTCCCTTTACCCATGAGGGAAGTTCCGCCTCGGCCGTGGGCGTCATGTTAATGGACAGCGTTACCGTACCGTCCATCGGATAAGCAAAATCTTCTGCCGCATAGGGATCCGAAGGATCCGCCGCCTGGCTCTCATCTCCCGTTTCCGCCTTGCTGGTAGAGCCGGCGGCGCTGCTCTCGCTCTTGCTGTTTCCGCTATCGTTTCCGCAAGCGAGGCAGGAAACGATGAGCATCATCGCCAGCAAAACAGCACAAAACTTTTTCAATTGCATTGTTTTTCCCTCCATTTTTTATTCTGTAACTTTTGGTCGTACCGTTTCTTTTTTGGGATACCCCATCCTTTCTGTAATGAAACGATTACCTTGCCTTATAACGATCGTAGGCTGCCTGACGAACCGCCAGTACATCCTGAATTCCCATACCCTCGATCTCCGAGATAAAGGAATCCCAGTTGGACAGGTCCTCATTACCCAGGATGAAGTTCAGGATCCTCTCCCGGCAGGTGGTATCGATATCATTCCATTCCGCGATCGTATCCACTTCTTCATCCGTGTATGTAACGGTGGGATAAGCGTAATCTTCCATGTGCGCGAAGAAAGTCTTCTGAATCTCCAGCGTCTCGGGCTGCAGGTGGGACATGGCATCGATTACGCGAATCGACCAGTTCTGATAATTGCTGACGAAGTACCGAGCCGCCTGGGCGTCCGGCGTCTCCGCGTTATTTGTAATGATTTCCTTGAAGGTGGGAACGCCGTCCACGTAATCCCAAGAGAAGCCCTCTTCGCCGTAGGTTTCAAACAAAGCCCCCTCCTCGGTATACGCGTAATCCAGGAATCTGGCCGCCGCGCCGATATTCTCGCACTGGGTGCTGATCGAGGTCGCGTAACCGCCGTCGAAGGTATTGGTATAGTGGCTCATCTGGGGCTCGTCCCCCTCGTTCATCACCGGAGAGTTCAGTCCCGTCACTTTGTAATTGGCGTCTCCCTCGTTGGCCACGATACAGTTCTGAATCTGACGGATCTGCTGCAGGGCAATGCCCGACTCCCCACTGGCAAACTTAGACTGTACGGTGCTCTTATCCACCGCCGCCAGGTCCTTATCGATCAGGCCTTCCGCATACCATTTGGCCATCTCCGTCACAAATTCCTTATACCCCTCTTCCAGAGGACCAAATTTCACTGTGTCCCCATCCAAGAAGAAGGGATAGCATACGCCCCAAGGAGAACTGAGTCCCGCGGTGGCGTACTCTAAGAACAGCCAACGGCTCTCAAAGGTGAGAGGCGCGGACAGATTCAGTTCGTTCTTGAATCTCGACAGAACGTTGTACCATTCCTCGATGGTCTGCGGCACGTCTTCCCCGATCTGATCCAGGAAATCCTGACGAACCGCGAAACCGGTTCCGATCTGGCTCTCGTCCCTCTTGAGATGGGGGAAACAGAACCAAGTGCCGTCGTCCATGCTGACCATCTTATTATAGTCCGCATTTTCTTCCAGCAGCGTCGCCAACGCCGGGAAGTATTGTTTATAGTCGTTCAAAGGAATAATGTAGTGGTCGTTAATCGCCGTGGCGGGTCCTCCCTTGAAGGTAATCCAGTTGGCCTGCATGATATCCGGATACTCGCCGGAGGTCAGAAGCAAGGAAAAGGCCTCGCTCGTCTCCAGCGCCGCGGACGTAGAACCGATGAACTCGAGGTTTACACCCGTTTTTTCTTGGATGACATCCCAGAAATAGTGTCCCTCGGCCCATTTCGGAATCTCCGCGCCGTCATTCGGCGTCATGTTGATGGAAAGCGTCACCGTGCCGTCCATCGGATACGTGAAGTCCGCTGCCGCATAGGGATCCGAAGGATCCGCCGCCTGGCTTTCTTCACTCGACTCACTCTTGCTGCTTTCCACAGACTTGCTGCTCTCCTGTCCGTCCCCGCCGCATCCGGCAAGACAGGAAACCGTCAAGATCATCGCCAGCAAAATCGCCCAAGCTTTTTTCATTTGCCCTTTCCTCCTTCCTTTAATTACCGCTAAACCTAATCCTCTTCCCTTTTGAAGAGACTTTTACCTTGCCTTATAACGATTGTAGGCCGCCTGACGAACCGCCAGTACATCCTGAATTCCCATACTCTCGATTTCCGCGATAAAGGAATCCCAGTTGGACAAATCCTCATTGCCAAGGATGAATCCGAGAATTCTCTCGCGGCATGTGGTATCGATATCGTTCCAATCGGATACCGTATCCACTTCCTCCTCGGTATAGGTCACAGTAGGATAGGCATAGTCCGCCATATTGGCCTCGAAGGCCGTCTGAATCGTCAGCACCTCTTCGCCCATATGGGAGCGGGTATCCAACGCGTGAAGAGAGAAGTTCGCGAACTGCGCCACAAAGTATCGTGCCGCCTGAGCGTCCGGCGTCTCCGCATTATTCGTAACGATTTCCTTAAAGGTGGGCGTACCATCCACATAATCCCAGGAGAATCCTTCCTCCCCGTAAGAATAGAACAGGGAACCTTCCTCGGTATACGCATAATCCAAGAATCTGGCCGCCGCGCCGATGTTCTCGCACTGGGTGCTGATGGATGTAGAGCAGCCGCCGTTAAACGGATTGTTATAATGGCTCATCTGAGGCTCGTCGCCTTCGTTCATCACCACGGAATGGAGGCCCGTCACCTTATAATTGGGATCTGCCTCATTGGCGATGATACAGTTCTGGATGTTACGGATCTGCTGCAGGGCAATACCCGCCTCACCGCTGGCAAACTTGGACTGTACGGTGCTCTTGTCCACCGCCGCCAGATCCTTGTCGATCAGGCCTTCCGCATACCATTTGGTCATCTCCGTCACAAATTCCTTATATCCCTCTTCCGTGGGACCAAACTTCACCGTATCCCCATCCATATAGAAGGGATAGCATACGCCCCAAGGAGAGCTGAGTCCCGCGGTGGCGTACTCTAAGAACAGCCAGCGGCTCTCGAAGGTGAGGGGCGCGGAAATATTGAGTTCGTTCTTAAAACGAGTCAACACATTGTACCAATCTTCTACGGTCTCCGGAACATCCTCACCCAGCTGATCCAAGAAATCCTGACGAACAACAAAGCCCGTCCCCGAAGTCTCCCGATCGTTTCCGTAGTTGGGGAAGCAATACCATGTTCCGTCGTCCATGCTGACATTCTTATTGGCTTCCGGATCGCTCTCCAGCCAAGAAGCCAGCGCAGGGAAATACTGTTTGTAATCGTTCAGCGCGATGATGTATCCGTCGTTAATCGCCGCCGAAGGACCGCCCTTGAAGGTGATCCAGTTAGCCTGCATGATATCCGGATATTCCCCGGAGGTCAAAAGGAGAGAAAAGGCCTCACTCGTCTCCTGGGGCGAGGATGCCGAACCAATAAATTCAAGGCCTACGCCCGTCTTCTCCTGCACCACATCCCAGAAATAGTGTCCCTCTACCCATTTGGGCAGTTCCGCCTTCTCCGTAACCGTCATGTTAATAGAAAGCGTCACCGTCCCATCCATGGGATAGGTAAAATCCTCCGCCGCATAGGGATCCGAAGGATCCGCCGCCTGGCTCTCCTCGCCGGCAGTATCCTTACTGCTTTCCGTCCCTTTGCTGCTTTCTGTCCCCTTGCTGCTTTCCTGTCCGTCTCCGCCGCATCCGGCAAGACAGGACACCAGAAGCACAAGCGACAAGATGACAGCCCAAAACTTCTGTCCCTTCATGTTCATTCCTCCTGCTTCATAGATTCGTCTCAAGATGAGACGTTCACACGAGTATATTTCATTTTAACAGATCGCTCTGTCACTCATGTAATATACATTGATTATAGCATATCAACCAATGATTTCAACGTCTTTTTTGAACGCTCTGTTAAGATTGGCATTATGCACAAAATTCACCTTTTATTTTTGTGCATAATGTACATGTCCGCCACGTCGATTTGCCACTTCTTTATATCTTCAATTTAGGGCAAGCTTTATATGACCAGAACCAATAAAAAAAGCAGGATGCCATCCTGCTCGATAACATCCTGCCTCACGATGATCCGTACATCAGCTTCTTGTTATAGAATTCCGACTTCTTAGAAAGCTCCTGATTCATCGTTGCGATTCCGTATTCTTCGGCGAGAGTCTCCCTGTCCGAAAACAGGTTCGTCCCCAGCGCCAGTCGGTCCCCCTCGATTTCCACCCCCAGGGCCGCCAGGGTCGTGGGAAACATATCCAGTGTCGTAAAGACGCGATTCTCCGTCTTTGCCGCTTCCACCGGCGAGTTGATAATCACATGATAGGTGCTCCGTTCCGTGCCCGCCGGCATCTCTTCCACAAACTCCGAGGCCATGGTCAGATGATCCCCGGCGATGATGATCGTGGTGTCCTCGTAAAAATCCTGCCGACTGATCCACTCCACAAAGGCGGCAATCTGGCGGCTGGAACAGGACAGTGCGTTTTTATAAGAAGAATCATGCTCCTCTCGGCAAAGCGGACAGATATATCCGTCCGGGAAATGGGTATCCACCGTCAACATGGTGAAATTAAAGGGCTCCTCCTGTTCCGCGATCGTAAGCAGTTCTTCCTTAGCCATCTCGATGAGACGCCAGTCTTCAAATCCCCAGAACACGAAATAGTCTTCGGGGATCTTGCCCTCTTCCAGCGCCCAATAATAATCGTAAATAGTATAATCCCCGTGCTGGGTAAAATAATTTTTTCTTCCCCCAAAAACCGCGTCCGATCCGATCATCAGATAGTTTTTATACCCTGCCGCTTCCAATAATTCTCCCAAAGAAGTCACCCCGGGGAAGAAAGAGGAGTATTCTCCCATCGTATTGCTGTCGATCGGCATCTTTAGCGAAAGCCCCGCCGTCTGGGCGAACATGCCGGCGATGGTCCAGCCCGTGTTCTCCACTTGAACGGCCCCGCCCAGGGTTCCCACCCCCGAGGAGAAATGCAGATTTTCCTTCGCAAGTTCTGTCAGCTCCGGGATCAGATCCTCCTGAAAGGCCCCGCCGTTTTCCGTCGAGGTATAGGCGGATTCCATGGATTCCAGGTAGATATAGATCAGGTTCCTTTTCTGTTCGGGAAAACTCAGCAGGGAGGAATCCGGCTCCACATATTCCTCCTCGATCCAGGTGGAATTCTGGGACTGCAGCTTAATATACTCTACGACAGGATACCGGTAACAGGCATATACGAGGCTCCCCGCCAGGCTCGCCAGCGCGATCAGCCAGAGCGTCCACGCCGGAATCACAGGGATTAACGTTACTCCCCGGCCTATTTCCTTCCGGCCTCCCGCCCGAATCCGAAGCTCCAAATAAGGACGTCCCTGCCCCATCCTTTTCTGCCGCAGCCGTTTCTCCATCCGGGGCAGACCCCAAAGACAGGCCAGCACAAACATTCCCGCCAACGCGGGAATAAGGCACCGCAGGATAAAGTCCAGAATCGTATTCTGATCCGTCCCTTGCAGCGGCATCTTCAGATGGAAAATAATCTCATCGATGGATATCTCTCCAAAGAAGTCAACGGACCAATCCACCGCCAGAACGAGAAGAATCCCAAATCCAAAGAGAAGAAGGGCCAGGGCTGCCGCGAATCCTCGGCCTATCTTAGAAACAAAGCGTCCTCTCATTCCTGCTCTTCTTTCTGCTCCGCCTGAGGAGAACGCTCTTCCAAACGAATTTGCAGCCACTTCCCTAAAACCGCCGCGATATAGCCTACCAAGAGGGCCGCCGCGATGCCCACCGCAAGAAACAGCAGCGAGGTATAGGGGTCGCTTAAGCTGCCGCCTACGGCCGTGGGGGCGTCGCTCTTGATCTGCCGCAGAACGCCGAGAACAAGGGTCGTATCCAGCAGCACAAAAGAACCATACAGCGCGAGAAGATTCCATCCCCTCTTTTCTTCGCCCCTCAACTTAAAATAAACCAACATGGACAAGCATGCCGGGCAAAAAAGACAAACGAACTGCAACATATTTCTCTCTCCCATCCTCCACTTATCGTGTAAAATGCGCGTAAAGAAATATATCACAGTTCTCATCGTTTGTCCAGAAAGAATCTATGAACTTTTGTTTGCTAAACCTTAAGATGATTTAATTCCCGGCGTACTGATTAAAAAACTTCATGCCCCAGGACGCCCGCAGCACTTTCACCGCGTAACTCTGATCCGCCGGTCCTTCGAGACGCGTCAGCACGATGTCCGACGCCTCCCTGACGCTGGTGGCGTTTTCCAGCGCCCGCAATACGCTGGAGAAGGAAGTCTGCATCTCATAGTACAGGCAGTCCATCTGCATGACGACATTGCCGATCGACGCGTTCCAATTCCTCGCGTAATCGATCAGCGTCTGTTTCCGGCTCCAATAGGTCCACTGGGCCAGTCCGTACCCCGCGGAATCATAGACAAAGCTGCTATAAGAATACTGGCCGCTGTCCACCTGCCAAGTATACTCTTCATCGGTGATTCCTCTATAGCTGTTGCTGGTGTCTTGCAGGTTATTGGCCCTGAGATAGGATTCCAGATACAAATTGCCCATGAGTCCGGCGACGCCGTAGGGGTTTCCGATCTTGTCCATGAAATAATTCCAGATCACATCCGGTTCCGCCGTCGCCGTCGGCTTGGAAGTGTCGCCGTATCTCGGGTTCACGCTGCCGCCCTCCACATAATACATGACGCCTTCCCTTCCGCGCCAGAGGCCCGTGTACCCCCAGTCAAGAATCCCGTCTTCGACATAATAAAGGGTGCCGTAATAATCGGTGAGACCCGTGTAGCTTAGATCCAGGATACCGTCGGTGACATAATACCAGGTCCCCTCCCAGAGGGCGAGGCCCGTGTATCCCCAATCCAGGATCCCCCCGGCCACATAATAGGTGGTGCTGTAATACTTTGTCAGTCCCTTAAAGCCCCAGTTGAGACACCCCTCTTCTATGTAATACCATTTCCCCCGATCGTTCGCCAGGCCCGTATACGCCTTCTGCCAGATACCGCCCTTTACGTAGTACCAAGCGATATTATCATAATAAATACCCGTATAATCCCAGTTCAGGATACCGTTCTCCACATAATATGTCGTCGTATAGTAATCGGTCAGCCCCGTATAGGCGGGATCTAAAACGCCGTCGGTCACATAGACCCAAACGCCCTCTCGATTCACAAGGCCCGTATAGGTTTTTTGCCAGATGCCGCCCTTTACATAACAGGATTCATAAAAGCCCGTATACGCCCAGTCCAGCAAACCTTCCCGGACAAAATAGGTCGTGGTGTAATAGTCCGTCAGACCCGTATACCCCAGATCCAAGACGCCATTGGTTACGTAATACCAGATCCCCTGAACATTCGCCAGTCCGGAATACGTCTTTTGCCAGATGCCGCCCTTCACATAGTAAGACACGCCCTCTTCCACATAGAAGCCGGTGTAATTCCAGTCGAGAACTCCCGCGGATACATAATAAGTCGTCGTATAATAGTCCGTGAGCCCCGTATAGCTCTCATCGACGGCTCCCTGGCTGACATAATACCATATCCCGTCGATCTTCATCAGTCCCGCGTAGGAAGCATCTATGCTCTGCGCCTCTTCCTCCGGAGTCGATTCTTCTTCCGTCCGAGAGGAAGGCTCGCTCTCTTCTATAACGGACTCCTCGGGCCGGGATTCCTCCGGTTCCTGCTCTCCCGACTCTTCTTCCTTCGACTCCTCTCCAGAGCTTTCCTCCGGGACGGATTCCTCTGCCGAAGATTCTTCAGAGGATTCTTCTGAAGATTCCTCGGTAGATTCCTCCGAAGATTCCTCTGAGGATTCCTCCGTTGTACTCTCCTCCGTCAGGCTGTTTGTCTCTGAGCCGGACTCCTCCGCCCCGCTCGATTCTTCACCGCTCTCTTCTGGCCGCGAAGTCTCCAGAACACTTTGTTCTCCCGTATCCGCGGGGATCTCCTCCGCCCAGACCAGGGTGGTACTCAGCAGGAAGACCAGACACGCCACTACCCATCTTAACCATCTCTTACTCATATCTTTTCTCCTTTGTTTTATAGTGAACGCGACAGGCGCGCCCGAAATCGAATTTCCGTTTACGGCATCACTCCCCTTGCTCCCGGGATTTTCTGTATCCCTTTGACAAGAAGCAAAGCGATGACATAGAGCAGGATCGGCCCCAGCAAGCGCCACCACAGGTCGCCGGGATGAATCCCAAAGGTCTCGACCATGGTATCCATGATCAGGACATGGATCAGATAAATCCCGAAACTCGCGGACGCAAGCCACCGAATCGCCTTTTGCCAACGTTCCGGCCGAAATCGCGGATTTCTAAACAGGTACTTGATAAAGACGAAAACCGCCGCCGAAAGCAGCACTTCCGGCCAGTTCATATATCCCCAGGTCAGGCGGTTCAGCGCCCCCTCCGCGAAAGAGGCCGTCACCGTATGCCCGTATCGTACCGCCGCCCCAAAAATCCCCAGCAGATAGATTCCCATCCGATACTTTCTTGGGATCTCCGTCGTATGCAGGAGGTACCCCAGCGCCGCGTATAAGATGTATCCCGCGCCCATGGGGAACTGAAGACTTGTGTTCCAGGCGATGCCCAGGCACCCGCACAAGAAGGGAAGCAGGGAATAGGTCGCCGCACACGCGATCACGATATACCAGAGCGTTTTCTTTTCCTCGCTCAGCCTCGACAGAACGGGCATGCTCAGGTACACCATAAAGAGGGCCGGAAAAAACCAATAGGTGGTTTCTATCTGCGTGTTCAGAAGGCGCTGTAAGAAATCCCGAAAGCCAATCCACATTAACTCCCCGTTTCCGTACTTCACGGCCGCCAGAAGCAGTGACCAGAAGACAAAGGGGATACCCACCCGGAAGATTCTCCGCTTGAAAAACTCCTTTGTGCCGTATCTCTGCCGATAATTCATCATCGTCGCGCCGGACAGCATAAAGAACACGGGAACCGCCCAGTAAGCCAGCGTCTCCACGACCATACTCCCGGCCCAGGCGGGGGATCCGTCGAATTCATGGACGATGCCGTTGCAGTGCATCCCGATCACACACAGACACGCCAGGACATTTAAGACGTCCAAGTACAGGACCCTATGACGAGAATCCATCTTCTCACCCCCTGCGCAGGCCCGGCAGGATGTCCTCAAAGAGAACCTCTTCTCTCAGAAGTAAAGCGACTCCGCCGTAGACCACCCCGAATATGCAGGCCATGAGCCCCATATGAACGAGCAGTATCGAACTATGCACCGCCGACTGCAAGAAATAAACGGTGACCGCGGCCGCGGCTGTCGCCAGAAGCACCTTCCACCCCTGCATACGAGGCAGGTCCCTTAACACCTCTAGCAGCATCAGTGCCTGCATAATCAGCACAAGGGCGTCTGCCGCCACCGTCCCTACGGCGGCCCCTCCCGCTCCGTGTTTCGGTATCAGGATCGCG
>CALWBZ010000037.1 GCA_944376225.1 uncultured Clostridia bacterium | reverse complement strand
TGACTGCATCATGGTTTTGGAACAGGGGCACATCATTGAAAGAGGCACTCATAATCAACTGATCGAACAAAAAGGAAAATATTATCAGCTCTATACGGGAAATAAAATTGGAGAATAAAAGCAGATTGGGGCTGTCGCATTAGTGATTAAAAAATCATAGATGCGGCAGCATCTTTTTACCATTTTTTTCTAAAATGATCTTGTTATTTATTCCTTTCCAGGAAAAAAGGCGTACTTTAATAAGCCTTTTACTAAAAAAGGAGCTTCTTCCAGTTCCAGTTTTGGGCTGTTAAAATCCAGCGGTTTGTTTCAGGGGGAACAGATGCTGGCCTGTCCTTCCCGCCTGGATTTTATGATGCAGCTTATTTATGTTATATCCAATTGCCAGCAGGATACTCTGGGCGGTGACGTTTGCTTTCCCACGGTACAGATATCGCCTGAACCCCATATCCTCTTTAATGTTCGCAAAGCTGCCTTCCACCTGGATACTCCGGTTCATCCGTAGCCGTGTCCCATATTCGCTGGTGATCCGTTCCAGCGTCTCCTGCCGTTTTTCTTTCAGCTTTTTAGAAACATACAGCACTTTCTGGCGTTCTTCCATTGGAGTTTTGCAGTTGTTTCCTTTGATACATTCTGTTTTGAATGGGCATCCGCTGCAGTCGCTGCTCCGATATACGGTAACAATCCTACGGTATCCGCTGGAAGTCTTTTCTTTCTTTTCATGCTGGGCGGTCAACGTTTGCCCGTTCCTGCAGTAATAACAGTCCGATCCCTCATCATACTCCATGTTTTCTATACGTCCCATATCCTGCCGGTATTTCCGGGTTTTCGAGATCTCATAGTTCTGTGGCTTGATATAGGAAAGCTGGCCGTTTTCTTCAAGGAACAGGTAATTCTCTTCGCTTTCATACCCCGCGTCCGCCGCGATCTCCTGATATTTAAACGGAAGAGATTCTTCCATATTTTTCAGGAACGGGATCAGCGTCCTTGTATCTGTAGGACGGGAACTGAGATCCAGCCATGTGATATATTCAGAATCTACACCGTGCTGAAGATTATAGGCCGGCTTCAGCTGGCCATTCCGCATGGCGTCCTCCTTCATCCGCATAAAGGTCGCGTCCGGATCCGTTTTAGAGTAACTGTTCCGTTCCCCGCATACATGGAGTTTGTGGTTGTATTCCTTCAGTTTATCCAGATAGGCTTCCAATGCTTCGACGGATTTCTGGAGGCATGTTCTTCTCTTCCCGCTTCCATGGACAAAGACAACTCCTTCTTCATGACGGATCCGGTACAGCTTTTTCCGCAGCCTTTTTAAGGTATGGACCGATACCTTCCCATGATGGACGATCCGAAGTCCGTAAAGGGCTTCACACTCTTCCACAAAGGCCAGGATCTTTTCAAACAGTTTTACCTGGTTTTTCGTGACAGCCTTTTTCCAGACAAAAGTATATTTATTCGCGGCTGATTCAATCTTCGTCCCGTCAACGAAGATTGTTCTGCCGGAAATTTCTTCAAGGGAATATAAAAGCTTTGATACCTCAGCTAGTGTCTTTTTAGAACACTGCGCAAAATGCAGGGATATAAAGCGGGCCAATGTGGAATGGTCAGGAGCAGGCTTCCCTTCCAGAAGGTACATGAAATTAATGTCCCTGCGGCATGCGGTTTCTATGGCCCAGCTGGAATAGATACGGTTCATGCTGGCGTAAACCATGATCTTGAGCAGCTGCCTAGGTGACGCCTGATTTTCCTTTATCTTTCTATAAGTCTGGTAAAGGTCGCTGAGTTCGATTCCCTCCACAAACGCACTCAGAAGGCGGACCGGGTCATCTGCCGGGATCAAAATTTCCACATCCAGCGGAAGTTTGATTTGATAATTCAGAGAAGATAGGGTATAATCTTTCTGTAAAAGTTTATTTAGTGGCATAAATAAATTTTACACCAAGAGCTGGGACTTTCATAGCCCCAGCTCTTACTTTGTCAAAAAAAGTGCTGCCGCACTAATGATCATTTCATCAATTTAGTGCGACAGCCCCACCCATTTTTATAGAATAGGATTAGTTCTTCTGATTGTTCAGCATGCCGCGGATCTTCATGGAAAGTCCGAAGAGATTGATGAAGCCCTCCGCGTCCTTGTGATTATACAGCTCGCCGGTGGTGAAACTCGCGATACTCTCGTTATACAGAGAATAGGGAGAGGTGGTACCGGCGGGGATGATATTGCCCTTGTACAGAACCATCTTGACCTGACCCGTCACAACCTGCTGGGTAGAGTCTACGAAAGCGGAAAGAGCCTCCCGCAGCGGTGTAAACCATTCTCCGGAATAAACCAGCTCGGCAAACTTCACGGCGACCTGCTGCTTATAAGCATAGGTCTGCTTATCCAATACCATATGCTCCAGCTGTTCGTGCGCCTTGTACATGATGGTACCGCCGGGAGTCTCATAGACGCCGCGGGACTTCATGCCCACCACGCGGTTCTCCAGGATATCCACGATGCCAATGCCGTTCTGGCCGCCCAGCTCATTCAGCTTGGTCAGGAGGGTCACAGGATCCAGCTTCTCGCCGTTTAAGGCCACGGGCACGCCCGCCTCAAAGTCCAGGGTGATCTCGGTGGCTTCGTCGGGAGCCTTCTGGGGCGTCACGCCCAACTTCAGAAGTTTATCATAATTCGGCGCGTTGGCGGGGTCTTCCAGCTCCAGACCCTCATGGCTGATATGCCAGATGTTGCGGTCGCGGCTATAGCTGTCGCCCTTTTTGCCCGGACACTCCACGCCGTGGGCCTCGCAGTAGGCCATCTCGTCCTCCCGGGACTGCATATCCCAGATTCTCCAGGGAGCGATGATTTGAAGCTGAGGCGCCAGAGCCTTGATCGTCAGTTCAAAACGTACCTGGTCGTTGCCCTTGCCCGTGCAGCCGTGGCAGATGGCGTCCGCGCCTTCTTTCAAGGCGATATCCACCAGGACCTTAGCGATCAGGGGGCGGGCCATAGAAGTACCCAGCATGTAGGTGCTCTCATAAACAGCGCCGGCCTTCAGCGTCGGGTAAATGTAGTCCGTGATGAACTCTTCCGTCACGTTCTTCAGATAGAACTTGGAAGCGCCGCTCTTAAGAGCCCGTTCCTCCAGGCCGTCCGTCTCCTTGCCCTGTCCCACATCGATACAGGCGGCGATAACGTCGCAGTTATAGTTCTCCTTCAGCCAGGGAATGATCACCGTCGTGTCCAGACCGCCGGAATAGGCCAGTACAACCTTCATCTTCTTATCCATCTTAATCTCCTCCAGAAATGTAAATCCTCAAAATGCGGTTTTAATCATCAACCGAGCATAATTATACATCCGACTTTCCAAAAAAGCAAGAGAAATTTTGAAAATATACTTGAAAAGTTTTCGACCATGATGTAGAATAAGAACACGCCTGATTCCTTATGCAGGGATCCAGTCAAAGATGAATATTTATGCAAGAAGAGGAGAGTGGGTTCCCATGAATTTACAGGGAAGAGATTTTTTGACGCTCAAGGATTTTACGGCGGAGGAGATCAACTATTTGCTGGATCTCGCCGCGGATCTGAAGAAAAAGAAAAAAGCGGGGATCCCCCATGACACATTAAAAGGAAAGAACATCGTGCTCATTTTTGAGAAGACCAGTACCCGCACCCGATGCGCCTTCGAGGTGGCGGCCCATGACCTGGGGATGCACGCCACCTATCTGGATCCTACGGGTTCGCAGATCGGCAAGAAGGAGAGCATCGCGGACACGGCCAGGGTGCTGTCGAGGATGTATGACGGCATCGAGTACCGCGGCTTCGGACAGGAGATCGTGGAGTGCCTGGCGAAGTATTCGGAGGTGCCGGTGTGGAACGGCCTGACCAACGAGTACCACCCCACCCAGCTTCTGGCGGATATGCTGACGATCCGAGAACACCTGGGGAGTCTGGCGGGCAAGAAATGGGTCTTTTTGGGCGACGCCCGTTATAACATGGCCAATTCCATCATGATCGCCTGCGCCAAAATGGGCATGCATTTCGTGGCCTGTACCGCCAAGGAATATTTCCCGGATCCGGACCTGATCGCCTATTGTGAAAACCTGGCGAAGGAAAGCGGCGCGACCCTGACCTTCACGGAGGACGCGGAAGAAGCCGTAAAGGGAGCGGACGTCCTCTATACGGACGTGTGGGTCTCCATGGGAGAGCCGGACGAGATCTGGGCAGAGCGCATCAAAGCCCTTTCTCCCTATAAGGTGACGGAAAAGCTCATGAACCTGGCGGGGCCCCAGGCGATCTTCATGCACTGCCTGCCCGCCTTCCACGATCTGGGCACCCAGGTCGGCCGGAAGATCGCGGATCAGTTCGGCATCACCGAGATGGAGGTGGAGGATCGGGTCTTCGAGAGTCCCCGCTCCGTCGTCTTCGACGAGGCCGAGAACAGGATGCATACGATTAAGGCGGTCATGGCGGCCACCCTATAAATAAGGAGACAGAAATGGAAAAGATTAAAGTAGGAATCATCGGCGCCACGGGATACGCGGGAGAAGAGCTCGTTCGGCTGCTATACCGGCATCCCGCGGCCCGGCTAGTGTCCCTGGCCTCTCACAGCTACGCGGGGCAGCCCTACAGCAGCGTGTACCCCAGCTACCGGAAAATCGAGGACGTCTTGTGTGATCCGGAAGATATCGAGCCGCTGGCGGAGAAGGCGGACGTGATCTTCCTGGCCCTGCCCCATGGCCTGGCCTCTTCTAAGGTAACGAGCAGCATCCTTGAGAAATGCAAGGTGATCGACCTGGGGGCGGATTTCCGCCTGCAGGACCCTTCTGTCTATGAGAAGTGGTACAAGGTGCGCCACGAGGGCAAGGACATTCTGAGCCAGGCGGTTTACGGCCTCTGTGAATGGAACCGGGAGAAGATCCGTAAGACCAGACTCTTAGCGAACCCCGGATGTTACACGACCTGCAGCATCCTGACGCTCTCGCCCCTGGTGGCGGAAGGCGTCATTCGGCCGGATTCGATCATCATCGACGCCAAATCCGGCGTCTCCGGCGCGGGCCGGAGCGTCAAGCTGGACAATCATTTCGCCGAGGTCAACGAGTCGATCAAGGCCTACGGGGTGGGGAACCACCGTCATACGCCGGAAATCGAGGAGCAGCTGTCCTACCGGGCGGGAGATCCCCTTTGCCTCACCTTCACGCCCCATCTGGTGCCCATGCAGCGGGGGATCCTGGCGGTATGCTATGCCGCGCTGAAGGAGAAATACAGCTGGGAGGACCTGAACAATATTTATCAGGAGTATTACGGCAAGGAGCGGTTCATCCGCCTGCTGCCGGAGAATACCTATCCGGAGACCCGCTGGGTCAAAGGATCCAATTACTGTGACATCGGCTGGAAGGTGGACGAGAGAACCGGCCGGGTGATTGCCATCGGCGCCATCGATAACCTGGTGAAGGGCGCCGCGGGACAAGCGATTCAAAACATGAACCTGATGTTTGATTTGCCGGAAGACTTGGGAATCGATCAGGCCCCCATGTTTCCATAAGGAGGAAGAAGAGTTGATACAGATCGAAGGCGGCGTGTGCGCCGCAAAGGGGTTTGCCGCCGCGGGCGTGGCGTCGGGCATTAAAAAAGAAGAGAAAAAGGATATGGCGCTGGTCTTAAGCGAGGTTCCGGCGGTCTGCGCGGGCGTCTTTACCACTAATCTGGTCAAGGCTTTCTGCGTACAGAGAAATCAGAAGCTGGTCAAGGCGGATCAGAAGATTCAGGCTTTCGTGGCCAACAGCGGCTGCGCTAACGCCTGCACGGGGGAGGAAGGCCGGCAGAACAACGAGACGGAGGCCCGGCATATGGCTAAGGCCCTTGGGATCGAGCCGGAGGCGGTCTTGACCGCGGCCACAGGGGTGATCGGCGCCCAGCTTCCCATGGAGGCGGTGCTTCGCGGCACGGAACTTCTGGCGGCGGCGAAGGAAGCCTCTAAAGAGGCGGCGCTGGAGGCGGCCACGGCCATCATGACCACCGACACGGTTCCCAAGCAGGCGGCGGCGGAATTCATGCTGGGAGGCAAGACGGTGCGCATCGGCGGCATGGTCAAGGGCTCCGGCATGATTCATCCCAACATGGCGACGATGCTTTGCTTCCTCACCACGGACGCGGCCATCAGTAAGGAACTGCTGCAGGAGGCTCTCCTGGGCTGCGTGCAGGAAAGCTTCAACCGGATCTCGGTGGACGGGGACACCTCCACCAACGATATGGCCCTGGTGATGGCCAACGGACTGGCGGAGAATCCCGCGATCACAGAGAAAGGCGAGGATTACGAGACCTTCCGGGAAGCGCTGCGGGCCGTGACCCTGTCTTTAGCCAAGGATATGGTGCGGGACGGCGAGGGGGCCAGCAAGCTGATCGAGGTAGTGGTGGAAGGCGCTCATAGCGATGAGGACGCCGTTACCTTGGCCAAGTCCGTCATCACCTCCAGCCTGGTTAAGACCGCCTTCTTCGGCGAGGACGCCAACTGGGGAAGAATCCTGGCGGCCTTGGGATATTCCGGCGCGCCCTTCGATCCGGATAATGTGTCGATCACCTTTTCCAGCGCGGCCGGTTCCATCAAGCTGATGGATCACGGCACCCCCATCGTTTTTGACGAAGAGGAGGCGGCCAGGATCCTGAAAGAGCGGGAAGTCAGCGTGCTGGCAGAGCTTTATCAGGGCGCGGGCACGGCTACGGCCTGGGGGAGCGACCTGACCTACGAATACGTGCGGATCAACGGCGACTACAGGAGTTAAGAGGAGATAGACAGATGGTACACGAGAATACATACAAAGCCAACATACTGATGGAGGCTTTGCCCTATATCAAAGAATTCAGCGGAGAGACCGTGGTCATCAAGTATGGCGGCGCGGCCATGGTAGATGAGGCGATCAAACAGGCGGTCATGCAGGATATCGCCCTGATGAAGCTCATCGGCATGCGCCCTATCATCGTACACGGGGGTGGGCCGGAGATCAATCAGATGCTGAAAGCGGTGGGAAAGGAGAGCGTCTTTAAGAACGGGCTCCGGGTGACGGATGAGGAGACCGTGGAGATCGCGGAGATGGTGCTGGCGGGCAAGGTGAATAAGAGCATCGTACAGCTGTTGGAGAACCAGGGCATCTCGGCGGCGGGTCTCACCGGCAAGGACGGAAACACGATGATCTGCGAGAAAAACATGCCCAAGGGAGAGGACATCGGCTATGTGGGGAAGATCGTCAAGGTGAATACGGAACTCATCGATACCCTCCTTATGGCAGGCTTCACGCCGGTCATCGCCCCCATCGGAACGGATGAGAATGCCCAGAGCTACAATATCAACGCGGACTACGCGGCTCTTCATATCGCCAAGGCCCTTAAGGCCAAGAAGCTGGTCTTCATGACCGACGTACCGGGTATCCTGAAAAACGTGGAGGATCCTATGTCCTTCATCAGCGTGCTGGAGCCGGAGGAGGCCCGCCGTCTCATCGCCGACGGGACCATCGGCGGCGGCATGATCCCCAAGGTGAAAAGCTGCCTGGAGGCGATCGAGGGCGGTGTTCAGAATGTGCATATCCTGGACGGCCGTATCGAGCATTGTCTACTACTGGAATTCTTCACGTCCCGAGGCATCGGAACGCTGATTCATCAAAACGGGAGGTAAGGACATGGAATCCATGCAGGATTTGATCGAAAAGGGACAGCAATATGTGATGAATACCTACGCCCGTTTCCCTTACGCCTTTACGAAGGGAGAGGGGGTCTACCTCTACGACATGGACGGGAAGAAGTACCTGGATTTTGTAGCGGGCATCGCCGTAAACAGCCTGGGATACGGCAACGAGGCCATGATCGCCAATCTGAACAAGCAGATGCAAAAGGTGTTTCACACCTCAAACCTCTACTGGGTGGAACCTCAGGTTAAGCTGGCGGAGGAGCTTGTGAAACGGAGCTGCGCCGACAAGGCATTTTTCTGCAACAGCGGGACCGAGGCCACCGAGGCGGCGCTGAAGCTGGCCCGAAAGTACGGGAGCAAAGTAGGCGGTCCGGAGAAATGCCAGATCATCACCATGAAGAACTCCTTCCACGGCAGGACCTTCGGCGCGATCACCGCCACCGGGCAGACCAAGTATCAGAAAGGCTTGGGTCCCATGCTGCCGGAGATCGCATATGCGGCCTATAACGACATCGAGTCCGTGCGGGCGCTGGCCAGCAGGGAAAAAACCTGCGGCATTTTGGTGGAGCCCGTGCAAGGGGAGGGAGGCGTGATTCCCGCCGATCCCGGCTTCATGCGGGCGCTTCGTGAACTCTGCTCCGAACTGGATATTCTCCTGATGGTGGACGAGGTGCAGACCGGCATTGGCCGCACGGGAAAGCTTTTCGGCTACGAGCATTTCGGCATCGAGCCGGACGTGATCGCCTTGGCCAAGGGCTTGGGCGGCGGTATGCCCATCGGAGCCATGCTGGCGAAGGATTTCTGCGCCTCGGCCTTCGGCCCCGGAGATCACGCGGCCACCTTCGGCGGCAACTTCCTGTCTACCACCGCGGGACTCACGGTGCTTGCGGAGATCGACAGGATGGGTCTTCTCGAAAACGCCGCCAGGCAGGGAGAGTACCTGCAGGAGCGCGCCCGGAAGCTTAAGGAGAAGTATGATTTTATCGAACAGGTACGGGGCCTCGGCCTCATGCAGGGCATCGTGCTCAAGGAGGCCTCCCTTGTGAACGAGATCCGCCTGGAGGCGGCGAAACGAGGGCTATTGGTTATCGGAGCCGGTTATACCGCCCTGCGGATGGTTCCCCCGCTAATCATCAATAAAGAGCAGATCGATGCCGGCATGGAGATCCTGGATCAGGCCATGGCGGCGGTACAAAACAAGTAAAGTTTTCTCAAGAAAAAATCGGCACCTGCGGAGATGCCGATTTTTTATGCGTGCCGGAAGTTTATAGAAGGTCGGACAGGCGTTTACTGTAAAAGAAGTCATGAACGATCCGGTTATATTCTTTCCATAAGGGGAGTGTCTTACACTTTTCGGCTCTCTCACAGGGCGACGCGCCTTCGCTCAGGCAGCTGACAGTGGCAAGGGAGCCCTCCATCCATTCCAAAATCTCGCCCACCGTGTATTCCTCCGGTTCGCGGCAAAGAACATATCCCCCGCCATGGCCGCCCTGCCCGATCACCATTTTTCCCCGAACCAGCTCCTTTACGATAATCTCCAGATATTTTTTGGATACCCCCTGGCGCTCGGCAATCTCTTTGAGGGGAATGCAGCCCTTTCCGCGGTGTTCTGCCAAATCGATCATCACCCTGAGCGCGTAGCGTCCTTTTGTTGAAATCATTTTCCTCACCTCACTTTACCTATTGTACCATGGGGTCAATAGGTAAAGCAAGAAAAAACTTTTCATAAAACCTATTGACATAATAGGTGAATGGAAATATAATTTGCTTTGTACTAAATTTTTCGCGGAAAGCGATCCCATTCCATATGGAGGAGATAATTATGATGAATCAATATCGTTTTGAAACTCTGCAGCTTCATGTCGGCCAGGAACAGGCCGATCCCGCCACAGATTCCCGTGCCGTTCCTATTTATCAGACCACGTCCTATGTATTTCACGATTCCGCGCACGCGGCCGCGCGTTTCGACCTGACCGAAGCGGGTAATATCTACGGCCGTCTAACCAATTCTACTCAGGATGTACTGGAAAAGAGAATCGCCGCTTTGGAGGGAGGCGTCGCGGCGCTGGCCGTCGCCTCCGGCGCGGCAGCTATTGCCTATACCATCGAGGCGTTGGCGCAGAAGGGGGATCACATTGTTTCCCAGAAAACCATCTATGGGGGCAGTTACAATCTACTGGAGCACACCCTGCCCGCTTATGGGATTGAAACCACCTTTGTGGATGTCCATCATCTGGCGGAGGTGGAAGGAGCGATCCGGCCCAATACCAAGGCGATTTACTTGGAGACGCTGGGTAACCCGAACTCCGATATTCCGGATATCGACGCGATTGCCGCGATCGCGCACAAACACGGCCTTCCCCTGGTGATTGACAACACCTTTGGGACTCCCTATCTGATCCGTCCCATTGAACACGGCGCCGACATTGTGGTACACTCGGCCACCAAGTTTATCGGCGGCCACGGAACCTCTCTGGGCGGCGTAATCGTAGACTCCGGCAAGTTTGACTGGAAGTCCGGCGGCAAGTATGCCCCTATCGCGGAGGCCAATCCCAGCTATCACGGCGTGTCCTTCGTAGATGCCGCGGGGCCGGCGGCTTTTGTGACTTACATTCGCGCCGTTCTTTTACGGGATACCGGTGCGGCGATTTCTCCTTTTAACGCTTTCCTACTGCTGCAAGGCGTGGAAACCCTCTCTTTGCGGCTAGAACGTCATGCGGAAAACACGCGGAAGGTGGTGGAATTCCTGTCGGGTCATCCGAAGGTTTCTAAGGTCAATCATCCTAGCCTGCCGGATCACCCGGACCACGCGCTGTATGAAAAATACTTTCCCAACGGCGGCGCTTCCATTTTTACCTTCGAGATCAAAGGCGGTCAGGAGGCGGCCTGGAAATTTATCGACCATCTGAAGATCTTTTCTCTGCTTGCCAATGTGGCGGATGTAAAGTCCCTCGTCATCCATCCGGCCACTACCACCCACAGCCAGCTGAACGCGGCCGAATTGGCGGACCAGGGGATCACTCCCGGTACCGTGCGTCTGTCCGTGGGCACGGAGCATATCGATGACATCATCGCGGATCTGGAAAGAGGATTCGCGGCAGTCCGGTAAAAAAGAAGTCTTGTAAATTGGAGTAAACCCTCCCGGGCAACTCGCGTTTGAGATTATATTTCTTAATATTCTGAAAAATCAAATCTTTTTTCCCGAATCCCCTTTACAGACCAAGATGCCTATGGTACAATAGGCGCAGCAAGGCAGCATTTTCAAAGAGAAGAGATTGAGCTGCGCCCCGAGTTTGCCGCCAAAGGGCGTCAAACTCCCAAGGGAATCTTGTTTTAGGGTACAATAGGCGCAGCAAGGCAGCATTTTCACGGCGCGGTTAGAAACGCGCCGCGCGATGGAGGGAAAGTATGAAGATTTTGATCACGACGGACTGGTATCGTCCGGTTATTAACGGGGTGGTGACCTCGGTTTTGAATCTGGAGCGGGAGCTGAGGGCCCGGGGCCACGAGGTGCGGGTGCTGACGGTGAGCCGTACCCACAGTTCATGGAAAGAGGACAATACCTGGTATTATCTGGCTTCCTACCCCTTGGACAAGCTCTATCCTAAGGCGAGGGCCACTTTGCAGTTTCATCACACGTTCATTCAGGAGCTTATCGACTGGAAGCCGGACGTGATTCATTCCCAGTGCGAGCTGAATAGTTTCATCTTCGCCAAAAAGATTGCCAGTAGGACGAAGGCTCCTCTGGTGCATACCTATCATACCGTCTACGAGGAATACACCCATTATTTTTCTCTCAACGAAAAGATCGGCAAGCAGGCCGTGCGGTCCTTCTCCCGGTGGACGCTCAACAAGACTCAGGCGGTCATCGTGCCGACGGAGAAGGTGCGCAATATCTTGCTGCGGTACGGCATTCACAAGAAGATCAGCGTCATTCCCACGGGGATCTCGCTGGATCGGTTTGATATCCACTTTACCAGAGAGGATCGGGAGAAGCTGCGGGAGAAGGTGGGGATTCCCAAGGGCAATCAGGTCATGGTGACCCTGGGCCGAGTAGCCCAGGAAAAGAACATTCAGGAACTGATCGAATACGTACACAAGATGCAGCGTCCGGGTTTCACCTACGTCATCGTGGGAGACGGGCCCTACCGGCACGAGCTGCAGAAGCTGGTGCATCGCCTGGGAGAGGAGAAGCGGATTCTCTTTACGGGCATGGTGCCGCCGGAGCAGACGCCTTACTACTATCGGCTGGGAGACATTTTCGGCAGCGCTTCCAGCAGCGAGGCCCAGGGGCTGACCTATGTGGAGGCGCTGGCCTGTGGCCTGCCTTCCGTATGCCGCAAAGATCCCAGCCTGGACGATGTAATCGTACACGGATACGACGGATATCAGTATTCCAATTATCATGAGTTTGCCGAGGCGATTCACCGGATGCTGGACAATCCGGAACGGTGTCAGGAAATGAGCGAGAACGCGCTCAAGATCGCAGACAAGTATTCCGCGAAACTCTTCGCGAAACGGGCGGAAGGGGTTTATAAGGCCGTGATCCGTAAGGCGGAGCGGAAAAACAGAGGAAAATAACATGAAATATTGGGAGTGGCAGACAAAACGAGTGTCTCGGATCGCTTTAGGATCCACCAATTTCGGGGAACCCATGAGCGTGGAAGAATCCTGGCGGGTTATGGACTATGCCAGGGAGCAGGGGGTCAACTTCTTCGATACGGCCAGGATCTATGGCTATTGGTACAAGGAGGGCGGCCGTAATGGGTATTGCGAGAAGGTCATGGGGGATTACATGACGAGCAGAGGATGCCGAAACGAGATCTATCTGGTGACCAAGGGCGCTCATCCGCCCTTTGAGGATCGCGGGGCTTCCCGGCTCACGCCTCAGTGTCTGCGGGAAGACTTGGAAGGATCCTTGCGGGATCTGGGGACGGATCATATCGATCTGTATTTTCTGCACCGGGATCATCCGGATATGGATCTGCCCGCGGTCATGGAGACGCTGCACGCCTTTGTAAAAGAAGGAAAAGTACTTGCCTTGGGAGCCTCCAACTGGCATTACGGCCGGATCCGGGAGGCCAACGAGTACGCGGAGAAGCACGCGCTCACGCCTTTTTGCGCGAGCCAAGTGGAATGGAGCATGGCGAAGCTCGCGGACGGGACGGCGGGGGATAAGACCCAGGTGGTCCTGACGCCGGAGGAGTATGAGGCTTATCGAAAGAGCGGTCTCTTGCTTATGGCCTATACCTCCCAGGCCCACGGCCTGTTCAGTAAGGCTTTGGCCGCCGGAGGCTACGAGTCCTTGGCCGCTGCCGGAAAGCTCGGTAAATATAAGGATCCGGCAAACCGGCACAGGGTGGAGGCGGCACTTTCCCTATGCCGCAAGTACGGCGTATCTCCTGCGGCCCTCGCGGTAGCCTATATCACCGGTCAGGATTTTCCGGCGGTACCGATTTTGGGGTGTTCTCGTCTGGAGCAGATGAAAGACTCCCTGTCGGCGGCAGACCTCGTATTACAGCCGGAGGATTACAAGCTGATATTGCAGGAGGACATCATCTGATGAAGCCGATCACTCCCCAGGAAATCATGCTTTGGAAGAGCTGGCCGGATCCGGCGGATCAGCGGAAAGTCATGGGAAATCCCCTGCTGCGGGAACGGCTGGCCCAAATAGAAGAACGTCAGCGGGATCTAGTGAGACACCGTATCCCGGAATTATCATATTATAATTTCTTTGAATTTGCCAGAACCGGGGATCGGTTGAGCTACGAGCGTCCTTATTTCATCAGGAGGAGCGTCCTCGTGACCCACGGCCTGCAATGTTGGCTTCATAAAGGAGAAGATCCTTTTTATGTGGAATTTCTGGCCAACATCATGTGGAGCGTCTGCGACGAGTATACCTGGGCGCTTCCGGCCCACGTACACGGCGGTCTGGAAGATGAAGAGTACACGGTGGATCTGTTCGCCTCGGAGACGGCCTGTTGTCTCGCGGAAATCCTGCATTACACGCCGGAGCTTCCGGAGATTGTCAAAAAGCGGGTGCGGCGGGAGATTTTCAGGCGGGTACTGACACCCTTCCTGACGAAGGAGGAGCCCTTTCCCTTTGAAAAGATGGAGAACAATTGGTGCGCCGTGTGCGGAGGCGGCATAGGTATTGCCGCCATCTATCTCATGGAGGACGGGGAGAGTCTTTCTCGGGTATTGAACCGGGTGGGCCAGAGCATGGAGCGTTTCATGAACAGCTTCAGCGAGGATGGCGTCTGCCTGGAAGGCTTGTCTTATTGGACCTACGGCATGAGTTTCTTCGTATCTTACGCAGAGCTCTTGCTGAGAAGAAGCGGCGGAGAGGTGGATCTGCTGGATTCGGAGCGCGTCCACCAGATCGCCAAGTTTCAACAGAAATGCTATTTTCAGGGAGGCAGAACCCTTAGTTTCTCGGACGGGTCGAACAAGGATCATTTTCATCCGGGACTCACTTCCTTTCTGCGCCGTTATTACAGGGATATATCCCTTCCTCCCAATGAGTGTATGGCTTCTTATGACGATGATTCCTGTTATCGCTGGGTCACGCTGTTTCGGGATCTGATTTGGAGCGACCGGGAAATCTCTATTGACCCTCTGGAGCCCCTAAGCGTCTTTCCCGACGCCCAGTGGTGGATCCTGCGGGACGGGGAGATCGGTGTCGCGGCCAAGGGCGGGCATAACGGGGAACCCCATAACCATAACGATATCGGTTCCTTCCTCATCTATCGCGGAGGAGAGGAGCTTCTGGCGGATCTGGGGGCGGGAGAGTATACCCGGGAGTATTTCCGGGACGAGACCCGTTATCAGATTTTCTGCAACAGTTCCCGGGGGCACAGCGTTCCTCGGGTGGACGGAAAAGAACAGATGGCGGGGGCGGAGTACCGGGCCCGAGACGTTCGGATGGACGAGAAAAGTTTCAGTCTGGAGATGGCGGATGCCTATCCCGAAGGGATGCTTAGGAGCCTGCGCCGGACGATCACCTATGAAGAAAGAGGACATCTGGTACTCACCGATGAGATCGATTTCGGCGGGGAATTTCATGAGATCACCGAATGCTTCATCAGCCGCCAGCCTTTCCAATATGTCAATCCGAAGGAGATCATGCTGGGGAGCATGAGGATCTGCGCCTCCAAGGGGCTTTCGATCCTTGTAGACGAGATTCGTCAAAAGGACCATCAGGGACGGGAGGAGAAGGTTTACGCGGTGCTTCTGCCAGGGCGGAGGCGGAAGAACCCGGTGACTTACCGCGTCGATTTTTATTTCTAAAGTCACCCTCACGTACAAGCCGACATATAATAAAGCAGATCCCTTTAAGGAGAGAATATGATGCTAAGCGGCATTGATGTGAGCAGATACCAGGGAGAGATCGATTGGGAACGGGTGAAGACGGATTTCGTGATTATCCGGGCGGGCTATGGCAAAAGTACGCTGGATCCCCAGTTTATCCGCAATATTACCGAATGTAATCGCCTCAACATCCCCTGCGGCGTATATTGGTTTTCCTACGCGCTGACGACGCAGGACGCGGCAAACGAGGCCAGGACTTGTCTGGAGGCGGTGCGTCCATATAGGCTGGAATATCCGGTCTGCTTTGATTTCGAATACGATTCGGTCCGCTATGCCCAGCAAAACGGCGTGACGGTGACCAGACGCCTGGCCACGGATATGGTCAAGGCCTTCTGCGATACGGTGGAGCAGGCGAGATATTATGCCATGTATTACGCCAACGAGGATTTCTTGAATAACATGTTCTATCCCCAGGAGCTGACACAGTACGATTTGTGGTATGCCAGGTATCGCCCGGGGACGGATCCCGGCCGGGAAGGCGTGGGGATCTGGCAGCACACGGAGCAGGGAACGGTAGCCGGGATTAACGGCAACGTAGATCTGAACTACGCCTTCCGGGATTATCCAAGGATCATTCGGGAGGCAGGGTTAAACAACCTGACGAGCCGTCAAGAAAACAGCGCGGTGCGAGATTTTCAAGAACTCGTCTATCCCAGGCCGGACGGCGTCTGGGGCGACATGACGGCCCGTCTCGCCGCCCAGAATGAAATTCGTCAGGGAAGCCGAGGAGATCTGGTGAGGCTGGCTCAGGAAAGGCTCATCTATTACGGGTATCCCCTCGGCAGCTTCGGGGCGGACGGTATCTTCGGAGCCGAAACGGAGCGGCAGGTGAAAGCCTTCCAAACCGCCAAGGGGCTTAAGAGCGACGGGATCGTAGGCGTCGACACGTGGAAGGCGTTATTGGGCGCCTAAAGAATGGAATTTACAAGGGAATAAGGGAGGACAGGAGATGCGAAGGCAGATCCTGTCCTTTTTGCATTTTCCCCTTGACTTTTCCTCCTTTTCACTATATAATTAGATAGGAAACTAACTATATGGAGGAGATAGGATGGAAAGACCGTTAATGATGGTCATCAAGGATACCCATAAGTTATGGGCGGATTATATGAAGTCCTTCGCCGCGGAGGCGGGGGTGCCGGAATCTTACCGCATGGTATTGACGTTTTTACTTCGCAATCCCGGGGCGAGTCAGAAGGACATCGCGGAACACAGGCGGATCAAGACCGCCTCCGTGAGCCAGATCGTAAAGGAGATGCAGCAAAACGGGTATGTGAAGAAAGAAGCGAACGATCAGGATCAGAGGTATGTGAAACTCTATCTGACCGAAAAAGGGGAGGCCTGCGCCAACGAGCTGCGGGGAAAGATCCTGCGGGCGGACGAGAAGATCACGGAGTTTCTCTCTCCTGAGCGGGAGCAGGAACTGATTGATGCCATGAACGAACTCGCGGCGTTTATCGAAAAGGAGCTCCCCAAATGTTAAAATACCTGAAAAAATACTGGATTTATTGTCTTCTCGCCCCATTATTCATGCTGGGAGAGCTCACGATGGATTTGCTGCAGCCGGATATGATGGCGACGATCGTGGACGAGGGCGTACTGGGAGGGAATCTACAAGTCATATTGCAGGAGGGCCTTCGCATGATGCTCCTCGTTCTCTTCGGCGGGACCAGCGGCGTGCTGTGCGGTGTGTTTGCCACCTTTGCCGCCCTGCGCTTCGGAAACGATATCCGTAAGGACCTGTTTGCCCGCGTCATGGATTTTTCCTTTGAGCAGACGGATCGGTTTACCACCGGATCCTTGATTACACGAATCACCAACGACGTGACCCAAATGGAGCAGCTGGTCATGATGCTGGTGCGTTCCCTCGTGCGCTGCTCGGTCATGTTTGTGGGCGGCATCATCATGCTGTACAGGCAGTCCCCCAGGTTCGCGCTGGTAGCGGCCTGCGGTCTGCCTTTCATCACAGTCTTTGTCGTTTTCTTCCTAAAGAAGGTCTCTCCCCTTTACACCGTAATACAGAAAAAGCTGGACCGGCTAAACAGCATCATGCAGGAGAATATCGCGGGAGCGCGGGTGGTCAAGGCCTATGTTAAGGAAGATTACGAACTGAAACATTTCTCTCAGGCGAACGACGAGTTGTGCGATGTCAATCTGCGGGCGCAGACCATCCTGGCCTTTATGAACCCCTGTGTGAATATCGTCCTGAATCTATGTGTGGTGGGCGTTTTGTACGTAGGCGGATATACGGTCTCCCAAAACGGCGGCATCACGCCGGGGCAGACGATGGCGGCCATTACCTATTTGTCCCTCATCCTGATGCGCATCGTCTTTATGGCCAATATCTTCCAGACTTTCACAAGAGCCTCCGCTTCCTGGAAACGAATCAAGGAGGTATTGGAGACGGAAAACGTGCAGCAAGCGGGAGAAGGGAAACAGGAAGCGGGCAGAAAAGGCGAGATCGAGTTTCGTCACGTTTCCTTTGCCTTTCCCGACACGCCGGATCTGCCGGTGTTAAAAGATATTTCTTTCAGGGTGAATCCGGGCGAGACCGTGGCCATCATCGGGTCTACGGGAAGCGGAAAGACAAGTCTTGTGCAGCTGATCCCTCGGTTTTATGACGTTACCCAGGGAGAGGTCCTGGTGGACGGCGTCAATGTGTGGGACTATCCCATGCAGGCCCTGCGGGATAAGATAGGCATCGTTCAGCAAAAGACAGAACTGTTTTCCCGCAGCATCGAGGAAAATATCCGCTGGGGAAAGGAAGAGGCCAAGGAGAGCGAGGTCAGCCGCGCGGCGCGCATCGCCCAGGCCGAGGACTTTATCCTGAGGATGCCTGAGGGGTACGAGGCCCAGGTGGCCGAGGGCGGACACTCCCTGTCCGGGGGACAGAAACAGCGAATCTCCATCGCCCGTGCCGTGATCCGAGACCCGGAGATCCTGATCTTCGACGACTCAGGCAGTGCCTTGGACCTGAAGACGGAGGCGGCGCTCTATGACGCCCTAAATCGGGAGTTTGCGGAAACGACTAAAATCGTGGTGGCCCAGCGCATCGCCTCGGTCCGGCAGGCGGACCGGATCCTGGTGCTGGATAACGGAGAGATCCGCGATTCCGGCACCCATGAGGAACTATTGGAGCATTCCGCGGTATATCAGGAGATTTACCGTTCGCAGATGAAGAGGGAGGTGACGGCATAATGGCAGTTAGCGCGCCGAGAGGCGGGAGCCGCTGGGCCAACATGGGAAAAGCGGTGGAAAAACCTAAAAACGTAAGGGAAACCTTTGGAAAGCTGCTGCGCTATTTCGCACAGTCCAAGCACTTACTCATCGGGCTGTTTGTTGCCGTGATCGCCGTGACGGTCTTCTCCCTGATCACGCCGGCCCTGCAGGGCGAAATCATCGACGCGATCAAAGAACGCGCCTGGGAAAGTTTCGGGACGCTCCTGATCCTGCTCCTAGTCGCCTTCGTGTTCTACGGTTTATTCAGCCTGATGCAGTCCCTGCTTTCCGCGAGGCTGAGTCAGAGCATCGTGCGCCACATGCGCTACGATCTGTTCCGAAAGATCGATAATTTGTCCATTTCCTATCTGGATATGCACTCCAACGGGGATATCATGAGCCGCATGACCAACGATATCGAAAACATCTCCAACACCGTGTCCCAAAGCTTGGGCTCCCTCATATCCGGGGTTTTGACGGTTCTCGGGACGGTGGCGATCATGTTTTGGTACTGCTGGCAGCTCACCTTGATTACCATGCTGACGGTGGTTCTGACAGTCCTGGTAACGAACACGGTGTCGAAAAAAATGCGCCGGGTCTATCGCAGACGGGCCGACGCCCTAGGCAGGCTGAACGGGCATGCGGAAGAGATGATCACGGGCTATCGGGCCGTCCTTGCCTATAATCGTCAAGAAAGCGTGAAGAAGGAATTCGCGGAGATTTCCGACCGTCTGACGAAAGAGGGGATTCACGCGGAGATCCTCGGCGGCTCCATGGGCCCTCTGATGAACTGCATTTCGAACTTGGGTTTCGTGATCGTCGCCGCCTTCGGCGGGTATTTCGCCCTGAAAGGAATGATCACCATCGGAATCATTTCCGCCTTTATCATCTACGCGAAGCAGTTCTCCAGACCCATCAACGAGATCGCCCAACTCTACGGATCTCTGCAGACCGCGGTGGCGGGCGCGGAGCGAGTGTTTGACCTCATGGATCAGCCCGACGAGGACAACAGTGGGACGGAGGAGATCAAAGACATGCAGGGCAACATCTCTTTCCGTCACATCAATTTCTCCTATACGCCGGATAAACAAGTGCTTTACGATTTCAATCTGGACGTCAAGTCGGGACAGAAGATCGCCCTGGTGGGAGCCACCGGCAGCGGCAAGACCACGGTGGTCAATCTGTTGATGCGTTTCTATCCCACAGATTCGGGAGAGATCCTGATCGACGGGAAAAACATCATGGATCTGCGTCGGGACTGGCTGCGGAAAAACACCGCCATCGTCCTGCAGGACACGGTACTATTTTCCGATACCATAGAAAATAATATTAAGTATTGTGATCCCGAAGCGGATGACAAGGCCATGATCCGAGCGGCCCAAACGAGCAATTGCGCCTCCTTTATTGAGCGGATGAAAAACGGCTATCAGACCTTCCTGAAACAGGCGGGAGCAAGCCTTTCTCATGGTCAGCGTCAGCTCTTAAACATCGCCCGGGCGATCATGGCCGATCCGAAGATCTTGATTCTGGACGAGGCCACATCTTCGGTGGACACGAGGACGGAGCAGAGCATCCAGGACGCGCTGGTTAAACTGATGAAAAACCGGACTAGCCTGATCATTGCCCATCGTCTTTCCACCATTCAGGACGCGGATGTGATCGTAGTCATGGACAAAGGCAGAGTCGTGGAAACGGGAAAACATGAGGAGCTTTTAGAGAAGCGCGGCGCCTACTATTCCCTGTATATGGCCCAGTTCGCGGGAAATAAGACCTGACCATCGCCAGGATCAAAAAAACCCCTTGACAGGTTTTTCGTTTTCGATTATAATCCATACATACCGAAAGAATGTATTGCGAAAGGAGGGGACAGGGGTTGGCGCGGAACAAATATCCGGAGATCACGGTGGAGCGGATTCTCGAAGCGGCTCAGCGTCTTTTCCTGGAGAAGGGATATGAAAACACCACGATACAGGATATCGTGGACGAACTGGGAGATCTGACGAAGGGCGCGGTGTACCATCATTTTAAGTCTAAGGAAGAGATTCTGGACGCGGTCAGCGATAAGATGTTCTTCGAGAACAATCCCTTCGAGGCGGTGCGGAACCGGACCGACCTGAATGGGCTGCAAAAGCTGCAAGAGGCAGTGCGCATGAATCAATCCGATGAGAATCGGGTGAGCATCACCCTGCAGAGTATCCCCATCACCCAGAATCCCAGGATCCTGGTGGGGATGATCGAATCCAACCGCAAGATCCTCACCCCCTATTATCAGGAACTTCTGGAAGAGGGAAACCGAGACGGGTCGATCCGAACGGAATACGCCAAGGAGATCGCGGAGCTCCTTCCTTTGTTGACCAGCCTGTGGCTCCTGCCCGCCGTCTTTCCCGGCACCAAGGCGGATCTGAAACGCAAATTTCATTTCCTGGGAGACATGCTGGAGCGGATGGGCGTTCCTTTAGTGGACGAAAGCATTTACGCCCTGGTGGATGATTTCTTTGAAAGGATGCCGGAAACCGAAGAATAAAATTGCCCTAGAGGCAGTTTTATTTTACCAATATACATTCATTCGGTAGGTATGTATAAGACGATAAGGAGGAAGACGATGAAATCCAAACTATTTACTCGCAATTTCACCTTTCTGATGCTGGGACAGATCAGTTCGCTGCTGGGAAATTACACGCTAAAATTCGCCATGTCCATGTATGTGCTGGAAAAAACAGGATCCGCGTCGATCTTCGCGGGGCTGCTGGCCCTTTCCATGCTGCCCACGATTCTCCTGTCTCCTCTGGGAGGAATCTTGGCGGACAGGGCGAATCGCCGAGGCATTATGGTCGCCCTAGACGCCCTCAGCGGCGCCGCGGTTTTGGCGGGCATTCTTGTTTTCGAGAGTGGGCATGATCTCTTTAGCATCGGAGGATTATTGATCCTGCTCTCCGTCCTGGGAGCCTTCGAATCGCCCACGGTACAGGCCTGTATCCCCGCGATGCTGAGCGGAGACAACATCGTGAAGGGAAACGCGGCGGTCAATCAGGTGGGGGCGATTGCCTCGCTGATCACGCCTTTTCTGGGCAGCGCCCTATATACGGCTTTCGGCATTCGTCCCCTCTTTTACGGCGCGCTGCTCTGTTTCTTCCTCACCGCGGGACTGGAATGCTTTATTCGACTGGAATTTCATCCGACGGAGAAAAAGGGCGGAGTTTTTTCGGTCATTCGCGAGGATTTTGCCCTCAGCATGCGGTTTTTGTGCCGAGAACAGCCGGGAATCCTTAAGCTCCTTCTTCTGGCGGCCCTGGTCAGTTTCTTCGTGGCGGGAACCGCGGTCGTCGGGTTCCCCTATCTGGTGCGAAATGTCCTAGGACTCTCCACGGGCCATTACGGGATCGCGGAGAGCGCCATGGGGGTGGCGGCCATCCTGGGAGGGGTATGCGTCGGGATATGGGCACAGAAAATCCGTCTGCGGAATCTGTTTATCCTGTTCGGACTCTTTGGGACGTGCCTCCTTCTGAGCGGAGTCCTCTTTGCCCTTCCCCTCGGGGTCATGAGCCGCTATATCCTTCTTCTGGTCTTCTTCTGCCTCTGCCAATGGGGATGCAGCATCTTTTCTACCTATGCGCTCTCTGTCATCCAGTCCCGGACGCCCGAGAGCCTGATGGGCAAGGTCATGTCCTATGTCATGACTCTGTCCCTGAGCGCACAGCCCCTGGGACAGATCCTGTACGGGGCCCTATTCGACCTCTTCTCAAAAAGCGTATACTGGGTATTGATCCCCAGCGGGGCGGCGGTGGTTTTCATCGGAGCGGCTTCTAAAGGATTCTTTAGGCGACTGGAAGAAACCCCTTGAAATCCGGTTTCCATCACTGTATAATATATGTGACATCATAACGAGCGGAGGAATAGGTATGTTTGAAGAAAAGATTGAGATGATCTCGGAATCCACATATACTGACAACCTGGGATTTGAAATAAGAGAAGGATTAGATAGGGATCAGAACCGTGTTTTGCTGAAAGTCTGTGGCAGGGGATCGTTTTTTTCGATTCCTGACGGAGTCTACGCTTTAGCAAAAGATGCCTTTTCTGAAGTTGCGGAGAACATGCGCTATGTTTTTATTCCGAAAAGCGTAAAGAGGATTCCGGCCTACACATTCGCGGATTTTCGCGGGGAAATGCATTATACAGAAAACGGGAAAGAGCCAAATGAACTTCATATTTTATGTGAAGCCGAAAGCAGGCCTGAGGGATTTTATGTGGAGGTCTGTACGGATACTTTTCAAGAGGATTATGAATTTTACACGGAATACAGCTACAGAACCTGGTGCGGATATAGTATTTATACGGGGAGAAACGAGGACGATTTAGGATCGGGCGATATCGTCTGTTACGGATTGGACCTGCCGCATGTTCATTGGGGCGTATCTGCCCAGGAGAGTTTGAAGTATTGTGATCATTGACCTTAGAAACAGAAGAATATTTAATTTGAAATGTAAAGCATTGGGGCGCCTTCTTTGCGGAGGGCGCCCCAAATGCGAGTCCATTTTCGGATGCTGCCGGATTCCCGGGACATCCTCTTTTTTTAGAAAATCATACATCCGATGGTGAGGAGCAGGGTAACGACTCCGCCGGCGCTAAGAAGCAGGGTGAAAAGGCATCCGCCCCGATGGGGCCGCCGGTATCCCCATCCCCGTCTCGGCGGCGGGGGCGGGGGAGGCCTATGCCCCATGGGCGGATGACCGCCGTGGGGACGTCCGGGTCCCATGCCGGGACCACCTCGATGAGGTCTTCCAAATCTTGGCATGTTCAAACTCCTTTCTGAAGATATTCGATTTTATACAGAAATCTTCACGTTCTCGAAGCGAAGGCCCTTGACGCTGGCGATGGAGCCGAAGGTGGGAGCGGACACTTCCAGATTGCGAAAAAGCAGATTCTCGATGGGCCTGTGGGGATCGGTATCGATGGAAAAGATCAGAGGCGCCCGGTCCGTCCCGGAAGCATCCGTATAGGAAGACACGTTTTCGATACAGATATCCTTCAGGGTAGGCAGACCGATCTCCGGGGGCACATACTGGGAAAGGATGCGCCAATGCTCGGGAATCTCCCCAGTATAATCCTCGGGGATCTTGCAGTAGCTAAATTCCGGGAACCAATTCAATTGGAAGCTGAAGGGCTCGCGGACATCGTACATTTTAAGGTTTTCCACCCGAACGTTCTGTATCGTACCGCCTCGAGTGCGGGCGGATTTAATGCGGAAGCCGAAGGGAGAACCGCGGAAGGTGCAGTCATGAATATACACGCTCTTGATGCCGCCGGACATGTCGGAACCCAGGGTAATCCCTTCGCTGGGGGCAGTCAGGTGACAGTCGAAAATCTCGATATTTTGGCAGATCCGGTTCACCCGCAGTCCGTCCGCGTCCCGGCCGGACTTGACGACGATGGCGTCATCGTGACAGCTGATATGGCATCCCTTTACGGTTACCCGGTTACAGGAGTCGATGTCGATGCCGTCGGTGCTGGGGCCCATGTTGCGGGAAATCGTCACGTGATCCACCAGGATATCCGAAGAGTAGTACAGGTGAATGTTCCAGAAACCGGAGCGTTCGCAATGGAAATCCCGCAGGGTCACGTTCTTGCAATTGCCGATCAGGATGTTTTGCGGGCGGAAACAATCATAATCCACCGCCCAGCGCAGGTTCCCCGGATATTCTCTAATCATTCCGCCCTGATGGTTCTCCTCCGGGGGTCCCCAGAATTTGTACCACCAGTATTCCCCCTGGCCGTCGATGGTGCCTTCGCCGCAGATGGTCAGATTTTCGCAGTTCTGGGCGTTGATGAGGCCGGCGGGCCAGTAGGTCAGTTCGATGCCCGCCACCCGGGAAGGCAGGGGCGGATAGGCGGAGTCGTCCGTCACGCCGAGAATCACGGCGTCTTTGGCCAGCTCCAGGGTCATGTTGGACTTTAAGAACAAAGAACCGGTCAAGTAAGTGCCGGCGGGGA
>CALWBZ010000036.1 GCA_944376225.1 uncultured Clostridia bacterium | reverse complement strand
CGGCTGCGGAACAGCTCCTGCACAATCCCCATAATCACAAACATCGACAGCATGGAGGTTCCTCCGTAGCTGACAAAAGGAAGCGTCACTCCCGTCAGCGGGATCATCTTAATGACGCCGCCAATGATTAGGATGGTCTGTATTCCGGTAATAATACTGCATGCCATGGCGATATTCCGCCGCAGGCGGTTCTCATACCGACTCACCAAGTTGAACATCAAAAGGGCCATGAGCAGGTAGATCGCCACGGTCAGCGCGCCGAAAATGCTGCCAAACTCTTCGCAGATCGCCGCGAAAATCATGTCCGTCCACCCTTCCGGAATATAGTAGGGCATTCCCTGATACAATCCGGTTCCCAGGAACTTCCCGCCCACAATCGCAAACAAAGACTGGGCGATCTGATACCCGCCTCCATCGATATCCGTCCAGGGATCCAGCCAGATGTCCACACGGGTTTTCACATGTCCCACGAAGAAATAGGCCGCGAATCCGCATACCAAAACGCCTAGGACGCCTCCTACCAAGATCCATTCCCGCTGGGTATAGTCATAGGTCATCAGCAGGAACATACTGCAAAAGATCAGGATCATGCCCAAGTCGTTCTGTACCAGCAAGATCAGCGCCAGCGCGCCGACGATTCCTCCCCCGATCAGAATCGAACTGATTTTATGCTTCCGAATATACAACGCCGACAGCAGAAAAACCAGGATCGGCTTAATAAGTTCGGAAGGCTGAAAGGAAAGACCGTATATATATACCCAGTTCAGGGAACCGTTCTCCGGCGATGGGAAGATAAAAGGCAGAACGGCCAAAACCATCGCTCCCCCTCCCCAGACCCACCAGGGAATCCTGTAAACCCAGCGGCACCTTAGGATATACATGACCACATTGATCGCCACGACCGACACCACGATCCACCAGATCTGACGGATACAGTTGTCCGGCCGAAGACGCCAGAGCATGACGATGCCGATGCTGAGCAGAAACGTCACGCTGTTCGTCAGGATTTTATTGGTTCCCCGATGGAGTTTGCTCATGGTAAAATTCAGCACGAAAAGCGCGATCCACGCGATTCCGAACATCTTGATAAATTCCATGGTACGGCCGCCGCCCAACTCATGAAAAAAGATCAGGACGCCCGACTGCAGATTAAACAGGATGATGACCACCCGTTGGTAGGCGCAGAAATCCCCGAAGGCTCTTCTCGTGATCTTTTTGTTCAAGACGGCGTATAACCCACTGATAGCGAAAACCACCATCAAGAGCACATTCACGTACTTGGATACTTCCGTGAAAAAATTCAGCATCATTCCACCCCCTTCTCATAATGCCCGAGAGTATAGGTCCTCGGCGATTCCTCCTCTCCCGCGGCAATCCCCTGTTCCAATACTCCGCGGTAGATCTCTACGACGCGGCGCGTCCTTTCTCCATCCTCCCGCGTAAAATACATCCTGAGTTTTCCTCCCGGGAGCGCCCGCAGCCAGGAGGGACGACCGGCAAGCCATATGGGCCGGTTCAAATAAAATACGTTGTAACAATCCCGGCAATGCCTTTCTATAGGCCATTTCTCTCCCATCCGATCCGTAAGGGAGACGAGCTTTCCCGGATCTTCTCCGCAAACCCCGGCTTCCTTCGCCGGGCACTGTTCGGTGAGCATGACCGGTATATGCCCATAAACCACGCAGGCCCCCTCATGATAAAAGGGAAGCCTCTCAAGCTCCTTAAAGCTAAGCTCCGCCGACCAGGTAAATCCTTGGATATTTTCCAGCAACTTCCTCGCCACCGCCTCGTTCATCACCGGAATCCCGGTGCCGCCTTCCACCGCCATCCCCGCTTCCATCGCCGGGAGGATTTCTCCCAGATGCTGCGCCATGACTCTTCGGATCCCCGCCTGTCTCCAATCTTTCAGGCTGCCGAAGACCCGTTCGGAGGCTTTCTCCCTCGTTATATAGGGAAGGGCCAGGGCCAGTTCCGTCTGTGTGCCCCGCGTCTTCTCCCGGTAGAATTTGGCGTCTTCCGGCCGAAAATACTCCTGCCTCAGGTAAACAAGATCCACCCGGCCGATCACCGCTTCCAGCTGTTCCCTCGTGCTGATTACCGCTTCCAATCGTGAATCCCGCGCTATCTGAGGGCGCGCCTCCTCCAGAGCAGACTCCACGACTCGCGTGCTTTTCGGCAGAAACTGCCTTTCCAGTTCCTCCGTCACTTTTCTTCTCAAGGCATTCAGCGAGGAAACCGCGAGGAAGACGTCCGAATCCATATCCACTCGCACCGACTCCGCCCGAAAGACAGAATCCCCCGTCTTTGACATCTGCCGGATGACCTCTTCCCGAGAAAGGGGTCTGGTCCTCGCCGCGCTTACCTCTTCTCCCCGGGCTTCCACCGTATAAGCGGCCGCCCTTCCCCGCGCTAAGGCCGGTTCTCCCTTCCGCAGACGCACTTCCAACTCCATCGGAACATAGCGCTTCTTCGTCCGATCCAGAATCCGCCTGCCAAGGCTCTGACTCACCAGAAGGCGCGCTTCCTCCCCCTTCTTTACGCCCGAGATGACCGGAAGGCTAAGCCTACGGCCGCTCAAGTCCTTTTCACGAACAATAAAAGAAGGATAGGGAAGGCGCTTCGTTCGGATTTCCATCGTATCTCCCGGCTCCACATTCTGTGTCAGCTCTAAGATCATCCGCCCTCTCACGATCTCCTGCACCTTTCCCGCCGCGATCCCCGAATGCTTCGGGCTTTCCCCGCAGATCATCCCGTCTTCTTTTCCAAACAGGTAACCTTTCGAAAAACCGCCTCGATTAAAAAGAAGGGCCAGTTCCCTCCGTTCCTCCGCGCTGGGCGCGTAGTTTTTCCCCGTTTCCCGGTAATAATCCAGGGCTCGTCTATAGGCCCCCGTGACGCCGGCCACATATGCCGCGCCCTTTAAGCGTCCCTCGATCTTCAACGAGGCGGCGCCGCTCTCGCAGATTTCTTTCACGAAATCAATCGTGCAGATATCTTTCAGATTCAGATAATGGCGCTTTTGCTCTTCCTCATTCAGACCATACCGCAGGCGGCAGGGCTGGGCGCACCGTCCTCTATTGCCGCTACGTCCCCCGATCATGGAACTCATCAGACACTGCCCCGAATAACTGTAGCAGAGGGCTCCGTGAATAAAAATCTCTGTCTCTATGCCCGTTTCCCGTCCGATCCTGGCCGCCTCTTCCAAAGGAAGCTCCCTGGAAAGAACGACCCGCTTATATCCCTGCTCCCGGAGCCACAGCGCGCCCTCTTTGTTATGAACGCTCATCTGTGTACTGGCATGAATCTGAACCTCGGGAAACCGTCTTTTCACATAGGAGGCCGCCCCCAGATCCTGCATGATCAGCCCCGTCACTCCCAGGGGGAGCACCCGGTCCGCGAAACGGCAAAGTAAATCCCACTCCTCCTGCTTGATTAGGGTATTGAGGGTCAGATAGGTCTTGACCCCGTAGGGCGCGCAGTAAAGAACCGCCTCCCGGATCTCCTCGTCTCCAAAATTGGCCGCTCCCTGTCTCGCGTTAAAAGTTTTTCCGCCGAAATACACCGCGTCCGCGCCGGCGTTCACCGCGTATTTTAAGACTTCCAGGCTCCCTGCGGGAGCCAGAAGTTCCGGCAGAGGCCTTACTCCTCCTTCATCCGCAGCTGCTCTCCCTCCGCGGGAATCGTTCTGTGAAAATACTGTAGACATTTAGGCGTTACCATCCTTCCTCTTGGCGTCCTCTGTATAAATCCCTGCTGCATCAGATAGGGCTCGCATACGTCCTCCACCGTTCCCACGTCTTCTCCGATGGAAGCGGCCAGGGTCTCCAAGCCCACGGGGCCCCCGCCAAAGGTGTCCATCATGGCCGTAAGAAGCCTGTGATCCATCGTGTCCAGTCCGTGGGGGTCCACCCTAAGGGCGTCCAGCGCGTGACTCGCGGTCTCCTTGGTGATCTTTCCGTCAAACATGACTTGGGCAAAATCCCTCGTTCGTTTGAGGAGCCGGTTTGCCAGTCTCGGCGTCCCTCGGCTTCTGCCCGCGATCTCCATCGCTCCCTCCCGGTCGATCTCCACCCCGAGGGTTCCGGCGGATCGTTCCACGATCTTGGCCAGTTCCTCCACGCTGTAAAATTCCAGATGATTCACCATGCCGAAGCGATCCCTCAGGGGCGCCGAAAGCATCCCCACCCGGGTAGTCGCTCCGATCAGCGTGAATTTGGGCAGTTCAATGCGAAGAGACTTCGCCGCCGGCCCCTTGCCGATCATGATATCGATGGCATAATCCTCCATGGCCGGATAAAGAATCTCCTCTACCTGACGGTTCAGCCGGTGAATCTCGTCGATAAACAACACGTCCCCTTCAGACAGATTGTTGAGAACCGCCGCGATATCCCCCGGCCGCTCGATGGCCGGTCCCGTGGTGACCTTCATATGCACGCCCATCTCATAGGCGATGATCCCCGCCAGCGTCGTCTTTCCCAACCCCGGGGGACCGTAAAACAGCATATGATCCAGGGGTTCTCCCCGCTTCTTCGCCGCCTCGATAAAGACCCTCAGATTCTTCTTGATCTCCTCCTGCCCCATATACTCCTCGAACCGATGGGGGCGCAGGCTTTTCTCACTCTCTTCTTCTTCCTTGCGAACCGTCGCGTCAATAATCCTCTCCAGATTCTTAAGATCCATCTATTTATCCCTTCCTCTGTCAGAATGCGGCCAATTGGCGCAGCGCCTCTTTTAGAAGCTGCTGTACCGTCTTCGTCTCGTCGTACACCCTTCCCAAGGCCTGCGAAGCCTCCGCTTTGCTGTAACCCAGCGCCTCCAGGGCTTCCAGCGCTTCCGCGGAGCTCCCCTGAGCCTCCGGTTCCGTCACAAACTTCGGCAAAATCGCTTCTTCTTCCGCGGAGACGCTTACCTTATCCTTTAGATCCAGCACGATCCGCTGGGCCGTCTTGGGACCGATGCCGGAGACTTTCGTGAGGGCCTTATGATCGCCCCCCGCGATCGCCAACACCACCGCGCTCTCCGAGAGCTGCGTAAGGATGGCCAGGGCGTACTTAGGCCCTACTCCGTTCACATTAATGAGCTGCCGGAACAGTTTCAGCGTGCTCTTCTCTAAGAATCCGTACAGGATCTGCGAGTCTTCCCGCACGCAGAAATGAGTATGCAGCGTGAGGGGATTGCCCACGCCTTTGCGAACAAGCTCTTCCGTGACCGGTGTGAAGACCCGATAGCCGACGCCGCCCACGTCGATCACGACGCTGTCCTCTTCAATATCTTTGCAAATGCCGCTCACATAGGCGATCATTGCCTTCCCTCCTCATATAGATAAACTCCTAAGTCCGTCACCAGTCTTTCGATCCGCCGATCGAAAGGTGAAACGGGCCAGTTCTCTTCCCGATATTGATCCGCGAAACCCACCCCGATATAATGAGCCTCGGGAAACCGGGTCATATACCTGTCGTAAAACCCCCCGCCGTATCCGATACGGTATCCCCGGCCGTCAAACAAGAGTCCCGGCGTCAGCACCCATGTATCTTCGTCGGGGACCAATAGCGGACATCCTTCCGTAGGTTCCGGTATTCCATACCGGCCCGGGGCACAATCCGCTATGCTTCGTACCCGGTAAAACTCCATTTGGCCGCCGGAAAATGTACGGGGACAGGCGACCTGTTTTTCGTCCCGCCAAAACCGCTCCATCCATGGCGTTGTCGCGGGCTCGCTTCCGACAGAACAAAAGAGAAAGACCCGGCGGATTCTTTCATAATCCGGCAGGCGTAAAAGCGCCTCTAAGATCTTCAGGGACGCCCCGTCCCGATAGGCGGCGGAAAGCCCGTCCCGCATCCTTCTCCCTTCCCGCCTAAGCCCGGTCTTTCGGTTTTCCATAAAAGTAGGTTCCCAGGGCTTCTCCGTCGAAAACCCTTTCCAGTATATCCGGCTCCGCCGCGTTCGCGATCAGCATATCGATGCCGGCCTCCGTCGCGATTTGAGCGGCTAAGATCTTCGTAATCATACCGCCGGTTCCCACATCCGAATGGCTGCTGCCGGCCATCGCCTCGACCTCCCCCGTGATCTCCCGCACTTCTTTCAGCATCGGAGCCTCCGGGTTCTTCGCCGGATCCGCCGTATACAACCCGTCGATGTCCGAAAGAAGGATCAAAAGATCCGCCTGTACCAGGGCCGCCACATAGGCGGACAGCCTGTCGTTGTCTCCGAATCCGATCTCGTCCGTGGCGATGGTGTCGTTCTCGTTCACGATCGGAATCACACCGTAGGCAAAGAGTTGCTCAAACGTATTCATGGCGTTTTCCCGCTGGCAAGGTTCGTCCATCACGTCCTTTGTCAGAAGGATCTGGGCGATACTCTGCCGATATTCCAGGAAAAACTTCTCATAAAGCTGAATCAGGGCTCCCTGCCCCACCGCGGCCGCGGCCTGTTTCTGCGCGGTCCGGCTCGGCTTCTTCTTAAGATGCAGGGCGGATACCCCGGCGGCGATGGCGCCGGAAGAAACCAATACCACATCTCGGCCGCTGTTATGCAGATCGGCCAGTTCCTTTGCCAATAAATCGATCTTACGAAGGGCCAGCCTTCCGTTTTCATGGGTGATCGAAGAGGATCCGATCTTCACAACCACTCTCTTCACCCGACTAAAATCCCTCATACTTTCTCCTCTCCGTTACCCGGCGGCGCTTCGCCCCGCTAATATTCCGCTGCTGGCGGCCCATTGCAGATTATAGCCGCCACAGTCTCCGTCCACGTCCAGAACCTCTCCCGCCCAGTAGATCCCCGTCTTTTTCTTAGACTGCATCGTAGTCGGGTCGATTTCCCCGGTGAAGACGCCCCCCACCGTCACCTGCGCCTCTCTCCATCCGCCGTCTCCCAAAACGGGAAACGTCCACCATTGCAAAATTCGGGAAAGGGCCTGGATCTGCTGTTTACTCAGCCGCTCGCTCGGCGTCTGGGGCGGAATGTCCGTCTCTTTGAGCATGGGCAGGATGAGGCGTTTATGCAGCACGCCGCCGAGCATCTCCTGCACCTTCATGTACCCGAAACGCTCCGCGCGCTGTTTCAGCCACCAGTAGCATTCCCCCTCCCGCATATGCTCCATCAGGTTAAGGGCGATGCTGCACCTGCGCCCGCTGACCAGCGCCTCCCGGGAGAGCCGAAGGATCGGCGGCCCCGACAGGCCCTCCGGAGTAAACAGAACCTCTCCCCACTCCTGCGCCAGCACCTCGTCCCCCTGCAAAAGCGTCGCCCGCGCCTCTACCTTACAGCCGGAAAGGGCCTTCAAATAGGGGCTGCGGCATTTTAACTTAACCAGGGCGGGCCGCAGCGGCACCACCGTATGTCCTAAAGACGCGGCCAGCCTCTGCCCGTCTCCGTCCGCTCCAAACTGGGGAGACGCCTTGCCGCCCGCGGTGATGATGACCCGGGAGAAGCGTCCCTTCTCCTGACCGTCGGCGCCTTCCAATCGAAAACTTCTTTTTACCGGGACAACGCGAGTCACCTCTTCCCCGCACCGAACCCGTACCCCCAGGCGCTCCATCTCCAGACGCAGGGCGTCCAGGACGCCGGAAGCCTGTAGGGACATCGGATACAGCCTGCCTTCCTGGGATACGAGAATCAGCCCCAGGCTCTCCCAAAACGCCCTCGTCTCCTCCGGCGGTACGGCCTCCATCACCTTCCGGATGAAGTCCGGACTGGCACCGTGAAAATGAAACAGCTCCATATGTTCATTGGAAATATTGCAGCGGCCGTTCCCGGTCGCCAAGAGCTTCTTGCCGACTCGATCCATCTTCTCGTAAACCGTTACCTCCGCGCCGGCCCGGGCCGCCGTGATTGCCGCCGTCATGCCGGCCGCTCCGCCTCCGATGATCCCAATCTGCATATTTCCAACTCCTTCTCCGTATGTTTGAACAGATGTTCGTTATTACTATACCAAATTTCGCAGGAAAAATCAACGGCATTATAGGATTCATCAGAAAGTCTTAAGAACACGGCGGGAAAGCCTTGTTTTTGCAAAAAATCCTTGCGCGGGCTTTTTATTGATGCTATAATGAGTTCCGGTATTTCTAAGCCGTATTTTATTTTGCCGGAACTGTCGTTCCGGTATTTTGGAGGAATTCTTTTGGCAAAACAGGATTTTACTTCCGCCATCGAGAAGCGGCGGACTTTTGCGATCATCTCTCACCCGGACGCCGGAAAAACCACGCTGACGGAGAAGTTTTTGTTGTACGGCGGCGCGATTCAGTTGGCCGGCGCCGTCAAGGGAAAGGCCGCGGCCCGGCACGCGGTATCGGACTGGATGGAAATCGAAAAGCAGCGAGGCATCTCCGTCACCTCCTCCGTCATGCAGTTTAATTATGACGGATTCTGTATCAACATCCTGGACACGCCCGGACACCAGGACTTTTCCGAGGACACCTACCGTACCCTCATGGCAGCGGACTCCGCCGTCATGGTTATCGACGCCTCCAAGGGTGTGGAGGCCCAGACCCGTAAACTTTTCAAGGTCTGCGTCATGCGGCATATCCCCGTCTTCACCTTTATCAACAAGATGGACCGGGAGGCTCGCAATCCTTTCGACCTGATGGACGAGATCGAGACGGAATTGGGGATCCATACTTATCCCATGAACTGGCCCATCGGTTCCGGCAAGAGTTTCAAAGGCGTCTACGACCGGCAGCGAAGCGAGATCATTTCCTTTATTTCCCATGGAGGAAGTCGGAAGGCGACCGCCGTGGAAGTACGCCTGGATGATCCGGCCCTGGCGAAGCTGATCGGCAGCGATGCTCAGGAGACTCTGGCGGAGGATATCGAACTCTTAGACGGGGCCAATTACGAATTTGACATGAAGGAGATCCAGACCGGCCGCCTCTCCCCCGTCTTCTTCGGTTCCGCCCTGACTAACTTCGGCGTGGAACCTTTTCTGCAGGAATTTCTGCGTCTGACGCCGCCGCCCCTGGCCCGCCAGACCGCTTCCGGAGACACCATCGATCCTATGGATCCCCGTTTTTCCGCCTTCGTCTTTAAGATTCAGGCCAACATGAACCGGGCGCACCGGGATCGAATCGCCTTCATGCGTATCTGTTCCGGCCGCTTTAATAAGGATCAGGAAGTCTTCCACGTGCAGGGCAATAAAAAAATGCGTCTCTCCCAGCCTCAGCAGCTGATGGCCCAGGACCGCACGATCATCGAGGAGGCTTACGCGGGGGACATCATCGGCGTCTTCGATCCGGGGATTTTCTCCATCGGCGATACGGTATGCGATCCCTCCTTAAAGTGTCAGTTCACCGGCATCCCCACCTTTGCTCCGGAACATTTCGCAAGGCTCCGCCAGGTGGATACGCTTAAGCGAAAGCAGTTCATCAAGGGGACGACGCAAATCGCCCAGGAGGGCGCGATACAGATGTTCCAGGAACCCCGGCGCGGTATGGAAGAGATCATCGTAGGCGTGGTGGGTACGCTGCAATTCGATGTGCTGTTATATCGCCTGCGCTCCGAGTATAATATCGAGGTGCGCCTGGAACCCATGAGTCAGGAGTATATCCGTTGGATCGAGAACGAGACGGATCCCGAATCTCCTCCGTCCCTGTATCTGACGTCGGACGCCAAACTCATTCAGGATTTTAAGGGAAATTATCTGATTATCTATGCTCACGAATGGAGCCTCGGCATGATCACGGAGCGCAATCCCGATCTTAAGCTGGCCGAATTCGGAAAAAATGAATAAACGATATGAAAAAGGCTGCCGCGTCCGCGACAGCCTTTTTTCATCAGAACTCAAAAAACTCCTTTACATTGTAATAACAGATGTTCTGGACGACCTTTTTCAGCGTTTCTTCGTCGCCGAAATACTCTCCCCGCTCGACCAGCATGCCGAAGTAATTGCAGAGCACCCGGCGGTAGAGTTCGTGACGGGGGTAGGAGATGAAACTCCGACTATCCGTCAGCATGCCCACGGACAGACTGATGGGATAGAGGTTGGCTGTGGCCTGAAACTGTCTTTCCAGGCCGTAAACATGGTCGTTGAACCACCAGGGCGCTCCCAGCTGCACCTTGGCTCTGGTTCCTCCTTCGCAGAATCCGGCGGCCAAAATGGCGAAGTTTTCCTGCTTGGTCGCGTCCAGAGGATATAGGATGGTCTTGGGGAGCTTTCCGATCTCATGTAAACGATTGAGCAATTCACCGACGCTTAGAACGGAAGTGGAATCGTCGGTGCAGTCGAATCCGCAGGATTGCCCCACCTCCTTCACGCCCTTCCGATTGCAATCCAGATAGGTACCGATGTGCAGCTGCATGACGAATCCGTTGTCGTGATAGAGCTGTCCCATATGAAACAGGAAGGCGCTGATATAGCGGTTTTCCTCCTGATCCGTCAATGGCTGTCCCGATACGGCTTTGTGCCAGATGGTTTCTACCTCGTCCATGGTAAAGTCTTCCCAATATAAATAGGGAATGCCGTCGTCGGAAACCCTGGTGTCCACCTGGCGGAAAAACTTCAGACGCAGGTCCAAGGCTTTCAGCATATCCTGAAAACCGCAGATCGGAACCCCCGCCGCCCGGGACAGCTTCTCCATATAGGCGCCGAACCCGGGACGCCGGACAAACATCGCCTGATCCGGCCGGAAGGCGGATACGACTTTCGTCTTATGATTCTCTTTTTGCATGAGAAAATGATATTCCAGCGTATCCGTGGGATCCTCCGTGGTGGACACCAATTCTACCCGGCTCTTTTCCATACACCATCGCCGGGTCATATGCTCTTTCTGGATCATCTCCTTCGTCTTTCGGTAGATCTCTTCCGCGTTTTCCTCCGACAGCGGCTCGTCTATATCAAAATACCGTTTGAGCTCCAGCGCGCACCAGATATAGATGGGATTGCCGATGAGCTCCGGTAGGATCTTGGCAAAGGCCATGAATTTCTCGTAATAATCGGCGTCCCCCGTGATATATTTCTCATCGATCCCAAAGGTTCGCATGACGCGCCATTTATAATGATCTCCCGAAAGCCACATCTCTCCCAGGTCTTCAAACTCTTTATTCTCATAGATCTCCTTGGGAGACAAATGACAATGGTAATCGATGATCGGCATCTCTTTGGCATACCGGTGGTACAGCCGTTTTCCCGTTTCGTTGGTCAAAAACAGATCTTCCTGAAAACGTCCCATATTCTTCCTCCTTAAAAGCCGTAGGCCAGCGCTCCGCCGTCCACGGCAAAATCCTGTCCGGTGATATACTTCGCGCCGTCCCCCAGCAGGAACCTGGCCATGGCTCCCAGATCCTTCGGATCGCCGAAGGCGTGCACGGGCATCCTGCCTAGGATCGCCTGCTTACGCTCCGGCGTCATGACCTGTTTACTCATTTCACTGGGAAACCATCCCGGCGCGATGCTGTTGACGGTGATATTGTCGTTCGCCCATTCTACCGCGAGCCCTCTTGTCAGGCCGCACACCGCCGCCTTACTCGTGCAGTAGGGAACCACCTCCGAAAAACCCAGATGGGCCGCCATACTGCTGATATTGACGATCCTGCCCTTGTGTCTGCTCTCCTTAAGATAAGGATAGGCGCTCTGGCAGAGGGAGAAAATGCCGGTCACGTTCACCCTCAAGATCCGCTCGAAATCCTCCATAGGAAAGTCTTCCGCCCGGCATTTTTTCGTGATGCCGGCATTGTTCACCAGAAAATCCAGTCCGTCTTTCGCGGCGATCGCGCCGACCAAAGATCGCATCTCCTCCATATGGGTCACGTCCCCCATGGTATGAATGACGCCCGACCGATTCGGTTCCAGCCCCTTCTTCTCTCCGCCGGTACGGCTGATCACATAGACCGTCGCGCCCGCTTCCGCCAGAGCATTGGCGATAGCGTAACCGATCCCGCTGCTCCCGCCAGTCACGATGCCTACACGTCCCTGCAATTCTTTTTCCATGCTGACTTTCCTCCTTACAATTGCTGCACGCGATGACTTTTGCAGCTTCTTCCGATCAGTTCCCAATCAAGTTCCGCCCCGACGCCCGGCGTATGAGGAGCATAGATCATCCCGTCCCTGATGGGCAGATCCCCCTTCATGGGCAGCCGATAAGAATCTTCCGGTACGAAATACTCGAAATACTCGCAATTGCGAATGGCGCAGCTAACATGCACATTCACCAGATCCATGAAATTCATCGTGGTCGTGTGAATCTCGCAATTCATGCCGAAGGCTTCCGCCATATGGGCGATCTTGAGAGTTCCCGTGACGCCGTCCTTCCAGCTCACGTCCGCCCGGACGATATCCGCCGCCCGCTGGGCGATGACCTGGGCCACGCCCCAGTGGCAGCCCCTCGTGGTTTCCGTTCCCGCGACAGGAATGTCCAATGTCCGGCAAAGCTCTTGGTACTCATAAAGCTCGAAATCCCGGAAGGGCTCCTCGAACCATTTGTAACCCAGCCTCTCCAGTTGCCGGCCGACCCGCACCGCGTCTCCCATCGTGTATTCTCCCACGGG